>NCEH01000151.1 GCA_002304505.1 Rhizobiales bacterium 32-66-11 | reverse complement strand
GGTGACGAGCGCTATTACATCAACGACACCGGCTGCGGAAACACGGTCAATCTCAGCCATCCGCGCGTGCTGCAGATGGTGATGGATTCGCTGCGCTATTGGGCCACCGCCTTTCGCATCGACGGCTTCCGCTTCGATCTCGGGGTCACACTGGGGCGGGAGGGCACGGGCTTCGATCCCGGCGCCGGCTTTTTCGATGCGGTGCGGCAGGATCCGGTGCTCGCGCGCTGCAAGCTGATCGCCGAGCCCTGGGATATCGGGCCGGACGGCTACCAGCTCGGCTACATGCCGCCGGGCTTCGCGGAATGGAACGATGCTTTCCGAGACGGCGTGCGGCGGTTCTGGAGCCGTGAGCCGGGCCGGCGCGGCGATCTCGCGGCACGCCTCGCCGGATCCGGCGACACCTTCGACCGCCGCTTCCGCAAGCCCTGGGCCTCGATCAATTACGTCGCCTCCCACGACGGCTTCACCCTCGCGGATCTCGTGTCCTACGCACGCAAGCACAATGCCGCCAATGGCGAGGACCAGCGGGACGGACACGACGCCAACCACAGCGCCAATTGGGGCGTGGAGGGGCCGACCGTCGATCCCGCGCTCGCGGAAACCCGGGCGCGGGTGATGCGGGCCATGCTGGCGACGGTGATGTTCGCACAGGGCACGCCCATGCTGCTGGCCGGCGACGAATTCGGCCGCAGCCAGAAAGGCAACAACAATGCCTATTGCCAAGACAATGAGATGTCCTGGATCGACTGGGAGCGCGCCCGCGCGCCGGACGGCCGGGCGCTCACCGCCTTCTTCGCACGTCTCGCCGAAATCCGACGCCGTTTCGCCATCCTGCGCGCGCCCCATTTCCTCCATGGGCACGTGGAACTGGCGCCGAGCCTCCGCAACATCGGCTGGTTTGACGAAACCGGCGCCGAACTGCATGGCGATGCGTGGCACGCGGACGGCGGGCACACCCTCGTCCTGCGGCGGGCGGGACCGGCGACGGTCGTCGGCGATGTGCCGCCGGGACGGCTCGACGTGCTTTTGCTGCTGATGAACGCCAAGGACCGCCCGGTGGTATTCCGCCTGCCAGCGCCCGCGGTGACATGGCGCATGCTGGTGGACAGCGCCGCCGGCCTGGTCTCCGAACAGCGCCCGGTGGAAGGCGAGACGCAGGTTTCCGCCCTCAGCATCCGCCTGCTTGCCGCCCATCTGGACCCCCAGCCATGAGATGGCCGGCCCGTTCCGCGCGGGCTTCCGCGCACATATTTTCCTGAAGGCCATTTTCCATGGATGATGCCCTGCTCGATCTCGCCCGGCTTGCCGGCATTTCGCCGTTCTGGACCGACGCCTTCGGCCGGCCCCAGGCGGTACCGCACGAGGTTCTGCGCGCGCTGCTGCGGGCGCTCGATCTGCCCGCCGACACACCCGGCGACATCGCCGACAGCCGCGCGCGCCAGCGCGGCGGCACGGTGGATGGCCTTGCGCCACTCGTGACATTGGATGCGGGCCGCGCGATCCGCATTCCCGCCGCCAGAGGAGCCCTGCGCATGCGCTATCGGGTGACGCTGGAAGGCGGCGGCCTGGTGGAGGGCGAGGCGGAGGTGGAAGACGGCGCCATCGCTCTGCCCGCCATCGACATGCCGGGCTACCACCGGCTGGAGCTGGGGGACACGCAGACAACCCTTGCGGTGGCACCGGCCCGTGCGTTCGCGCTCGCCGATGTGACGGGGCGGGAAGACCCGCGCCTATGGGGCCTCGCGGTGCAGCTCTACGCCCTGCGGCGCGACGGCGACGGCGGCATCGGCGATTTCTCCGCACTCGCCCAAGTATCGGTGAAGGCCGCCAATGCCGGAGCCTCGGCCCTGGTGCTGAGCCCGGTTCATGCGCCATTCGCGGCGGATCCCGCCCATTTCAGCCCTTACTCGCCCTCAAGCCGGTTGTTCCTCAACCCGCTGCATGCTGACCCGGCGCTGATCTTCGGCGGCCCGGCGGTGGATGCGGCCGTGGCGGCGCTGGATCTTGGCCCGCTTCGCACCTCGCTCGAAGCGTCCGATTTGGTGCAATGGGACAAGGCCGGCGCGGCCAAGATCGCGTTGCTGCGCCATCTGTTCGAGGCGGTCCTGCCGCACGAACCGCAATTGATGGCCGCGTTCCAGGCGTTCCGCGCCGCGGGCGGACAGAACCTGGCGGACCATGCGGTGTTCGAGGCCCTGCACCAGCGCCAGTTCGGCGAGGGGCGCGGGCAATGGAACTGGCGCGGCTGGCCCGAAGGGTTTCGCGAATCCCACGGCCCCGCCGTCGCCGCCTTCGCCCGCCGCCACCCGCAGGAGGTGAGCTTTCACGCCTTCCTGCAATGGGTCGCCGACAAGGGATTGGCGCAGGCGCAGGATTCCGCCCGTTCTGCCGGCATGGGCATCGGCCTCATCTCCGACCTGGCTGTGGGCGCCGACGGCGGCGGAAGCCAGGCGTGGAGCCGGCAGGACGAGATGCTGATCGGCTGTTCCATCGGTGCGCCGCCGGACCTTCTGAATTCGGTCGGCCAGACCTGGGGCCTCACGGCCTTCTCGCCGCGCGCCTTCGCCGCCAGCGGCTTTGCGAGCTTCCTCGACATGCTCCGCGCGGCGATGGCCCATGCTGGCGGCGTGCGCATTGATCACATCATGGGCCTGTCGCGCCTGTGGATGGTGCCGGATGGCGCGCCGCCCGCGCACGGCGCCTATCTCGCCTATCCGTTCGACGATCTGGCGCGGCTCGTGGCGTTGGAATCCCACCGCCACCGGGCCATCGTCATCGGCGAGGATCTCGGCACCGTACCGGAGGGCTTCCGCGAGCGGCTCGCGGCGCGCGGCATTCTCGGCATGCGGGTCTTGTGGTTCGAGCGCGAGGGCGCTCAGTTCAAGCCGGCCAGCGCCTATTCCCCCGATGCCATCGCCGTTACCGGAACGCACGATTTGCCCACGGTGACCGGCTGGTGGAGCGGGCGCGACATCGATTGGCGCAGCCCCGCCGGCCTATTGGCGGAAGGCAATACCGAGGAGAGCGAGCGCAGCGGTCGCGCCGAGGATCGGGCGCATCTGTGGGCTGCCATCGGTGACGACGGCGTTCCACCGCCCGACCAGGGCGAAGCCGCATTGGATGCCGCTTTGCGGTTTCTGGCCGGCACCCCGAGCCCGCTGGTGGTGGTGCCGATGGAAGACGCGCTCGCTTTGCCCGAGCAACCCAACCTGCCCGGCACGGTGGAAGAACATCCCAACTGGCGCCGGCGCCTCACGGCCCAGGCGGCCCACATGCTGGAAGAGCCGGCCGTACAGAGGCGGCTTCATCTACTCGAGACCGCAAGGAGCAAGGGATGACCGCGCCGCGCGCCACTGTGCGACTCCAGTTCCATCGCGATTTTCCACTCGATGCCGCGATCCCGCTGGTGGATTATTTCGCCGATCTCGGCATCAGCCACATCTATTCCTCCCCGCTGCTCACCTCCCGGCCGGGCTCGCGCCACGGCTATGACACGGTGGACCACGGCACGCTCGATCCTGAATTGGGCGGGGAACCCGCCCTGCGCCGGCTCGTGGCGGCATTGCGGGTCCGGGATATGGGGCTGATCCTCGATATCGTGCCCAACCATATGGGCGTGGGAGGCGCCGACAATCCGGTCTGGCTCGACGTGCTCGAATGGGGACGCGAAAGCAGCTACCGCGACTTCTTCGACATCGACTGGACCCCGGCGGACACACGGCTTTCGGGAAAAGTCATGGCGCCCTTCCTCGACCGACCCTATGGCGAGGCGCTGAAGGCGGGCGCCATCCGCCTCGGCCATGATGCCGCGCGCGGGACCTTCCATTTTAGTCACCATGATCACGTCTTCCCCCTGTGCCCCCGCCACTATGGCGACGTGCTTGGTGCCGCGCGCCGGGATATCGGCGGCATTTTCGGCGCCGACCTCGCCACGCTGGACGATCCCGCGGCTGCAAAGGGCGATGTCCAGGCGGCGAAGGAGCGCCTTGCGCTGGCCTTGACGCGCGAGGGCGCGCAGATCGTCGCCGACGCACTCGATGCCTTCGATCCAGGCGGCGAAGACGGGCAGGCGCGGCTGCATGCGCTGCTGGAGAAGCAGAATTTTCGCCTCACCTGGTGGCGCGCTGCGAACGACGAGCTCAACTGGCGCCGCTTCTTCGATATCACCGGCCTCGCGGGCGTGAAGGTGGAGCGCCGCGAGGTGTTCGACACCGTGCACGCCCTGGTGTTCCAGCTTTACGCCGACGGACTGATCGACGGCCTGCGGATCGACCATGTGGACGGCATCGCTGATCCCGGCGCCTATTGCCGTCAGCTGCGCCGCAAGCTCGGGGCGCTGGACATCCAACGGCCACCGGATACGCCCGCGGGCGGCTATGTGGTGGTGGAGAAGATCCTCCATGCCGGCGAGACGATGCCCGCCGCCTGGCAGATGGACGGGACCACCGGCTACGACTTCATGGATGAGGTGTCTTCGGTGCTCCACGACGGCAGCGCCGACGATGCACTGGAAAAAATCTGGAGCCAGGCCACCCAGGACACCGGCACCTATGCCGCTCAGATGGAGGCCGCGCGGCGGCAGATCCTGCGCGAGGGCTTCGGCACGGAGATGAACACCGCTGCCCGCGCCCTGCACGACGTGGCACAGCAGGATCTCGATACCCGCGACATCACTCTTGCCTCCATCCGCCGTTCCCTCAGGGAACTGGTGGTGGCCTTCCCGGTCTATCGCACCTATGCCGACGCGAGCGGACGTTCGGCGCAGGACTGGACCTATTTTTCCCAAGCCCTCGCCCAGGCTCGGCGACGCCTTGCGCCGATCGACCATCCGGTCCTCGATCTCCTGGACCGCTGGCTCGGCGGGGAAGCGCCGCGCGCGCTCGGCGGCGACATGGAGCATGCCGGCACCCGCGCCTATGCCATCGCGAAATTCCAGCAGCTCACAGCCCCCATCGCCGCAAAGGCCGTGGAGGATACCGTATTCTATCGCTACGGACGGCTGCTCTCGCGCAATGAGGTCGGCTCTGATCCGGGGCAACTGGCTTTGCCGGTGCGTGCCTTCCACGCGCTGGCAGAGGCACGCGGCGCACAGTTTCCCGACGCCATGCTCGCCACCGCCACCCACGACCATAAGCGCGGCGAGGACAGCCGCATGCGGCTCGCGGTGCTGAGCGAAATTCCGCAGGAATGGTCGGCGGCGCTGGCGGAGCTCCTGGCGGCAGCGCAGCCGCTGCGCGAGGCGCTGGGCGCCCTGCCCCCGCCGACCCCCACCGACGAAGTGATGCTCTATCAGAGCCTGATCGGCGCCTGGCCGCTGGATCTCGGCCCGGAAGACGGCGGGCGCCTGCATGGCCTGCTGGAACGCGTCGCCTCCTGGCAGATCAAGGCGTTGAGGGAAGCCAAGCGTCATACCAACTGGGTTTTTCCCGATACCGACTATGAGGCGGGCTGCGACAGCTTTCTGCGCCTGATCCTCACCGACGGGCGCGGCAAGGCGGTGCGGGCGGTGCTGGCTGCGCTCGTGCAGCGCCTCGCCCCCGCCGGCGCGCTCAATGCGCTGGCACAGACCGCGCTCAAATATACCGTTCCCGGGGTGCCGGATCTCTATCAAGGCACGGAGTTCTGGGACTTCAGCCTGGTGGACCCGGACAATCGCCGGCCCGTGGATTATCGCGTCCGCGCGCCCGCCCTTGCGCACCTCGGCGCGCCGGCCGCCTGCCTGCCCCATTGGCGCGACGGGCGGGTGAAGCAGAGCCTGATCGCGACACTGCTGCGCGTGCGGGCGGCCCATCCGGACCTGTTCGCGCGGGGCAGCTATCTGCCGCTGGAGGTGACCGGGCCGGCGGCCAATCAGGCGATCGCCTTCGCCCGCCAGCACGGCGCGCTTAAGCTGGTGGTGGTGGCGAACCGCCTGTGCGCCGGATTGCTGGACCCCGACGCCGACCGGCCTCTGGTTCCCGGCGAAAAGCTCCAGGGCACCGCTCTCCAAGTGCCCGCGGAGCTTGCGGGCGCCTATGGCGATCTTGCGGGCGGGCGCACCGTTTCGCTCGCGGAGACGACGCCGCTCGCGACCCTCCTGGAGCATATGCCGGTGGCGGTGTTGCTGACGGCGCCTTGAGGAACCAGAATTGCCGCTGACGCGTTATGCTTGAGCGTAACTGCGGCGAAGACTTCTGCGTGTCGAGGATTTCTTCCTCGACGGGCCAGGTGAGACCCGACGGCGATAGCGAGCGATGGAGGCGAACATGGGCAAGCAGACCGGCGCAGGCCAGGGCCCGCACACCGACAAGAAGCTGGATCGAGCCCTCGAAGACAGCTTCCCGGCCAGCGATCCACCCGCCGCAGGCCCGCGCGGCATCACCGGCACCGAAGCCGCTGCCGCGCCGAAGGCGCGTGCGCCAACGGAAACCGAGGCCGAATGCCAGGCGGAATCCGACTCCCTTGATGAGGCGCTGGCCGAAAGCTTTCCCGCGAGCGATCCGCCGGCCCAGAATGTGAAGCGCGGTGCCGACGATGCGGCGCCGGAAGATCTGTGCCCTCCGGCGCCGGTCAAGCGCTAAGGATTCGGGGCGCCGTCTGCGTCCCGCATTCCCGATCGCGCCCGCGGTCTCCGGGACACCGTCCGCAAACACCGCGCCATGCCGAGGCCCAGACCCGAAAGGCACCACAGGCGCTCAAAGACATCGCGTCGGGGACGCGTGTCAGGGAAGCGTGCCGTCCGGCCTGAGGCAACGTTGTGCTGCAACGCCCCCAACCACGACAGCCTCCCACGACAGCCCCCTCGCCACAGGCTCTCGCTCACGTCCTCTTGGTTCAGAACCTCCCGGTTCGGCACTTGCTCGAAGCAGCGGTTTCCTTCCGCGCGCCTCTTGGCACGCGTTTCTTCGCTCAGCGCTTCAAGCTTAGCGCTTCCCGCTCAGCGCTTCTTGGCCTTGCGCGCCGCATAGCGCGCATCCCGGGCGGCCTTCTGTTCGACCCGCAGGCGTTCTTCTTCCGCTTCCGCTTTCGCTTTCAGGCGCTCGGCTTCCGCAGCGGCTTCAGCTTCGGCGCGAATGCGCTCGGCCTCGCGCTGCTCCTTCTCACGCGCTTCCTGTTCCGCGCGGGCCGCCTGCTCACGCTCGCGCTCCGCAGCGCGGGCCGCACGGGCCGCCGCCTGCTCCGCGCGGGCGGCGCGCCGCGCCACCGCTTCGGGGTCGTCTTCCTTCGCACGGGCACTGAACTTCTCAAGCATCGCCGCACGCGCCTTCGCCTGCGCTTCCAACCGATCGTTCAACCCGGCCTTCTTCACACCCTTCATGTCCCATCCATCGTCTTGCGGTCCAATGCCTCCCTCATATAGGCAAATCGCCATCTGCGCAGCACGACGCGGAGCCGGCGCGCCAATTTATCCGCGAAACGCGTGAAACAGGCACCGGCACGGCTCCGAGGTCCGATGCCAGAATATGAAAATTCATCAATTGCCTCTATGTATTTCACCATCGGGACGGTGCGCAGGGGGAGCCCATGGCGGGGGCACAATCAAAAAGCGGATGGCTGGAGAATCTGTCCGTCCAAAGTAAAATCGCAGGCATCATCGCCCTCCTGCTGGCGTGTTTCCTGGTTTCGCTCGGCGTGACCCGCATGACGGTGTGGCGGATCGACGAGCAGCGGGTCAGCACGGAGGACCTGAGCGATTTCATCAAGGAAATCAACGCCAGTGCTCGCGACATCAATCGCCGCCAGATTGCCTTGATACGCGCAGCCTTCTCGCCAACCGAGCAGAACCTTAAAGACTACCATATTACCGACGAGGCATTCAGCGCACAATTGGCGCGGGTGAAGAAGCTGGAGGGTAATGACTCCCTCCTTGCAGGCCAGTTCGAGCGCGTGCGTCACGCGCTCCCTCGGTTCCACCGTCTCCGCCGCGGAACTGAGCAGCGCCCTCGGCAGCTTCCTGTCGACCGAAGTCGCCGATCTCGGCAGCCGGGCCATCGCAGCCGGGCTCGACCAGATGTTGGCCACCTCCTCCGCACGGCTGGAAGCCGCCCAGGATGATCTCGAAAATGCCGAGCGATTGCTCTCATTTATCAATCTGTCGGCGCTTCTTGCCGCATTATGCATGGCGGCGGGTGCGATCTTCATGATGTCGCGTCTCGTGTCGGCACCGTTGCGGCACGTGGCGCTGCTCATGGAGCGCCTCGCGGCCCATGACCATTCGATCGTCGTCACGGATCTCGACCGGCACGATGAGGTGGGCACGATCAGCCGCGCGCTTCAAGCGTTCAAGGCGATGGCGATCGAGACCTACGATAACAATTGGGTCAAGACCGAACTCTCCGGTCTTTCGCGCAAGCTCCAGGAAACCAACGAGTCGCGGGAATTCGCGCAGACCTTGGTCAGTGCGGTATCGGGTCTTGTCGGCGCCGGCGTCGGGGTATTCTACAGCTTCGATCCGGACACCGGCCTGCTCGAATTGCGCGGCAGCTACGGCTACAAGGATCGCCGCCACGTCAGCCCGGAATATCGGCTCGGCGAGGGGCTGGTCGGCCAGTGCGCGCTGGAGCGCAGCACCATCGTCCTCAGCCCTGTGCCGGAGGATTATGTCCGCATCCATTCCGGCACGGGCGAGGCTTCGCCACGTGCAGTCATCGTGCTGCCCATCGTTTCCAAGGACCAGTTGCTGGGCGTGCTCGAACTCGCCAGCTTCGAGCCGTTGGAAGGCCGTCGCCTCGCGCTCGTTGAGGAGATGGCGCCGCTCGCGGCCATCACCCTCGACAATCTGATGCGCGCCCGCCGCACCCTCGCCCTGCTGAAGCAGACCCAGGAACAGACCGCCGAGCTGCGCGCCGCCGAGGAGGAATTGCGCAGCCAGCAGGAAGAATTGCGGACCACCAACGAGCAGATGCATGCCCAGTCCCAGCGCCTCGTCGCCTCGGAGGAGGAATTGCGGGTCCAGGCGCAGGAATTGCAGCAGGCCAACGATATTCTGCGGCGCAATGCCGAGGAATTGGAAAAGCAGAAATCCCACCTTGGCGAGCTCCAGGCAGAAACCCAGACCAAGGCCGACGACCTAGCGCGCGCCAATCAATACAAGTCGCAATTCCTCGCCAACATGGATCGAGGCGGTGTCCATCATTCACGACAGCGGCGCCAACCTGCTGCGGCTCATCAATGAGATTCTCGACCTGTCCAAGGTCGAGGCCGGCAAGATGGAACTGGTGCGCGAGCCGCTGCGGGTGGCCGATTTCGCGCGCCGCATGGAGCGCAACTTCCGCCACATGGCCGACGAGAAGGGCCTCGCCTTCACCATCGACGTGGCGCCGGACGCCCCCCCCGTCATCGTCACCGACGACGGCAAGCTGGAACAGATCACCAACAATCTGCTGGGCAATGCGTTCAAATTCACCGCCAGCGGCAGCGTCACGGTGGCATTCACCGCGTGCGCGGACCTGGCGGGCGGCGGCTTGGCGATCGAGGTCACGGATTCCGGCATCGGCATCCCGCCGCACAAGCTCGACGCCATTTTCGAGGCCTTCGAACAGGTGGATGCGAGCACCCGCCGGCAATATGGCGGTACCGGTCTCGGCCTTGCCATCTCCCGCCGGCTCGCGATGCTGCTCGGCGGCGATGTGACGGTGCGCAGCACGGAGGGCGCCGGCAGCACCTTCCGCCTGATCCTGCCCGTGGCCGCCGATGCGGAAGGACAGGCCGCCGCACGCGAAGCCAGCGCCCCCAAGCCGCGCACCGCCGTGCCGGCCGCTCCTCCGATCGCCGGCACACCCGAGCGCCCGGCATATACTGCGCGCACCCAGCCGTTCCTCGCGGACGACCGCAGTCTGATCGCGTCCGGCGACAAGGTTGTGCTCATCGTCGAGGATGATGCCGCTTTCTGCCGCTCGCTCATGGGCATCGTGCGACGCAAGGGCTATCGGGTGGTTGCCGCAGGCGACGGCGAAACCGGGCTCGCCTTCGCGCGCACCTACAATCCCACCGGCATCCTGCTGGATGTCATGCTCCCCGGCATGGATGGCTGGCAGGTGATCGAGGCGCTGAAGAAGGACCCCGCCACCCGCCACATTCCGGTGCATTTCGTCTCGGCGCTGGAAGAGGCGCCGCGGGCGCGCGAGGCCGGCGCCGTGGGCTTCCTCACCAAGCCGGTCAGCCAGGCGGACCTGAACGGCGCCATGGAGCGGCTGATGCATTTCGCCGCCGACCGGCGGCGCCAGGTCCTGGTGGTGGACGACGATCCGACCGCGCGTTTTTCGGTACGCAAGCTGGTCGCGAGCGCCAGCATCGAGATCCACGAAGCCGAATCCGCCGAGGACGCGCTGGCGTTCCTGGGTCAGCACGAGGTGGATTGCATCGTGCTCGACCTCGGCCTGCCGGGCATGTCCGGCTTCCAATTCGTGGAAGAATTGGCCGCGCGCGGCAGCATCGTGCCGGTGGTGATCTATTCCGCCCGCGACCTGACGCCGGAGGAGAGCTTGCGGCTGCGGGCCTATACCGACAGCATCGTCATCAAGGGCGCCCGCTCTCCCGAGCGGCTCCTGGACGAAGTGAGCCTGTTCCTGCACAGCGTCCGCCATGCGCCGGACGCGATCCCCGCCGAGCCCGACGGCGATCTTGCCGGCCGCAGGCTGCTGCTCGTTGACGACGACATGCGCAACATCTTCGCGCTCTCCAAGGTGCTGCGCGGCAAGGGGATCAACGTCATTCTCGCCTCGGACGGCACCAAGGCGCTGGCGCAGCTCGCCGACCATCCGGATACGGAAATCGTGCTGATGGACATCATGATGCCGGTGATGGACGGCTACGAGGCCATGGGCGAAATCCGCAAGAATCCCGCCTTCGCCAAGCTGCCCATCATTGCCCTCACCGCCAAGGCGATGACCGGCGATCGGGAAAAATGCATCGCCGCCGGGGCCAGCGATTATCTTTCCAAACCGATCGACGTGCCGAAGCTGCTGTCGATGATCCGCGTGTGGCTGGCACGGTCATGACCGGGGAAGGCGCCGAGGACATCGAGGCGATCGAGGTCGATCTGTTCGTCGAGGCGTTGCGCCGGCGGTATGGCTATGATTTCCGCGAATATAATCGGGCGTCCCTGACGCGGCGCATCCGCAATCTGGTCACGACCTTCGGTGCCGGCACCATTGGCCAGCTGACCGACACATTGCTGCACGACGCGGCGCGCCTGCCGGAGGCGATCTCCGGCCTGTCGGTGCCGGTCTCGGAATTCTTCCGGGATCCGGCAAGCTTCGCCTGCCTGCGGCGCGACGTGTTCCCGGCCCTGGTCTCCTATCCCCAGGTCAATATCTGGCAGGCGGGATGCGCGCGCGGCGAAGAGGTCTACAGCCTCGCCATCCTGCTCACCGAGGCCGGGCTTTACGATCGCACGCGGATCTATGCCACGGACATTTCTCCGGACTCGCTCGCCCGCGCCGCGGCGGGCATCTTCCCCGCCCGCGACCTGCGCGACGCCGTGGAGAGGTATAGAAGTGCTGGCGGAACACATAGTCTGTCGGATTATTATCACTCGCGCTATGAATTTTCAAAAATCGACACACAACTTATGCGGAATATTACTTTCGCAGAGCACAACCTTGTCACGGATGGCGTGTTTTGCGAAGCGCACCTCATTCTTTGCCGTAATGTTTTGATCTACTTTACCAATCCGCTCCAGAATCGGGCGATTGGAATGTTCGCGGACAGCCTCGTGCGCACCGGCTTCCTGTGTCTCGGGGCGCGAGAAAATCTCGAGTTCTCGCCGGCACGCGAACGCTTCCAAATTGTCAACGCTGCAACGCAGCTGTATCGCTTGAAACCAAGCTATTGAGGGGAGCGATGGAGGCCATCGTGATCGGCGCTTCAGCAGGCGGTCCCGCCGCCCTCCAGACGATCATGGCGGGCCTGTGCGCTGATATTCATGTCGCCGTCATCGTGGTGGTTCATGTGAAGGCCGACACGGAGGATCTGATGTCGCCCTTGCTGGACCAGTCTGGCAAATGGCCAGTCACCACCGCACGCGAACGCACCCGCATCGAGCCGGGGCATGCCTATGTGGCACCACCGGGTTACCATCTGCTGATTGAACGGGATCGCAGCTTCTCCCTGTCTGTGGATAAGCGCATCTCCTTTTCCCGCCCCTCGATCGATGTCCTGTTCGAAAGCGCGGCCGACGCCTATGGAGCGAACCTCGTGGGCGTGCTGCTCACCGGGGCCAATGCCGACGGCGCGGCCGGGATGAAGCGCATCCGGGAAGCCGGCGGAACCGCCCTCATCCAGGATCCCGCCGACGCCGCTGTTCCCATCATGCCGCAAGCCGCCCTCGACATGGCTGGCGCGGACCTGTGTGCCCCGCTGCCCGAACTCGTCGCGGCGCTCAACCGAATGTGCCGGACATGACCGATATCGCCCGCCCGAAAATCCTCGTCGTCGATGACGTGACAGCCAATCTCGTGGCCATGCGCCACCTGCTCTATTCGGTGCGGGCGGATATTTTCGAGGCCCATTCCGGCAATGAGGCCCTCGCCCTGTGCCTGGAGCATACGTTCGCGCTGATCCTGCTGGACGTCCAGATGCCGGATATGGACGGCTTCGAGGTGGCGTCCCACCTCAGCAACGACCCCACCACCTGCGACATTCCGGTAGTGTTCGTCACCGCGACCTATCTCGACGATATCAACCGCCTGAAGGGCTACACCTTCGGGGCGGTCGACTACATCGCCAAGCCGATCAACGATGCCATCCTGCTATCGAAGGTGACGGTGTTCCTCGACCTGCACGTCAGCAAGCTGAAGCTCAAGGCAGCGTTGAGCGAGCTTGCCGAGCGCAACCGCCAGCTGGAAGACGAGATTGACGAGCGCCGCCGGGTCGAAAAGCAGGTTCGCCACATGGCAACCCACGATGCGCTGACCGGGCTCGGCAACCGCATCCTGTTCCTCGATCGCCTGGACCGCGCGCTCGCCCAGGCGGCCATGCGGCACGCCCAGTTTGCCTTGCTCTATCTCGACATCGACGGGTTCAAGGGGGTGAATGACAGCTACGGCCATGGCGTCGGCGATCGGCTCCTGTGCGCCATCGCCGATCGGTTGCGCAGCGGTGTCCGGCGCGAGGATATCGCGGCTCGCCTGAGCGGCGATGAATTCGCCGTCATCATGGACGGCATCGTGGATGCGGAGGTCGCCCTGTCACAGGCCAATCGCCTGTGCGCGGCGCTCCAGCAGCCATATGTTCTGGCCGACCAGGCGGCAACGGTGACGGTGGAGGTGAGCGCGAGCATCGGCGTTGCGCTTTACCCGGACCACAGCATGACCGGCATCGATCTGATGCGCTCGGCGGATCGGGCCATGTACCAGGTCAAGCAGGCCGGCAAGCGCGGCGTCGCCATGGCCCAAACGACCCTTCTCGACTTGCCGCGCGACAGCTACGCGCCGCTGCCCGAATAGGCCGTCCGGGCTCAGGCCTGCTCTTTGGTGCGCACGGTGCGACGCGCCTTTTCGCGAATGGCGCTGCGCTGTGTCGCCTCGGCGGCCTCGCGCGCTTCCCGCAACGCCTTCAGCTTGGCCATCTTGGCGCGGGCGGCGTCGGCATCCTTCTCATATTCGGGCGCTGCGGCGGCTTCCGGCTCGCCGGTGCGGCCCTGCAATTTTTCAAACGTCTTCTCGGCCTGCGCGCGGGACAAGCTGCCCTTCATTGCTGCCGTCATTTCAAAACTCCCATGATCGCTTCAAGCGTCCGTGGTCACGCTGTTCTGGACGAGCCATTGGTTCAGGGCGTCGTCCGTGGCGCGGAGAATCGCCGCGCCCACTGCTTCGCCCACGGCAGTGTGCATACCAGCGAACCGTTCGGAAGAGCGTCCCGGCGGCGAACTGAGAACCACGCAGTCCGTCCCCGTGCCGGTCACGGCCTCACGCATCCCCGCCCGCCGGTATCCTGCACCAATTATCGCGACGGTGCGAGCCTGCGTGACGAGGCTCGCCGCCTCCAGCAGCGCGGCGTCATGCAGCGGCACCGAGACATCGCAGAGAATGTTGATCGTGCCCGGACCGACCCACGGTGTGGTGACGCGCTGCCCGATGCGCTCGCCATTATTGAGGCCGAGCGTAACGAGGCATTCGGCCCGCACCCCCTCCACGCTGGCGCTGGCGTGATGGTGGAAGGCGACGTTGCGCGCCGTCATCATGCCCACCGCATCCTCATGCCCGGCCTCCACCAGGCGATCGGCAAACCAGCGCGCGGGATCAAGACCGGGTGTCAGGTCGGCGTTGCGCACTTCCAGCCAGACCACCTTTCGCGCATCCACGATGCCCGGCCGGTTGAGCGACCAGCTCACCATGCGCCGCGGCCCGCCGAACTGCGCCACCAGCCAGGGCCGCGCACAGGCGATCGTGAACGAGCGCGCTCCGCCGGCATCGCCGGAAGCGCAGGCGGCCGGCATGCTCATGCGGCGCGCGCGTTCAAGCGAAGCTCATCAGATAAGCCATGACACAGACGACCAGGATGATCGCGACGAGAATCCAGTGCCGGGCGGCGAAGTTATGCAGAATCATGCAGGAACTCTAAGCACAAGCCGGCCGTAGCGGAAGAGCGGTGACGCAGCGCGCGTCACGCTTTCTTCAGGAAGCAGGTTTTCAGCACCAGATCCTTGATTTTCTCCGCGTGGCACTCGATCTCCTCGGCATTGTCGGTCAGGCGGATGTTCTTGATCAGCGTGCCGCGCTTCAGCACAGAGGACGAGCCCTTCACCTTCAGGTCCTTGATGACATGAACGCTGTCGCCATCCTTCAGGCGGGCACCGTTGCTGTCCTTGACCACCAGTTCATCGCTCATACCGCATCCTCACGGGCGCCGCGCACGGAAGCGCGCGCGAATGCCGCCCGCGAGCGGTCTCTTCCAATTCGCAGGCTGGTGCAAGGGGGATGGCGGCGCGGCGCGCGAGGGAAAGCGTCGCAGGGCGCGCATCCCGGGCCGTCGTCGCCACAGCGCGCGGGAACGAGCACTTTGCACGCAGCGGACAGCGACCAAACGTTTTTAAGAGCCGGCTAATACAGATGTTTTCAACCCGCAACAAAATGCGCCATAGGTGACCGCTTTTAAAGTATTAAATATCTCTTAATTTGTCGAGCGCGCGGCCGGCAAAGCTGATCGTGTTAGATTGGCTCAGCACGGCGCGTTCGTAAGCTGCACCGAGAGCCTTGGCCTTCGGGTCCGCGCCCGCCATATAGGGATAGACCGCGAAGGCGAGAATCCGGGTCGGGGCGATCCTGCCGGCCGCTTCCAGCTGCGCCTGCACCCGCTCGAACTCGGCGGGCACGAGGCGCAGATCCTCCGGACTGGCGCCCGGCAATTGGGTGAAGACCTCCAGCACCAGATCGAATGCGGCGTTGCGCTGCTTCAGCAAGGCGAACAAAGGAGCGAGGCGCTCATAATTGACCATGCCATACACACCCACCCCATCTTGAACCATGAGCCGGATCGCGCC
>NCEH01000150.1 GCA_002304505.1 Rhizobiales bacterium 32-66-11 | reverse complement strand
TAGGCTCAGGACTCACTAATCAGAGCCAGAAGATGACTGTTGCGGCGATGCATATGGCTGAGAAGAAGGTGTGGGCGCAACGGTCGTAGCGGGTGGCGATGCGACGCCAGTCCTTGAGTTTGGCGAACAGGTTTTCGACCTTGTGTCGCTGCCGGTAAAGGGCTTTGTCATAGGCGAAGGGGCGCTTGCGGCTGCGCGACGAGGGAATGCAAGGCTCAATGCCCTTGGCGGTCAGCGCCTCCCGGAACCAGGCACTGTCGTAGCCGCGGTCGGCGATCAGGCTTCGGGCCGGCGGCAAGGCATCAAGGACGAGACGTGCACCCTTGTGGTCGCTCATCTGGCCTTCTGTCAGCACCATGATGATCGGCCGGCCCTCGTCGTCGCAGACGGTGTGGAGCTTGGAGTTCAGGCCGCCTTTGGTGCGCCCGATACGACGGGGAACATCCCCTTTTTAAGAAGGCTCGCCGCCGTGCGGTGGGCCTTCAGATGGGTGGCATCGATCATGACCCGTTCGGGTCGGGGTCCTTCACCCGCGAGGCTGGCGAAGATGCGATCGAACACGCCCAGCCGGCTCCAGCGGATGAAGCGATTATAGAGCGTCTTGTGCGGGCCGTAGTCCTTGGGCGCATCCTTCCACTGCAACCCGTTGCGGATCACATACACGATGCCGCTCACCACCCGGCGGTCATCGACGCGCGGCACCCCATGGGCCAACGGGAAAAACGGCGAGATCCGCGCCATCTGCCGCTCGCTCAGCAGGAACAAATCACCCATGCCAGCCTCCTCAATGGAGACTGTGAATCACAACTCAAGACAAATTAATAGGTCCTGAGCCTAGCTGTTGAAAGTCAAATACCTTCCGTAAGGTCATGTATAAACATTGGAATTATTCGAGTTATTAAGTTTTCACGATCCATGGCACCGTTTGTTGAGACGAGCTAACAGTATTCCTAGGCGAATATCAATGACGAATATTACGCTAGGTTAGCTGGATCCGGATCCGAAGAGCATGCTCGTTTCTTTCTTGATAATGCTGCGCGAGGGCATCGAAGCGGCCCTCATTGTCGGCATTATTGCTGGCTATCTGAAAAAGACCGGCCGCGACGCCTGGATGCCGGCGATCTGGGTCGGCATTCTGCTTGCGGCGGCCCTGTCGCTGTTCGTCGGTGCCGGGCTTCAGCTCGCCAGCGCCGAGTTTCCCCAGAAGCTTCAGGAAGCGTTCGAGGCCGGCGTCGGGCTCGTGGCGGTGTTCGTGCTCACCTCCATGGTGTTCTGGATGCGCCGCATGGGCCGCTCCATCAAGGGCGAGCTGCAGGCCTCCATCGACGCCGCCTTCAGCGAGCGCAACCAGACCTTGGCGCTGATCGCCATGGTGTTCTTCGCGGTGGCGCGCGAGGGCGTCGAATCGGTGTTCTTCCTGCTCGCCACCTTCCAGCAGAGCAGCGGCATAGGCGCGCCGGCCGGCGCGGTGCTCGGCCTCGGCCTCGCCTTCGCGCTCGGTTACGGCATCTATGCCGGCGGTGTGCATCTCGATCTGCGGCGCTTCTTCCGCTGGACCGGCGTGTTCATTCTCATCGTCGCCGCCGGCATCCTCGCGGGCGCCGTGCGGTCGCTGCATGAAGCGGGCGTGTGGAACCATCTCCAGCAGACCGCCTTCGATCTGTCGGCCATCCTGCCCGCCGACGGGCCGCTCGGCACCGTCATCGCCGGCCTGCTCGGCTATCAGGATGCGCCGAGCCTCACCGCCGTCATCGCCTATGTGGCCTTCCTCGCGATCACGCTCGCTCTGTTCCTCGCGCCGCACGCAAAGCCGCCGGCGTCCCATTCCGTGGTCCAGCGCGGGGGTGCGCGATGAGCGGTCCCATGGACACCGCCCCGAAGGCGGCATCGCCCGCCGGCGGGCCGCACGCGCCGTCGCGCAAGGCCATGCGCCTCGCCATCGCCGGGTCCGGCCTGCTGCTGGTGATCGCGTTCGCCGCCTTCTATTGGGCGACCAGCCTCGCCAGCCGGCGCAAGGCCGCAGAGGCGGGCGACGCGGTGGCGGTGACCGTCACCGACAGCGCCTGCGAGCCCATGGACCTCACCGTGCCCGCCGGCCGCACCACATTCGCCATCACCAATCGCTCCAACCGGGCAATGGAATGGGAGATCCTGGACGGCGTCATGGTGGTGGAGGAGCGCGAGAACATCGCGCCCGGCATCACCCAGACCATCGCCGCGCGGCTCGCCGCCGGCACCTATGACATCACCTGCGGCCTGCTCAGCAATCCGCGCGGCAAGCTGCATGTGACGCCCGCGCAGGCGGATGCGGAGCCGGCGGCGCCCGCTTTGCTGGCCTTCATCGGCCCGCTGGCGGAATATCAGGTGCAATTGCTCACCCATGCCGGGGATTTCGCGACGGCGACGTCCGCCCTCGCGCAGGCTGTGCAGGCGGACGATCTGGAGCGCGCCCGCGCGCTTTATGGCGAGGCACGGCTTTCCTATGCCCGCCTTGCGCCGGCGGCGGACCTGTTCGCCGATCTCGACACCCGCCTCGATGCCCGCGCCGACGATTTCGGCGGGCGCGAGCAGGATCCCTTGTTCAAAGGCCTGCACCGCGTGGAATATGGCCTGTTCGCGCAGAACACCACCGCGGGCCTGCGCGCCCCGGCCGAGGCGCTCGCCGCCGATGCGGGCGAACTCAACCAGCGCATGGCGACGCTCCAGCTCCAGCCGGACCGCATGGTGTCCGGCGCGGCCCGCCTGATGCGCCGGGCCGCCGGGCTGGAAGCTATGGGCGGCGCGGAGAAATATGCCCATTCCGACCTCGCCGACATTCAGGCCGAGGCGGACGCCGTGCTTGGCATCGCCACTCTGCTGCGCCCGCTGGCGCAAAAGGCATCGCCGGGCCTGCCCGCCCGGATCGATGCCGACGGCGCCGCGCTCACAGCCTTGCTCGCCGCGCATCGCGACGGCACGGGCTTTTCATCCTTCGAAACCGTCGCGGCGGACCAGCGCGCCGCGATCGCCGCCGCGCTCACCACGCTCGGCGACGACATGGACACGCTGGGGGCAGCGCTTGGCCTGACCACTTCAGGACGTTCGGTACAATGACATCCCATCCCACTTCCCCTCATCGCACTTCATCGCTCGATCGTCGCAGCCTGCTCAAGGGCTTCGGCGCCCTCGGCGGGGCTGCGGCCGGCATGCTCGGCACCGCCGCCGTCGCCCGCGCCGACGACATTTCGAGCCCCGTCACCACGGCGCCGGAAAGCAACCGCACCGCCGAGCGCGTGGACTTCTACGGCGTCCACCAGAGCGGCATCGTCACGCCCCGCCCGGCCACCGGAATGGTGGTGGCGTTCGACGTGCTCGCCACCACCCGGCCCGATCTGGAACGCCTGTTCCGCACCCTGACGGAACGCATCGCCTTCCTGATGCAGGGCGGCGCCCCGCCAAAGCTCGACCCCAAGCTGCCGCCGGCGGATTCCGGCATTCTCGGCCCGGTGGTGGTGCCCGACAATCTCACCGTCACGGTGTCCGTGGGCGCCTCCCTATTCGACGAGCGCTTCGGGCTCGCGCCCAAGAAGCCGCGCCATCTGAACGCGATGGAGCAGTTTCCCAACGACGCCCTCGATCCGGACCTGTGCCACGGCGATCTGATGCTTCAGTTCTGCTCCAATACGGCGGACACCAACATCCACGCCCTGCGGGACATCGTGAAGAACCTGCCGGACCTGCTGCTGGTGCGCTGGAAGCAGGAGGGCTCGGTCCCGATGATCGCCGCGCGGCCCGGCGCCAAGGCGGAGAGCGCGCGCAATTTCCTCGGCTTTCGCGACGGCTCGGCCAATCCCGATTCCGCCGACGCCGCGGTGATGGAGCGCGTGGTGTGGGTGAAGGGCGGGGAAGAGCCGGACTGGGCGGCGAACGGCTCCTACCAGGTGGTGCGGATCATCCGCAATTTCGTCGAGCGGTGGGATCGCACGCCGTTGCTGGAGCAAGAGGAGATTTTCGGGCGGAAGAAGGCGAGCGGCGCGCCGTTCGGCGGCCACACCGAACAGGACGTGCCCAATTATGCCGCCGATCCGAAGGGGCGGCAAACCCGGCTCGACGCCCATATCCGCCTCGCCAATCCCCGCACCAGCGCCACGCAGGCAAACCTGATCCTGCGCCGGCCGTTCAATTATTCCAACGGCATCTCCAAATCCGGCCAGTTGGAGATGGGCTTGCTGTTCATCGCCTATCAGGCGGACCTCGAGCAAGGTTTCATCACGGTTCAGAAGCGCCTGAACGGCGAACCGC
The DNA here is from genome assembly GCA_002304505.1 of Rhizobiales bacterium 32-66-11. Taxonomy (GTDB): domain Bacteria; phylum Pseudomonadota; class Alphaproteobacteria; order Rhizobiales; family Xanthobacteraceae; genus NCEH01. Next base: position 3,657 of record NCEH01000150.1, on the reverse strand, counting down.
TTGAGGAATACATCAAGCCCATCGGCGGCGGCTATTTCTTCGCCCTGCCCGGTGTGTCCGGCCCGTCGGATTTTCTCGGCAGCGCCCTGCTCGCGCCGGGCGAGCCCACCTGATCCTTCCAAACAATCCTATTTTCTACCGGAGAGTCTTTCCCATGAAGCGCTCTGTTCTCATGCTCGCGACCGCGCTGTCGCTGTCCCTCGGCGCGCTCCAGGCGCAGGCCGCGGTCTCGCCCCTCGACCTCGTCGCGCCCATCGCCCAATACAAGGTCTATGTGACCAAGGAGCTGGATGCCTTCGTCGCCGCCACCAAGGACTTCACCGACGCGGTGAAGGCGGGCGATCTCGCCAAGGCCAAGACGCTCTATGCCTCCGCCCGCGCCCATTACGAGCGCATAGAGCCGATCGCCGAATTGTTCAGCGATCTCGATGGCGCCATCGATTCGCGCGCCGACGATCATGCCAAGAAGGAGAAGGACCCGACCTTCACCGGCTATCACCGCATCGAATACGGCTTGTTCGTCACCAACAGCACCGACGGCCTTGCCCCCTTCGCCGACAAGCTGATGGCCGACGTGAACGATCTCCAGGCGCGGGTGAAGGGCCTCACCTTCCCGCCCGAGAAGGTGGTGGGCGGCGCCGCCGCGCTGCTGGAGGAAGTGGCGGCCACCAAGATTTCCGGCGAGGAAGACCGCTACAGCCACACCGATCTCATGGATTTCCAGGCCAATATCGACGGCGCGCAGGAAGTCTACACCCTGTTCAAGCCGCTGCTGGCAAAGGATGCGAAGAACGAGGCCTTCCTGAAGAAGGTGGATGCGAACTTCGCGTCCGTGGATGCCATCCTGGTCAAGTATAAGACCGCCGACGGATTCGAGAGCTATGACAAGCTCAGCAAGAAGGATCGCAAGGCTTTGGCTGGCCCGGTCAATACGCTGGCGGAGGATCTCTCCAAGATGCGCGGCCTGCTCGGCCTGAAATGAGCCGGCGCGACCGGTGAGCGCGCGCGGGGTCTCCGCGCGCGATCTCCACGCGCGTCCGAAAGCGGGTTCGCCCGCTTTCGGAAAATGTCTGGGACGGCGCGCCGAAGGCCGATCAGGTTCCGGTGAAGACGGCGCGCTCCTTCTTCAGGAACGCCTCGTAGCCGGCCTTATAATCCTGCGTTTCCGCGAAATCATAGAACGCCGCGCGCTCCTCGGCCGAGACCGGGGTCCAGTCGCGCAAGAGCCGCAGCAATTGCGCCTTGCTGCTGCGATGGGCGAGCGGGGAGCCGTCGGCGATGCGCCGCGCGGTCGCCATCGCTTCGTCGTCGAGCGCATCGGGGGCGACCACGCGCTGCACGATGCCCTTCTGCAGCGCCTCGTCGGCCGCGAACACCCGCCCCTCCAGCACCAGTTCCGCCAGCACGCCACGCCCGAACAGCTTGAACAGAAGCTCGGTCTCACCGAACGCCAGGGGAAAGCCCATCCGGTTGATGGGAATGCCGAATTTCGCATCGGTGCTGGATATGCGCAGGTCGCAGAGCGCGGCGATCTCCAGCCCGCCGCCCATGCAGGCATCGCGGATCTTCGCCACCGTGGGAATGCCGCAGGTGAGAATGGCGTCCAGCGCCGGGCCGACATGCACCTCGTGATAGCGCGTCACCTGGGCGCGGGTGGAGCGCTCCTGCTCGAACTCGCTGATGTCCGCTCCGGCCGCGAACGCGCCGCCGGCGCCGGTCACGAGCAGGCAGCGGCAGGCGCGCTCCGCATCGAGCCGGCGGAAGAGATCGCGCAGGCTGGTCCACATGGCCACGCTCAGCGCGTTGCGCTTGCCGGGATTGTCGATGGTGACCACGCCGATGGCCCCCTGCATCTCGAACTTGATGTCGCCGCTCATGTGCTCCGTCCCGCCCTTCACCCCACGCAGCCCGCTGTTTCGCGTTTATAATATGCGCAAAATGATTTATAAAATATTTTAACGCGGAATGGCAATCTGGATATGCTGCAACGCAGTGTGAGACCGGCCGCGACGCCCTTCAAACGCTGATTTCAAGTCTCATCCCCCGAAGATTATTTTTTAAATTGCAAATAATATTTTTTTAGACAAGATCGCTTCAAACGGGAGGGCAGCACGTGCGCAAAGAGACCGTGGCCACGCCGGCGGACGGCAAGGAAGAAGGCCTCCTGCGGGGCTCCGGCACCCATGCCGACGCCATCTATCGCTATCTCGAGCAGGAGATCGTCTCGGGGCGGCTGGAGCCGGGCGAGAAGCTCGACGACGTCAGCCTCGCCAAGCGCTTCGGTGTGTCCAAGACGCCCATCCGCGAAGCCTTCCTGCAACTGGCCGCGATCGATTTCGTCCAGATCCGCCAGCGGGTCGGCGCCGTGGTCTCACCGCTCTCGCTCCAGCGCATGGTGCAGATGTTCGAGGTGATGGCGGAGCTGGAAGGCATGTGCGCCGCCCTTGCCGCCGCGCGCATGACCACGGTGGAGCGCGACGCCCTCGCCCATGCCATGGCGCGCTGCCTCGACCTCGCGCAGAAAGAGGGGCCGGACGCCGGCAAGGAGTATGCGGAGGCCAATTTCAACTTCCACGAGATCGTCTATCGCGGCAGCCACAATGATTTCCTCCAGGAACAGACCACCTTGCTGCGCAAGCGTCTCGCGCCCTATCGCCGCTATTGGCTCACCACGCCCGCGCGCCTGCGCAAATCCAGCCGCGAGCACGAGCAGGTGGCCCATGCCATTCTCGAATGCCGCGAGGAGGCCGCCCACGCGCTCATGAAGCAGCACCTGACGCTGCAAACCGAACTGGTGTCGGTGCTGCTCGATCACCTGCCCGCCTCCTATCTCGCGGTCGTGAAATAGCCCCGCGCCCGGCAGTCCAAGCCCGGCACTCCCAAGCCCGACACCCCAGCAAGATGACCTGCGCCCATGCCTTTGCCCCTTGAGAAAATGCGCGTCCTGGATCTGACCCGCGCCCTGTCCGGCCCGTTCTGCAGCATGATCCTGGCGGACCTCGGCGCCGACGTGGTCAAGGTCGAGCCGGTGGGCGGCGGCGACATGATCCGCACCTGGGGGCCGTTCGACCGCGACCAGAGCGCCTATTATCTCTCCGGCAACCGCAACAAGCGCAGCATCGCGCTCAATTTCCGCGCCCCCGAGGGGTTGGCGCTGCTGCGCGAGATGGCGCTGAAGTCGGACGTCGTGATCGAGAATTTCAAGCCCGGCACCCTGGCCAAGCTCGGCCTCGATCCGCAGGAGTTGCGGGCCCTCAAGCCGGAGCTGATCATCGCCAGCATCAGCGGCTTCGGCTCCTCCGGGCCGTTGAGCGCGCGCCCCGGCTTCGACCAGATCGCCCAGGGCTATTCCGGCTTCATGAGCGTGACCGGTACCACCGAGCCGACCCGCGTCGGCGTCGCCATCGGCGATCTGACCTCGGGCATGTGGCTCGCCATCGGCGTGCTCAGCGCCTGGATCGCGCGCCAGGACACCGGCCGCGGCGACCATGTGGAAACCTCGCTGCTCTCCAGCCTGGTGGGCCTGCTCAGCGTGCAGGGCCAGCGCTATCTCAGCCTCGGCGAGGTGGCGGAGCCGACCGGAAACGTGCATCCGGTGATCACCCCCTATGGCGTGTTCCGCGCCGGCGACGGCGACATGAACATCGGCGCCGCCAC
>NCEH01000149.1 GCA_002304505.1 Rhizobiales bacterium 32-66-11 | reverse complement strand
CACGCGGCCGGGGGTGCCGACCACGACCTGGGCACCGCGGGCCAGCGCACGCTCCTGCGGGCCATAGGGGGAGCCGCCGTAGAGCGCGACCAGTATGTCCATGACCGACAGGCATGAGGCGACGTGGCAACTGTGGGCCCGCGCGATCATCTGCGTCACCTCGAAGCGCACGCTCTTGCGCATTCCGGGGTCCCCTTCACAATAGTGAAGGGGACGGCGAAGTTATGATTTCGGCGTGAGGCCGTTGGGTTTTCCCGTCAGCGCGCCTGCCCGTGATACTCGGGGTTCGGACGCATGTCGGTGGCGATGGCGATGCGGTTGGACAGGTTGAAGAAACCCGTCACGGCCGCCACATCCCAGATGTCCTGCTCGGAGAAACCGACCGCGCGCAGCGCCGCGCGGTCCGCTTCCTCCACCTCGTGGGGCCGCTCCGTGAGCTTCACCGCGAAATCCAGCATGGCGCGTTGGCGCGGCTCCAGGCGGGCGGCGCGATAATTCATCACCAATTGCTCGCCGAGGATCGGATCGCCCGAAAGCGCGCGCACGGCGGCACCATGGGCGGTGAGGCAATAATAGCAGCGATTCACGCTGGAGACCGCGACCGCGATCATCTCCCGTTCAAGCTTCGACAAGCCGGAGGGCGCGAGCATCAGATTATTATACATGCCGGCAAAGGCATTCAGCTTGGCGAGATCGAAGCTGTACGCGGCCAGGACGTTCGGCACGAAGCCAAGCTTCTCCATGCACTTGTCGAAATAGGCCTGGTTTGCCGCATCGAGCGGGGCGAACTACAGGTCGAGCGCAATCCGGGGCGTGTCGTCGGCGGGGTGGGCGGCGGGTTCTTTGGACGCTGCTTTGGCCCTCGCGCCGCCGGTCGCCTTCGCGGCGGCCTTCGTCGCCACGCGCGCCACCGCCTGAACAGCGGCCTGAACCGCCCCTTTCTTGGGCTCGCCTGTATTTTCGGCAGGGTTTGACTTGGCTTTCCTGGGCTTGCCTGTGCTCTTCGGCGCGTTCATCTTGATCCCCCTTCGAATAGGTCCCCGTCATCGTTCCGTCGCGGCTCTGAGCGAAACCCACAGTGCAGAACGTCCGATCGAGGACGGCGGGGCCCCGCGCTGCGCGCGGGTGCCAAGGGGGAGAGGCCATGAACGTCCAAGGATTTCAAGGTTCGGAACTCGGATTTGGCGCCCAGGCTCGGATCGAGGACGCGGTGAGCCTGCTCGCGGACGGTCCCGTGCCCGCCTTCTTCGCCCGCGCCCTGCTCGCCGGCGCCGCGCCCGAGGACGTGGCGGCGCTTCTGCCCGAAGCCCTCGCCCAATTGTGCCGCGAGGCCCATGCCCATCTCGCCGGCCGGGTGCCGGGGCAGCACGACGTGCGGGTGTTCAACCCGCAATGGACCGGCGCTCCCGCCATCACAGTGGTGGAGACGGTCAATGACGACATGGCCTTCCTGTTCGATTCCATCGCCGGCGAACTGGCGGACCAGGGCTATGAGCCCAAGTTCGTCACCCACCCCATCTTCGCGGTCGAGCGCGACGGCGCGGGACAGGTGACCGGCATCGAGACCGACCTGTCGCAGGGCCGCAAGCGTAGCATTCGCGAGAGCCTGATCCACATCCACATCCAGGCGCTGGAAACCGCCGAGGCGCGCGAGGCGCTCAAGATCGCGCTCGACAAGACACTCGCCGACGTGCGCGCCGCCAATGCCGATTTCCTCGCCATGCGCGCCGAGGTGCGCCAAGCGGCCGAGGGGTTCCGCCGCAAGTCCCAGCCCTATTCCAAGGACGAGCGCAAGGAAGCCGCCGATTTCATCGACTGGCTGGCCAATGACGACTTCATCTTCATCGGCGTGCGGCGCTATGCGCTCGCCGCCGACGGCGGCCTGGAAGTCGCCGAGGAAGGCCTCGGCATCCTGCGCGACCGCGACGTGCACGAACTGCGCCTCGGCGAGGAAGCGGTGGTCACGACGCCGGAAATCCGCCAGTTCCTGGCCGGTCCGCTGCCGCTGATCGTGACCAAGGCGTCGCTGCGCTCGCGTGTCCACCGCCGCGTCTTCCTCGATTATGTCGGGGTGAAGCTGCATGCCGACGATGGCCGCCTGCTGGGCGAATTGCGTATCATCGGCCTGTTCACCTCCACGGCCTATACCGATTCCGTGCGCCAGATCCCCTATCTGCGCCGCAAGGTGGAAATGGTCGTCGAGGACGCCGGCCTCGACCGGGAAAGCCATTCCGGCAAGGCGCTCGGCACCGTGCTCGAGACCTATCCCCGCGACGACCTGTTCCAGATCGACCCGGCGACGCTGCTGGTGTTCGCCCGCGACATCCTCTCGCTCTACGACCGCCCGCGCGTGCGGGTGCTGCCGCGCGTCGATGCCTTCGACCGCTTCGTCTCGGCGCTGGTCTATCTGCCGCGCGAGCGCTTCGATGCCGCGCTGCGCGACAAGATCGGCGCCCGCCTCGCGACCGCGTTCGGCGGCCACGTCTCCGCCGCCGAGCCGGCCTTCCTCACCGACGTGCCGTTGACGCGCGTGCATTACATCATCGGCCGGCGCGAGGGCCGCACCCCCGAGGTGGACCGCCCGGCGCTGGAAGCCGCCGTGGCCGAGGACGTGCTCTCCTGGAACGACCGCCTGCGCCAGGCGCTGCGCGAAACCCCGAGCGCCGGCGATGCCGGCATGCTGTTCGAGCGCTACGGCAAGGCCTTCGATCCCGGCTATATCGCCGCCTATGGCATCGATACGGCGGTGGCCGACATCGAGCGGCTGGAGCGCCTCTCCCCCGAGCGGCCGATCGCCCTCGATTTCTACCGCCGCCCCGGTGATCCGGCGAACCGCATCTCGCTGCGCCTGCTCTCCTTCGGCCGCCCGCTGCCGCTCTCCGAGCGCGTGCCCATGCTGGAGAACATGGGACTGAAGGCGATCAACGAACGCACCTATCATATCGAGCCGCTGTGCAGCGCCGATACCGAGACCCGCCGCTCCTGGCTGCATGAGATGACCCTGGAACGGGTGGACAGCGGCACCATCGAGGTGTCCGGCTCGGCCGCGCGGCTGGAAGACCTGCTCACCGCCGTGCTGCGCGGGGAAGCGGAGAATGACGGCTTCAATGCCCTGGTGCTCGACACCGGCCTGGCCTGGCGCGACGTGGCGCTCGCCCGCGCCCTCGCCCGCTATCTGCGGCAGGCCGGCATCCCCTATTCCCAGGACTATCTGTGGACCACGCTGGTCAACCACGCCGATGTCGCCGCCCGCATCGTCCAGCTGTTCCACACCTCCTTCGACCCACGCCTCGATGACAGTCCGGAGGCGCGCACTACCCGTGCCGCGCCGCTGCGCGAGGAAATCGAGACCGCGCTCGCGGACGTGTCCTCGCTCGACGAGGACCGCATCCTGCGCCGCTTCGTCAATCTCGTGGACGCCGCCCTCCGCACCACCTTCTACCAGCTGGATGCGGACGGACGGCCCAAGGGCGCCATCGCGATCAAATATGACAGCGCCAAGGTGGAGGGGCTGCCCCTGCCCCGGCCCATGTACGAGGTGTTCGTCTATTCGCCCCGCGTGGAAGGCGTGCACCTGCGCTTCGGCCATGTGGCGCGCGGCGGCCTGCGCTGGTCCGACCGGCCGCAGGATTTCCGCACCGAGGTGCTCGGCCTCGTGAAGGCGCAGCAGGTGAAGAATGCGGTGATCGTGCCGGTGGGCGCCAAGGGCGGCTTCGTGCCCAAGCACCTGCCCGCCGGCGGCTCGCGTGACGCGATCCAGGCCGAAGGCATCGCCGCCTACAAGATCTTCGTGACCGCGCTGCTGGAGATCACCGACAATCTCAAGGGCGGCGACGTCGTGCACCCGCCGCTGACCGTGCGGGTGGACGGGGACGACCCCTATCTCGTGGTCGCGGCCGACAAGGGCACCGCCACTTTCTCCGATATCGCCAACGGCCTCTCGCAGGCGCACGGCTTCTGGCTGGACGACGCCTTCGCCTCGGGCGGTTCGGTGGGCTATGACCACAAGGCCATGGGCATCACCGCGCGCGGCGCCTGGGAAGCGGTGAAGCGCCACTTCCGCGAGATCGACGTGGACATCCAGACCACCCCGATCACCGTGGTGGGCGTGGGCGACATGTCCGGCGACGTGTTCGGCAACGGCATGTTGCTGTCCACCGCGCTGAAGCTGGTGGCGGCGTTCGACCATCGCCACATCTTCCTCGATCCCGATCCCGATCCGGCGAGCTCCCATGCCGAGCGGGCGCGCCTGTTCAATCTCGCGCGCTCCAGCTGGGCGGATTATGATCCGGCCCTGATCTCCCCGGGCGGCGGCATCTATCCCCGCACCGCCAAGAGCATTGCCTTGTCGGAGCAAGCGCGCGCCGTGCTCGGGCTCGACAGGCTGGAGGCGACCCCCACGGAGGTGATGAGCGCGATCCTGAAGGCCAAGGCGGACCTGCTCTGGTTCGGCGGCATCGGCACCTATGTGCGCGCCTCCACCGAGACCGACGCCCAGGCCGGCGACCGCGCCAACGACGCCATCCGCATCGCCGCCCGCGACTTGCGGGTGAAGGTGGTGGGCGAAGGCGCCAATCTCGGCATGACCCAGCGCGGCCGCATCGAGGCCGGCCGCAACGGGGTGCGGCTCAATACCGACGCGATCGACAATTCCGCTGGCGTGAACACCTCCGACGTGGAGGTGAACATCAAGATCGCCTTGTCGCTCCCGGTGGCCGAGGGCCTGCTTTCGCCCCCGGACCGGGCGGCGCTGCTGGGCGAGATGACCGACGATGTCGGCCTGCTGGTGCTGCGCAACAATTATCTCCAGACCCTCGCCATCTCGCTCGCCGAGCGACGCGGGGTGGAGGACCTCGCCTTCCAGCAGCGCCTGATGCAGATGCTGGAACTGCGCGGCGAGCTGGATCGCTCGGTGGAATATCTGCCGAGCGACGCGGAAATCCAGGAGCGCCGCGCGCGCGGCGAGGCCCTCACCCGGCCGGAACTGGCGGTGCTCCTCGCCTATGCCAAGATCTCGCTTTATTCCGAACTGCTCACCTCCGACGTGCCGGACGATGCCTATCTCGCGGCCGAGCTGGAGCGCTATTTCCCGGACGCCATCGAGCAGCGCTTCCCCAATGCCATCACCGCCCATCGCCTGCGGCGGGAAATCATCGCCACCGGGCTTGCCAATGCCATCATCAACCAGGGCGGGCCGGCCTGCATCGCGCGCATCAGCGACCATACCGGCATGGATGCGGCGAGCGTGGTGCGCGCCTATGCGGCGGTGCGCGACAGCTTCGACCTCGGGGCGCTGAACGCCGCCATCGACGCGCTCGACACCAAGATCGACGGCGCCGTGCAATTGCAGCTCTATGCCGAGGTGCAGGACCTCGCCGTGGGCCGCACCGTGTGGTTCCTGCGCAATGTGGACCTCGGCACCGGCCTCGGCGCGGTGGTGGACCGCTATCGCGGCGCCATCACTGATGTCGCCGGCGCCCTCGATGCCAGCCTGCCGGAGGTGTGGCGCCTGCGCGGCGAGCGGCAGACCGCGGCGCTGGTGGAAAAGCGCGTGCCGGAGGCGCTTGCCCGCCGCATCACCTTGCTGCGCGCGCTCGCCGCCGCCTCCGACATCGCGCTCCTGTCGCAGACCACCGGCCGGTCGATCGAGGATGCGGCCGCCACCTTCTTCGCCGCCGGCCGCTATTTCGCGGTGGACGAGATCGCCGGCGCGGCACGCAACATCACGGCGGCCGATTATTACGACCGCCTTGCGCTTGACCGGGCGCTGGGCCAGATCGAAGCCTTCGTGCGGCAGGTGAGCGCGGGAATGCTGGCGGGCGAGGGCGCCGGAGAAGCCGCTGTGGAAGCCTTCGTCCAGCGCCGCCGCAAGGAGATCGACCGCACCCGCGCCACGGTGCAGGACATCGTCGCCTCCGGCCTCAGCCTTTCCAAGGTGACGCTGGCGGCCAATCTGCTGGGCGATCTGGTTCGCGCCTGACCCGCCGGCGGCGCGGGCCTGAAGACGGCGGCTCCCGAGCCGTCGTCCCGCGGGCGCGCCGGTTTTTTTTCCTGCGCCGATTTTCCCACCCGTGCGTGCCGGCCTTCGGATCGACCGGCCGTCGGCTCAGGAATGGACGCGCTGCGCGATGGGGGGCGAGTAGATGCGTGCGGGGCGCTCGCTCATTTCCGGAGCGCGGCGCCCCACTGGCGGGGCGGCGATGCCATAGCCGAAGTCCGGCAGACCATGGCGCGCCAGTTCGATTTCCAGCAGGCGTTCCTCGTCCGCGCCCCACACCGCCAGCTTTTCCTTCGAGCGGCGCTCGGTGGTTTTGCGGCCGATGGCCGAGCTTTTCACCCGGCGTGGCATCTGCAAATCCAGGCCGAGATAAGCCGAGAGCCGTTCCATTTCGCTCTCGGGGTGCGCCAGCAGGTCCTCATAGCGCAGAACATGGGCCTCGGGCCGGCGATGCCACGCCTTCACATGGGCGCACCAATAGCCGACCTGGCTCAGCTTGCCGGTGGGATCGCGCGCGGACGGCGCGTTCACATAATCGGCGAAGCTGGTATCGGGATGGATACGATAAGCCGGCTCATGACCCTTCAGGTCGAAATAGAATTGCGAGCGCAGCACGTCGCGGGGGTTGCGCACGATATAGACATGCTTGGCACTGGTGTAGAGCGAGGAGGCCGCCACCCAGTGCATATAGGAATGCCAGGGCCGCCGCTCCTTCAGCTTCTCGCCGAAATAGGCGTCGTGGCTCTTGACCACCACCGGCATCTGCATGAGGCGGGCGAAGAAATCGCCGTCGAGGTGCATCCATTCGCGCGCCACCGGAAACCGCGCGCGGATCTCGTCGATCAGAAAATGGGTGCCGGAGCGGCGGTGCGACTGGACCAGGATGAGGGGGCGCATGCCCTTATCGTCCCAGTTTCCGATCCGGCCGAGAAAACTCCGCTCATGATAGGGAAAAGCGCTGGACTGGAGATAGCGCCAGCGCAGGATGGCCCACGCTCGATCCATTTTTTGCGCAAGAGAGGTCCCCATCGTGCGTCCCCACGCTGCACCCCGCCCGCCGATATGTCCGGCGCGGGAGATCGAAGGTTGTCGTTCACACGTCCCCGTGTTCTGCGGCCGAAGTGGGTGAACGGCCAGGCATCCTAGCGTAAAGTCTTGGAGGTATGAGAGGGGGTCGACCCCCAAATTACAAAACTTTCTTGTGCTGCTGCCTTTGCCGGACGTAGCGGCCGTCACGCGCGCCGGTGTCGGGCCGCCGGCACCGCTGACGCAAGGATACCTTGCCAGACCCTTGAGCGTGGGAGTGACGATCGTGAAAATCAGGATCCGGAATCCTCTGCCGGCGCTTCTGCCGGTGCTGCTCACCCTCGCCGCAGGTCCGGTCCTGGCGGGCCAGACAAGCGATGCCGCGCCCGCCAAGGCGAAGGCACAGAAGGTCGCGCAGGCGCAAAAGGTCGCGCAGGCCGAGGCGCCCGCGCCTCTGAACCCGCGCTGGGTCCCGCCAAAGTGGGAAATCAAGGGCCTGGTGGTCTGGGTGTTCACGCCCGGCCATTTCGAGCGCGACTAGAGCATTTTCGCGCGAAGCGGACGCCGGTTCGCGTGCAGAAAATGCGATAACGCAAGACGTCTCGCGCAGAACGCGGCGCCTGGGGGGACAGGCGCTTCAGGATCGAACCCTCAGGACCGCACGCTCAGGATCGCACCCTCAGGGCTCGAAATCCGGCGGCGCCAGTTCAAAACCGGCGAAATCGAAGGCCGGCGCAACCGTGCAGCCCACCAGGGTCCAGGCGCCGAGGCTTTCCGCCGCCTGCCAATGGCCGGGCGGCACCACGCCCTGCGGCCGCTCGCCGGCGCCAAGATCCGCCCCGAGCCGCAGATGCCGCACCGGCCCGCCGGGCGGAGCAATGCTCAGCGTCAGCGCAGCGCCGGCATGCCAATGCCAGACCTCGCTCGCATCCACCCGGTGCCAGTGCGAGCGCTCG
>NCEH01000148.1 GCA_002304505.1 Rhizobiales bacterium 32-66-11 | reverse complement strand
CCATGTCGCCTTGTTCGAGGCGCACGGCGAGGCCGTCCTTCAGGTCGATGGCAGGAAACAGGATCACGGGCGCCACTTCAGGAAATTGGCGAGCAGGGCAAGACCGAGGGTCTGGCTCTTTTCGGGGTGGAACTGGGTTCCCGCCACATTGTCCTTCGCCACCGCTGCCGTGATCGTGCCGCCGTAATCGGTGGTGGCGACGAGGTCGGCGGGGTCGGCGAGGACGAACTGGTAGGAATGGACGAAATAGGCGTGCAGCCCCTTTTCCCCGGTGGGAATGCCCTCGAACAGGGGATGGGGGCGGGCGAGGGTCAGGGTGTTCCAGCCCATGTGCGGGATCTTCAGCGCCGGATCGGACGGGGCGATGCGGTCCACCTCGCCCTTGATCCAGCCGAGGCCGGCGGTGACGCCATGTTCCAGCCCGCGCTCGGCCAGCAATTGCAGGCCGACGCAGATGCCGAGGAACGGCCGGCCGCGCCCGTGCACCGCCTCTTCCAGCGCCGCCACCATGCCGTCCACCGCATCAAGCCCGCGCCGGCAATCGGCGAACGCACCGACGCCCGGCAGCACCACCCGGTCGGCATTGCGCACGATCTCGGGATCGCTGGTGACGATCACGTCCGCGCCGAGGCCGTTGGCGGCACGCTCCAGCGCCTTGGCGGCGGAGTGCAGATTGCCCGAGCCGTAATCGACGATGGCCACATTCATGATGCGCGCGGCTCCGGGAACGAACCGATGATGGGGGCGCCGAAGCCCGGAGCGGCGTGAGCGGGCTGGGGCCGGATCGTCGGACCCTGGAGCTGCGGCGGGCGCGGCGGGGTCCAATGCTTGAAGAAGCGCCGCTCCGCCTCGTCGATGTCGCGGGCGACAGTGGTGCCGGCCTCCAGATAGCCGATGCGGCGCAGCTTCCAGATCCGCAGGTCGGCGAGCTGGAACGCCACCAGCACGTGCAGGCCGAGCCCCAGCACGAAGCTCACATCCTCCGGCAGGCGCAGCAGCACTTCGGCAACGCCGATCGCCAGCGAGGCGAGGACATAGGCCCCGAACGCGAGCCACAGCCGGTGGCCGAGCAGCACGAAGGGGGCGAAGAACAGGGCCGTCCAGGAGAATTTCTCCCGCACGAACACCACCCGGTCGGCCGCCGCGAGCGCGGTGTCGCCGGCCGTTTCCTTGGTCAGGACGGTCCAGATGGCCATGTTGCGTGCTCCGTCGCCTGCCTCAGGTGCCGAGGGCACCCTTGGTTGAGGGAATTTCACCAGCCGCCGCGGGGTCGATGGCCACCGCCGCGCGCAGCGCGCGGGCCAGACCCTTAAAGCAGCTTTCCGCTATATGGTGATTATTGTCGCCATAGAGCGTCTCCACATGCAGCGTCACGCCGGCATTGGAGGCGAATGCCTGGAAGAACTCGCGCACCAGCTCGGTGTCGAATTCGCCGATCTTCGGCGCCGAAAAGCTGGTGCGGAACACCAGGAACGGCCGGCCGGAAATATCGAGCGCGACGCGGGTCAGCGTCTCGTCCATGGGCAGGTGCAGATCGGCATAGCGCGTGATGCCGCGCATGTCGCCGAGCGCGCGCTTCACCGCCTGGCCGAGCACGATTCCCACATCCTCGGTGGTGTGGTGGAAATCCACGTGCAGGTCGCCGTCGGCCTTGATGTCGAGGTCGAAGCGGGCATGGCGCGCGAGCAGGTCCAGCATGTGGTCCAAAAACCCGATGCCGGTTGCAATGGCGGCCTTGCCCGTTCCGTCCAGATCGACGGAAAGGCGCACCTTCGTTTCCTTCGTTTCGCGAACGATCTCGGCCTGACGCATGGAACTCCTCCAAGGCCGCGCCTTCTAGCAGGTAAGGTGCTGCAATGCCATATGGCGAAGGTGTGACAGGGGGGCGGCGCGGCGGCCGGCCGGGCAACGCTTCGCACCGACCCTCGGCCCACCGACCCTCGACCCACCGCCACTGCGGACACCGGCGCGCAACGTGCCTCAGCTGTTCCAGCCGGCGGTTGCCGAGATCGCCCGCGAGCGGCTGCGCAGGGCCTGCGCCACCGATCCGTCGAGGCTGTCGTCGAGCGTGCCGACCGGCCCCATGAGGGTGATCGCGGCCGTCATGAATCCGGTCTGGTCGAAGATCGGCGCCGAGAGCGAAGTGAAATTGGGGAGCAGGGCGTCCCGGCAGCGGCTCATGCCGTTGGCGCGGATGGTGGCGACCATCTCCTCGATTTCCGCCAGATTGGTGGGTGTATCGTCGGTCTTGAGCCGGCTTGAGCGCGGCGCCTCTTCCGCCAGTTCCTGCGAGAGCAGGGCCTCGGTCGCGGTGCGTGGGAGATGGGCCAGGAAATTGCGCCCGAGCGCAGAGCGCAGCAGGCTCAACACACTGCCGACGCGCAGCTCCAGGATCTGGCGGGCCCCGCCGCTCTCGACGCGATAGACGATGGTGGGTCCCCGGTTGCCCCACACGCCGAGAAACACCGTCTGGCCGACCGTATTTGCGAGGTCGGTCATGACCGGGCGCGCGGCGGTGAACACGTCGAACTGCTCGATGGCGGCCATGCCGAGCTTCAGGGCATAGGGGCCGAGGGCGTAGCAGCCGGTATCCTCCTCTTGCCGCACGATGCCGACCGCCTGGAAGCTCACCAGATAATAATGGACATTGGCGGACGACATGCCGGTGCCCGCAGCGATCATCTTCAGCGGCACCGGACGCAGCATCGTCCTGAGATAATCGAGGATCTTGAAACCGATCTCGATGGACTGGATGCCGCGCCGCGCGCCGCGTTCCGGTTTTGCGGTTTCCGCCGGGACCATCTGGTCAGAGCTTTTGCTCCCGCCAAGCGGCGCGGCCTTGTGCCCACGGGGCGATGCCAATGAAATATCCTTTTGAAACAATATCTTAGATGAGTCTTTGCATGTGCTGAAATAGTGGGCCGCGGCGGCAAAAAATTCAAGCTTGCAAAATTTGATAATATCATAATGATTTGATCATAGAGAATTTGGACGCGCTGGCCCCGGTCAGCCGATCCAGAACGAGGGGATTTTCAGATGGATGCGACAACGATCTCGGATCGCGTCGAGGGGGACCTCACGCGGTCGGAAGAAAAGCAGGTGGTGCTGGCCTCGACCCTGGGCACGATCTTCGAGTGGTATGATTTCTTCATCTACGGCTCGCTGGCCGTGTTCATGAGCCAGGTGCTGTTCCCGCCGGACAATCCCACAGCCGCCTTGTTGGCCTCGCTGGGTGCCCTGGCCGCCGGCTTCGTCATCCGCCCCATCGGCGCCGTTCTGTTCGGCCGGCTGGGCGACATGGTGGGCCGCAAATACACCTTCCTCATCACCATCATCATGATGGGCGGAAGCACCGCGCTGATCGGCTTTCTGCCCAGTTACGCGACGATCGGGCACACCGCCTGGATCTCCCTGGTGGTCCTGCGGCTGCTCCAGGGTCTCGCCGTCGGCGGCGAGTATGGTGGCGCGGTGGTCTATGTGGCCGAGCATTCCCGGCCTGAGCGGCGCGGCCTGCTGACCGGATGGATCCAGATCACCTCGTCCATCGGCCTCGCCCTGTCGGTGGTGGTCATTCTGGGCACCCAGGCCTCCATGAGCGAGGCGGCCTTCAAGGATTGGGGCTGGCGCCTGCCGTTCATCCTCTCCATCGCCATGCTGGCGTTCTCGGTCTATGTGCGCGCCAAGCTGCACGAATCCCCGGTGTTCGCCCGCATGAAGGCGGAGCGCCGCCTTTCCAAGAGCCCGATCAAGGACACGTTCGGCCGCTGGTCGAGCCTGCGCCTGGTGCTGATCGCGCTGTTCGGCGTGACCGCCGGCATGGGCTCCACCTATTTCACCGGCCAGTTCTACGTGATGATCTTCATGCAGCAGGTGGTGAAGATCGACCTGCACACCACCTATGTGCTGATGGCGATTGGCCTGCTGATCGGCGCGCCGAGCTTCGTGTTCTTTGGCTGGCTGTCGGACAAGATCGGCCGCAAATGGCTGATGATGACGGGCCTTGCGCTTTCGGCGCTGCTGTACCGGCCGATGTTCGCCTCGCTGCTGGAGGCCGGCAATCCGCAGCTTGTCGCGGTCACGCAGAGCGCGCCTGTCACCGTGCATGCCGACGCCGCCAGCGACGGCTGCCGCTTCGGCCTCGTCGCGGCGCTGGTCAATGCCCATCCTGACCATCTCAAGCCGTGCGTGCAGGCGAAGAAGCTGCTGATTTCCAGCGGCATCAACTTCCAGTACGGGCCGCCCCTCGAAGGCCAGAAGGTGGCGATCTCGGTGGCCGGGAAGTCGGTTCAGGGCTTCGATCCCGCCGCCTATCGCAAGGCCCTGGCCGAGGCCGGTTATCCCGCCAAGGCGGATCCGGCGCGGGTGAACACGGTGCATATCGTGATGCTGCTGGTGGCGATGACCCTCATCGTGGCGATGATCTACGGCCCGGTGGCGTCTTTCCTGGTGGAATTCTTCCCGGCGAACATCCGCTATACGGCCCTGTCCTTCCCCTACCATATCGGCGCTGGCATCTTCGGCGGCTTCCTGCCGTTCTTCGCCACCTGGCTGTCGCTTTCGGTGGGCGATGTGTTCGCGGGGCTTTGGTATCCGGTGGTCATCACGGCCGTGGTCTGCGTGATCGGCTCGATCCTGCTCCCCAACCGGCCGACCCTGGCGCGCGACGCCTGAGGCACCCTTGGTGCGGGCCGCGCCATGCGGCCCGCACGTTTCCCGATCTGCCGCGCAGAAAGAGTGACCTGACCTATGCTGTTCGACCTGACCGCGCTTGCGGCCGACGTGCGCTACAAGCTGCTGACCGCCACCGTCACCCCGCGCCCCATCGCATGGATCACCACCCGCTCGCGCGAGGGGATCGACAATGCGGCGCCCTTCAGCTTCTTCAATGTGATGGGCCACGAGCCCGCGACCGTGGCCATCGGCCTGCTGCGCAATCCGCGCAGCGGCCTCAAGGACACCGCGCACAATATTCTCGCTACCGGCGAATTCATCGCCCACCTGGTGCCCGAACGGATGGCGGCGGCGATGAACGCCACCTCGGCCGAGGTGCCGGCCGAGGTGGACGAACTGCGGGCCGCAGGCCTGCGCGTGGTGCCCGGGGACATGGTCGCGGCATCGCGGATCGCCGATTGCCCGGTGGCCTTCGAATGCCGCGCCATTTCCTCGGTTGTGACCGGCCCCGATCAGGTGGCGGTGATCGCCCAGGTGCTGTGCGCCCATATTGCCGACGCGCATATTCTCGATGCCGGGCGCGGCCATGTGGATACGCCGAGCCTCGATCTGATCAGCCGCATGCACGGCGCCGGCTGGTATGCCCGCTCGACCGACCTGTTCGAGCTGGCGCGCCCGCAACCGGCGTCGCGGCAGGCCGAGCCGGTGGAATAGCGCCGCCGGCTCACCGATGGGCAGCCCTGCGGACGGTCGGTTTCCGCTCCATTTCGAATCCTGGCCTTGTGATATGCGGCTCGCTATAAGCGGCCCGTCACCTTTGTACCGTCGATACGCGCCTGGCCGCGGCGGAGAAGCCCATGGTCGCCGATCACGACCCGCAGCTTTATTTCCATGTGCGCATCGTCATGGGCATGATCCTCGGCCTCAGCGTGACCCGCCTGCTGGGAGGATTCGCGAAATTCGTCCAGCACCCCGCAGTGAACGAGATCGCGCCGCTGCATCTGGGCTGGGCGGTGATGGTGCTGCTCAACGCCCTCATGTTCTGGTGGTGGGAATTCCGCCTCATCAACGTCCCACGCTGGACGTTCGAGTTGTATCTGTTTCTTCTGACCTATTGCAGCGTGTTCTATTTCATGTGCGTGCTGCTGTTTCCCGACAATCTCGGGGATTACCCCAGCTATCGCGCCTATTTCGCCGCCAAGCGCAAATGGTTCTTCGGCTTTTTTGCTCTGTCGCAAGCGCTCGACCAGATCGACAGCTGGATCAAGGGCGCGGATTATTTCCTCACCCTCGGCTGGCCCTACAGTGTCACCACCGGCCTTCTGATCCTGATGAGCATCGTCGCGATGTTTTCCAGCAACGGGCGATTTCAGGCCGCCTTCCTGGCGCTCGGGCTCATCAATGAGGTGGGCTGGATCTTCTGGCTGCTGCACACGGTGAATTAGCCGCTGCCCACGTTCCGCCTGTGCCGCCCGCCGCTTGACGTTGCGCGCGGCGCGGTTTCCATTCGTCCTATTCCTGTTCTCCGGCCGACAGGCTTGCCATGATCCGCTTGCCATGACCCGCTTTGCCACCCGTGAGGGGCTCTCGCTGGCCTATGATGTTGTTGGAGAGGGACCGCCGCTGCTGATCATCGGCGGGCTGTCCGCCGACCGGGTATTCTGGGGCCTTTCGCGCCCGCTGCTCGGCGGCTTGCGCACGCTCGCGTTCGACAATCGCGACATCGGCGAAAGTTCGCGCGCGCACGGCCCCTATGACGCCGCCGACATGGCACGCGACGCGCGCGCGGTGCTGGATGCGGCGGGGATCGAACGGGCCCATGTGCTCGGCCATTCGCTCGGCGGGGTGATCGCCCAGGAACTGGCGTTGCTCGCCCCCGAGCGGGTGGACCGGCTGGTGCTCGCCAACAGCTTCGCCCGCAACACGCCTTATACGCGCGAGGTGATGTGGCTGCTGAAGCGCCTGCGCCGCGAGATCGCCGATCCCGTCACTTATGTCAGCGCGCTCGCTACCTTCACGCTTGGCCGTGCCACCATCGATACGGTGCCGCTGGAGGCGATCGCGCGCCAGGCGCTGGCTGCCGGCCCGCTTCAGGAGGCGGACGCCTTCGCCCGCCAGGCGGATGCGGCGGCGGGCGCGCACACCCTGGAGCGGATCGGCGCGATCCGGGCGCCGACCCTGGTGCTCAGCGGCGCCGACGATCGCATCTTCGCCCCGGCCCTGGCGCAGGAACTGGCAGGGGCGATCCCCGGCAGCGTGCTGGAGGAAATGCCCGCGGTCGGGCATTGTCCCATGGTCGAGGCCCCCGGCGCGTTCGCGGCGGCGGTGCTGCGCTTCCTGCTCTGATTCTCTTCCCTAATCATCGGACCGGAGGTTCCCACACCCCGCTCACGCCCCCTCACCCCAGCCCTCTCCCCAATGGGGAGAGGGGGCAGATGCGGGATTGCGGCAAGGCCCTCAACGTTTTCTTCTTCCCACCCCTCCATTCTCCACCTCTCCCCCACGGGGAGAGGTCGACCGCGCAGCGGGCGGGTGAGGGCTTGCGCCCGGTAATCTTGCGCCCGGTTATAAGGAGGCCGCATGCAGATCGCGCTGTTTCGCAGCCATGGTGCGCTGTTTCTCGCCGTGTTCCTGGATATCTTCTCGTTCGGCCTGATGTATCCGCTCATCGTCGGCCTGTTCGATGGGCCCGGATCGGGTGGGGAAGCCTTTGGCGGCGCGGTCACGGCGGCCAATCGCGACCTGATGATGTCGCTCGCCTTCGCCCTGTTTCCCATCGGCGCCTTCTTCGGCTGCGCGCTGCTGGGCGATCTCTCGGACGCGCTGGGGCGCCGGCGCACGCTGGTCGTGTGCATGGCGGGGCTGGCGGCCGGCTATGGGCTGATGTGGCTTTCGCTGGAATTGGCGCATGTGTGGCTGTTCTTCGCCGGGCGCGTGGTGGCGGGGCTGATGTCCGGCACCGCGCCCATCGCCCAGGCCAGCATGGTGGATGCGGTGGCGCCCGACGCGCGCGGCGATGCCATGGCGCAGGTGACCGTGGTGAATACGGTGGGCCTGATGGCGGGGCCGGCCATCGGCGGCGTGCTCGGCCATTATGATTTCCGCCTGCCGCTCGCCGTGGCGCTGGTGCTGTGCGCCTTCAATGCGGTGATGCTGGCCCGGTCGCGCTTCGGCGAGGAGACGCGGCGGCGCGCCTTCCATTTCGACTGGCGCCAGCCGTTCCTTTTGTTCGCGCGCCTGAAGGATCGCCCGCAGGTGGTGCCGGCGCTCGCCTCCTTCTTCCTGTTCCAGCTGGGGTTCCTGATTTATTACACCTTCATCCTGGTGGTGATGCAGCGCGACCACGGCTTCAGCACCGCGCAGATCGGCCTGTTTTCGGTGGCCATGGGCATCGGCTTCATGCTCGGCTCGGC
>NCEH01000147.1 GCA_002304505.1 Rhizobiales bacterium 32-66-11 | reverse complement strand
CGGCTGGTTCTGCGCCGAATGCTGGCGCTTCGGCCGGCCGGACCTGGAGGCCGGCGGCATGGGCGCGCGTGCCGATCTCTATGCCGGCTACGCGGCCGAAAGCGGCCAACCGGTGGACGATGCCCGCGTGCGCTATTTCGAGGTGATGGCCCATATCCGCTGGGCCATCATCGCGCTTCAGCAGGGTGCGCGGCACGCGAGCGGGCAGGAAAGCTCGCTGGAACTCGCGCTCACCGGCCGCATCGCCGACGAGCTGGAGCTTGCCATCCTGCGCGCCACCGCGCCGGCCACTTGGGAGCTTCGCCCATGACCGGCGAGACCTCACGTACCCAGCCCCCGCGCACGCAGACTCCACGCACGCAGACCTTCGGCGCGGACCTCCTCGCCATCGCGCGAAAGACGCTGCAGGAAGAGATCGCGCCCCATCTCTCCGGCGACCAGCGCTATCAGGCGGCCATGGTGGCCAATGCCTGCGCCATCGCGGCCCGCGAGCTGGAAACCGCGCCCGCCGCGCGGCAAGCGGAAACGGCCTGTCTTGAAGCCGCGCAGTCGCCCTCCCCGGCCGCGCTGTGCGTCGCGATCCGCTGCGGCGCGCACGATGCCGATCCCCGTCTTCATTCGGCTCTGCTGCGGCTCAGCCTGATCGCGGCCTACCGCACCCGTCCCGGCGCCCTTCGGCCTGCCGAGCGGGGCGATGTGGATGCCCTCATCAAGGACCAGACGAAATGACCAATCCAAACCTCGGCGTGCTCGGAGCCGAACTGATGGGTGGCGGAATCACCCTGGACGCAGCCCGACACGGCATCGACGTGCTAATATAAAACGCGCGCCCGGACGCTGTCGAAAGGCTAAAGGCCCGTGCCGCCAAGACCTATGAGCGCTGGGTCTCCGCCAACCGCATGAGCGCGGACGATGCGCAAGCGGCGCTCGCCCGCATCCATGGCGCGCGCGATCTCGCCGAACTCGGCACGCGCGACCTCATCATCGAAGCGGTGTTCGAGGACCTGGCGGTGAAGCGCGCTTTGTTCGCGCAACTCGCCCCGCATATCGCGCCCGGCGGCATCATCGCCACTAATACCAGCGCCTTGAGGGTGAGCGACATCGCCGACGTGCTGCCCGATCCGGCGCGCTTCCTCGGCCTGCATTATTTCAGCCCGGCGGAAGTGAGCCCGCTGGTGGAGGTGGTGCGGGCGGCAAAGACCTCCGCTGAAACGGTGGCGCGCGCCCTCGCCTTCCTGGAGCAGACGCGCCGAGTGCCGCTGCGCTGCGCCGATACACCGGGCTTCGTGGTCAACCGCTTCTTCTGCCCCTATTACAACGAGGCGGCCCACATCGTTCAGGACCTGCGGGCGACCCCTTCCGAGGTGGACGCCGTGGCCCGCGCGCGGCTCGGCGTCGCCGCCGGACCATTCAAGGTGATGAACCTCATCGGCCCTACGGTGGCCGCCCATGCGATGGAAAATCTTTTCCCCCTCGGCCCGTTCTATGGCGCCTGCGCCGCCTTGGTGCGGCAGGGCGAAAGCGGCGCGGCCTGGGAGGTTTCCGAGGATGCCGCGCCGTCCTCTGAGGTCGCGGACGTGGTCGAACAGCGCCTGCTCGGCGCGCTGTTCGTGCCGGCGCTTGAATTGCTGAATACCGGCGGCGCCACGCCCGCCGACCTGGACAAGGGCGCGCAGCTCGCCCTGCGCTTCACGCTCGGCCCCTGTGCCCTCATGGAACGCGCGGGTCCCGCCGCCGCGGAGGCGGCGATCGCCCGCCTGTGCGCCCGCGACGGGCATCCCCAGCCGGCGCTTTTCGATCTTCAGCCGAGCCGCGCCGGCCGCGCCTCCTGAGTCGACGCGCGGCCCTTCGGCCGCGTGTCCCCGCAAGTGCAGCGCCGCAGCCGTGGAACGCGCGCCGGGACCCAGCACAAAAATCCGCCGCAGGCGCTTCGATCGCACAGGCGGCGCAGCGCGGATGCCGGCTGCGCCGTCTCTTCCCCTGGGTCCCGGCTCGGCGCTCCGGCTAAGCCGTCGCTGGGCCGGGACGCGACCTCACACCCGCTCGATGGCCAAGGCGATGCCCTGCCCGCCGCCGATGCACATGGTGATCAGCCCGTAGCGGCCGCCGGTGCGCTGAAGTTCGTTCAGCGCCTTCACCACCAGGATCGCGCCGGTGGCCCCAACCGGATGGCCGAGCGCGATGGCCCCGCCATTGGGATTGAGCTTGGCCGGATCGAAATCCAGCTCCCGCGCCACGGCGCAGGCCTGGGCGGCGAACGCCTCGTTGGATTCGATCACGTCGAAATCGGACACCTTGAGGCCGGTGCGTTCGCACAATTTGCGCACCGCCGGCACCGGGCCGATACCCATCTCGCCCGGCTCCACGCCCGCATGGGCATAGCCGACGATGCGTGCGAGCGGCGTCTTCCCGGAGCGCGCGGCGCGGTCCTCCGCCATCAGCACGAGGCTCGCCGCGCCGTCATTGATGCCGGAGGAATTGCCGGCGGTGACCGAACCGCCCTTCTTGAAGGCGGCGCGCAGGCCGGTGAGGATTTCGGCGGTGGTCGCCTTTGGATGCTCGTCGGTGTCGAACACCGTTTCCTTACGGCCGACAGTCACAGTCACCGGCAGGATCTGATCACGGAAGCGGCCTTCATCGATGGCCGCGCGCGCGCGCTGCTGGCTGGTGAGGGCGAGTTCGTCCTGTGCCGCGCGGGTGATGTTCCACTTCTCGGCGACATTCTCGCCCGTGATGCCCATGCCGCCATGACCGAACGGGTCGGTGAGCACGCCGATCATCAGATCGGACGCCGCCATGTCGCCCATGCGCTGGCCGAAGCGCGAGGTGGACAGAAGATGGGGCGAGCGGCTCATGCATTCCGCGCCGCCGGCCAGCGCCACATCGCAATCGCCGAGAAGAATCGCCTGCGCCGCCGAGACCACCGCCTGGGCACCGCTGCCGCAGAGCCGGTTCACGTTCATGGCCGGCACTTCCTTGGGAATGCCGCCTTCCATGGCCGCGACCCGGCTGAGATAGGCGTCGCGCGGTTCGGTGACGATCACATGGCCGAACACCACGGTGCCCACCTCCGCGCCGTCCACCTGCGCGCGCTTCAGCGCCTCGGCCACCACCAGGCTGCCGAGCCTGGTCGGCGGGACCGAGGCAAGCGCGCCGCCGAAGGTGCCGATGGCGGTGCGCACGCCGGACATGATCATGACGGATTGAGACATTCTGTTCTTAAGCCTCCCTGAGGGCGGGCGGACCGCCGATCTGGCTCCGGCCTAAACCCGGGACGGCCCCCCGCGCAATGGGCACGGTGCCAGCGCGGACATTCATCATGTCCATGATCGGCCGCAACGGCAGGCGGCCGCGGTCAGGGGTTCGGCTGCACCTCGCCGCGCGGGTCCGGCAGGCTGTCCTTATCCGCCGGAGAGACCTTGCGTCCCGCCATTTCCGCCCCCGCATCCTTGGGCAGGCGCAGGAAGCTGATGACCGAGGAGGCGCTGATCAGCGCCACAATCAGGAAGGCGGGCGTGAAATCCGCCAGCACCAGATCGGTCTCCCCGCGCAGGTCGCGCATCACTTCCAGGATGATGCCGGCGGTCGCGACGCCGAGCGAAATCGACACCTGCTGTCCGACGCTGGCAAACGAGGTCGCCCGGCTCATGGCCGCCGGCTCGACATCGGCATAGGCGATCGCGTTCAGGGCGGTAAATTCCAGCGAGCGGAAGAAGCCGCCGATGAGCAGGACCGCCATGATGACGAGGGTCGGCGTATTTGGCGTGAAGAGCGCGTTAGAGGCGATGAAAGCCGCGGAAATCAGGCTGTTCACCACAAGAACCCGGCGAAACCCGAAGCGGCGGATGATCGGCGCGGCGGTGGTCTTCATGATCAGCGCCCCCGCCGAGGCGGCGAAGGTCATGAGGCCGGACGCGAACGGCGAGAGGCCGAAGGTAAGCTGAAGCATCAACGGCAGCAGGAACGGCAAGGCGCCGATGCCGATTCGGAACAGGGACGCACCGATCACGCCAGCGCGGAAAGTGGGCAGGCGCAGCAGGTTAAGATCGAGCACCGCATGCGGCGTCACCCGCGCGTGGCGAACGTAAAAGATCAACGCGATCAAGCCGATGGCCGTCACGCCCCCGGCCACCCACAGCGGCACCAGCTCCTGCCCGAAGACTGCGAAGCCGAACACCAGACCAGAAAGGCCGATGCCCGAGAGCACGAGCCCCCGCAGATCCAGCGGCGGCACATCCTGCTCGCGCACGTTCTCAATGAAGCGGGTGGCCAGGATAATGCCCAATATCCCAATGGGAACATTGATGTAGAAGATCAGACGCCAATCGAAATAGGTGGTGATGAAGCCGCCCAGCGGCGGCCCGAGCACCGGCCCCAGCAGCGCCGGCACGGTGAGCCACGCCAGCGCGGACACCAGCTGCGCCTTGGGAATGGAGCGCAGAATCACCAGCCGCCCCACCGGCACCATCATCGCCCCGCCCATGCCCTGGATGATGCGGTAGAGCACGAAATCCGACAGGCTGGTGGACATGCCGCACAGGATCGAGCCGATGGTGAAGATCACGATGGCGGCCCGGAACACCGTGCGCGCACCATAGCGATCAGCCGCCCAGCCGCTGGCGGGAATGAAGACCGCAAGGCTCAGACTTGGCGATGGCCGGGAGCGAGGTGGAGATGACGGTCGAATCCACCTGTTCCATGAACAGCGCGCAGGCGACGATCAGGGGGATGAGGATTTCGCGGGGAATCTGGCGGGAAAGCATGGGCGCAGGCAATCTTGCTCCGCTTGGAGCACCCTCTTAGACCATCTTTTTCGATCCCGCCATGGCCGGTTTTCGAACCCGCCCACCCTCCTCCAGTACGGCATATGGCAAGGCTTCAGCCTGTTTACGGGGCATTTATGCACCGGCCCGGCCTTCCGGATGGAGCGCTTATGAGGGCTGCTGCATCCTCATTGCCGCCGCGTCGGGTTCGCCCCGCGCTGACCCACTGAAGGAGGGCACAATGCCCCGGACCAACACCGCCGCCGTGCGGCGCTGCGAAGACGCTCCCGAAATCGAACCCGAGCCATTTAGTCCGAAACGGCACCCGCGGGCCGGCCTCAGGGCTGCGGTCCCGCCGAAGCAGAATTGGGCGATCGAGGAAATCGCCGCCTTCGCCCATCTTCGCCCCTGCGATCACGTTGTCGTGCTCGGCAAGGAGAGTCTCGACCTCGCCCTCGGCCTGTGGCGATCGGGCTTCACGAACGTGGGCTGCGCGCCGCGCAATCTCGACAAGGTCGCCCACGGTGGCGCGGACGCGCTGATCATCGATCACCTAGCACCGGGCGAGGATTTCGCCGTCGCGCTCGCGCGCAACCGCGGCCTTGTGCGGCGCGGCGGCTGGATATTGGTGCATGTGGCGCGCGCGGCCGGGCGCGGCACGCTGCAGGCGCTGCGGAGCCTGCTCGCCAAGGCGGGCTTTTCCGCCGGACCGGGCATCGTGGACAGCGCCGGCGTGTGGATCGCCGCCCGGCGCGAGGACGAGGCGCCGCGGCTTGCCTCGTGACCAGGATCAGAACGAACCCCCGCCTTTCCGCAGCGATAGGGGCACGCAATCTTGAAGCGCGCAGGATCTCCCCCATATGGAAGCGTGGTTCCTCGGAGTGCCGGTCAACGCCCATGATCTATATTGTCGCCGCCTTGCTTCCGCCGCTCGGCCTGCTGCTGAATGCGCAGCCCGTGTCGGCGCTCGTCAATCTGGTGTTGATCGTGCCGTGCGTGCTGCTCGGCCTGATCTTTCCATTGTTCTTCGCGGTTCCTTCCGCCCACGCCGTGATTTCCGTGCACATGAAGCGGTCCGACCGGCGTCAGCGGGAAATCGTCGATGCGATTTCGCGCCACGGCGTTCCGCCGGGCTGGGGCCGCTGATCGCGCACAGGTCAAATGCTCGAAAAGGCGCCCCTCCGGGCGCTTTTTTTACGGGCTGGAAAGCGCCCGAACCGCCAGAGCGGTCGCGGAGGCGCGGTTTTCGACGCCGATCTTGGCGTAGATCTGCTCCAGATGCTTGTTCACCGTGCGTGGGCTGAGGCCAAGGATCTGGGCGATGTCGCGATTGGCCTTGCCGCGCGCGATCCACATCAAAACCTGCGCCTCGCGCTGAGTGATGGACAGCGCCCGCCGCAACACTTCCTCGTCCCTGGCTGGCGCCTCCTCGATCACCCGCAGCAGGAATTCGCGCCCGCCGATCTGGCCCACATAGGCGAGCTTGAGTGTGCGCGGCGCATCCGCGAGGCGCGACAGGTCGATGCCGTCGCGCTGCGCGGCGTCCGAAACCTGGCAGGCCTCAAGCCATTGGCGCACCGCATCCGGCAGCACGAAGCCTTCTCCGGGCTGGGCGGGGGCGATCTGCGCCATCAGGCGGGTCGCCTGGGGGGTGCTCCAGAGCACGCGCCCATCGAGATTGGCGGCCAGCAGGAAGCGGCCGGCGGCATCCAGCGCCACTTGCGCGCCCTGGGTCTGGCGGGCATTGGCCAGATGTACCTTCATGCGGGCGATGATCTCGCTCGGCACGATGGGCTTGGTGACATAATCCACCCCGCCCGCCTCCAGCCCCTGGACGATATGTTCGGTCTCTGACAGGCCGGTCATGAAGATGACCGGCACATGGGCGAGCGCCTTGTTGGTCTTCAGCGCCCGGCAAGTCTCAAAGCCGGTCATGCCGGGCATGATCGCGTCCATCAGGATGATGTCGGGCGTGATCTGCTCCACCAGGGCAAGGGCATTCGCGCCCTCCACCGCCACCAGCACCGTGATGCCCGCCTCCTCCAGGGCGTCGGTGAGCAGGCTCAGGGTTTCCGGGCTATCGTCCACCACCAGGACGATGTCGCGTCGCTTGGCGCTATGCATCATCGCTGCGCAGACCCTCCAGAACGGTCATGTAACGGTTGAGATCGAAGCTGCGGACGATGTCGCTCATCTGCGCGACGAATTCCGCGTGATCGGGGGATTCCGCGCCGAGCGCCTGGAGCTTGGCCTGGATGCCGCGCACGTAGCCGATGCGGCCGAGCTTCAGCAATTCGTCGATATGGCGATTGGCGGGCGCGATGATCTCGCCCGGCGGCGGTGCGGGCGCGGCGGGCGGATCGCCATCATAGATCCAGTCGAGGGTCAGCAGGCCGCGCAGATGTTCCAGCAGATGGCGCAGGTCCACCGGCTTGGCGATCTGCTGGTCATGATGGCGCCCTTCCACCTCGGGCCGGCCGGTGTCGCCGGCATTGGCGGAAATCATGATGATTCGCGCGCCCGGCGCCACCTTGGCGCGCAGGCGGCGGGCGGCCTGCCACCCGTTCAGGCCCGGCATGGCGATGTCCAGAAGGACCAGGTCCGGCTGGATCTGCGCGGCCAGTTCCAGGCACGCGGCGCCGTCAGGCGCGGTAAAGACGACGAAGCCGAGCGGCCGCAGCAATTCGCACATCAGCTCGCGGTGGGCGGCATCATCGTCCGCCACCAGAACGGTGCGCGGTTCGCCGCGATAGCCGGTGATGCGCCGTTCGGCCGGGGCGGCATCGTCTGGCGTGGACACCTCCGACAGGAGCAGGCGCACGGCAAAGATGGAGCCGCCCTGCGGCCCGGTCTTCAGCACGATCTCGCCGCCCATGATTTCGGTGAGAAGCTTGGTGATGGTGAGCCCGAGGCCGATGCCCGCGGTATTGTAGGTGCCGGCCCGCCCGCCCCGCTCGAACGGTTCGAAGATGCGCGCGCGATCCTCTTCGGCCACCCCGAGCCCGGTGTCCTCCACCTCGAATTCGGCCACCTGATTGCGGAATGAGACCCGCAGCGCGACATGGCCGGCGGCGGTGAATTTGATGGCGTTGGAGAGCAAATTGATGAGGATCTGCCGCAGCCGCTTTTCGTCCGTGAACACCTGGGGCGGAAGCCGCTCCGAGCGGGTGTGGCGAAAATCAATGTCCTTCGCCTGGGCCTGCAAGCGGAACATGTCCACGATCTGATCCAGCAATTCGTGGATACGGACCTTGTCGCGGTTCAGATGCAGGCGGCCGGCCTCGATCTTGGAAATATCCAGCAGCCCGTCGATCAGGCCGGACAGGTGCTCGGCGCTGCGGCGAACCACCCGGATCGCATCCCGCCGGCCGGCGGGAATGGTCGTGTCGCGCTCCAGCAATTGGGCATAGCCGAGGATGGCGTTCAGCGGCGTGCGCAACTCATGGCTGATGCCCACCACATAGCGGCTTTTCGCGAGATTGGCGGCCTCCGCCACCTCCTTGGCGCGCTGAAGCTTGGCGTCCGTGCGCTTGTGCGCCTCGATCTCGCGCATCAGAAGCGTGGTCTGGCGCTGGCTTTCCTCCTGCGCCACGTTGCGGCTTTCCTGGGCCAGCACAAACAGCCACGCCACCACGCCCACCACGATGATCAGGACGAAATAGACCGTCCACAGCGTGGTGCGGATCGCCTCCCCATAGGCGGGGGATTCGAATGTGGCGTGGAAATAGATGATGGCAAGGATCGCCGCGATAAGGGACGCCAGCGTCGCCAGGATCGCGATGTAGTGCCCGACACGCGAATTCAGCCGCCGCACCGCCCAGCGCGGCAAGGTGGCGGCCAGGAAGGCGAGGATCTGGTCGGCGGCGCGCGCATCCTCCTTGCAGCGGTCGCGGCAGCGGGCATCGAGCGAACAGCAGAGCGAGCAGATCGGGCCCGCATAGAGCGGGCACTGGGCCATGTCCTCATGCTCGAACTTGTGCTCGCAGACGCAGCAGCGGAGCGTACCCGTGCCGCGCCATTGCACCTTGGGCTGGCGGGCGATGTAATAGCGCCCCTTGGTGGCGAGCGCGATCGCGGGCGCAGCAAGGAAGGACACCGCAAGCGCCACGAACGGCGCGAACGCCTGCAGCATGCGGCCGAACTGCCCCGAATAGGCCAGCACCGCCACCGCCGTGCCCAAAGCCACCGAGCCGACGCCCACCGGGTTGATGTCGTAGAGATGGGCGCGCTTGAACTCGATGTTCGGCGGGGAGAGACCGAGCGGCTTGTTCACCACAAGATCCGACACCAGCGCCGCCACCCAGGCGATGGCGACGATGGCATAAAGCCCGAGGATCTCGTCCAGCGCCTTGTAGATGCCAAGCTCCATCAGCATCAGGGCGATGGCGACGTTGAACACCAGCCACACCACGCGGCCGGGATGGGAATGGGTCAGGCGCGAGAAGAAGTTCGACCAGGCGATCGAGCCCGCATAGGCATTCGTCACATTGATCTTGAGCTGGGAGATGATGACGAAAACGCCCGTGAAGGCGAGCGCCGCCTGTTGGGAGGGCAGCATCGCGCCGAAGGCGACGAGATACATCTGGGTCGGCTCGGCGGCATGATCCAGGCCGACACCGTGCTGGAGCGCCAGATAAGCGAGAAACGAGCCGATCATCATCTTCAGCGCGCCAGGCACGATCCAGCCCGGCCCGGCGGCCAGCAGGCTCGCCCACCAGCTCCAGCGGCGGCTGTCCTCCCGGCGCGGCAGGAAGCGCAGGAAATCCACCTGCTCGCCGATCTGCGCCACCAAAGCGAACACCACCGTGGACGCCCCGCCGAATGCCAGCCAGGAAAAGCTTCCGTCCACCGGACCGAGCCGCCCGGTGAAATCGGTCCAGGCCGACAGATCCTCATCGTGGGTGAAGGCGATATAGGCCAACGGGATGATATGCAGCGCCAGCCATACCGGCTGGGTCCACATCTGAAACCGGGAGATGAGCGTGATGCCGTGGGTGACCAGGGGAATCACCACCAAAGCGCTGATGATATAGCCGACCGCCAGCGGGATGCCGAAGCACATCTCGAGCGCCAGCGACATGATCGCCGCCTCGATGGCGAAGAACAGGAAGGTGAAGGAGGCGTAGATCAGCGAGGTGAAGGTGGATCCGATATAACCGAACCCTGCACCGCGCGTGAGAAGGTCGATATCGACGCCGAATTTCGCGGCATAGAAGCAGATCGGGAAGCCGGCGGCGAAGATGATCGCGCTCACCACCAGGATCGCGGCGACGGCATTGGTGAAGCCGAAGGACAGCGTGATCGCCCCGCCGATGGCCTCCAGAGCGAGGAAAGAGATCGCGCCGAGCGCGGTATTGGCGACGCGGAACGACGACCAGCGCCGCGCGCTCTTGGCGGTGAAGCGCAGGGCATAGTCTTCCAGGGTCTCGTTGACGACCCATTTGTTGTACTGGCGCCTGACCCGAACGATCCGCTGTTCCCCGGCCATATGTTCCCCGGCCCTTTTGAATTCCCCTGCCGTCATGCCCGGCTCCGCGCCGGGCATCCACGCCTCACCGCCCGACCCACCCGACGTAATCACCCCCGGCGCGACCGCTCCCCGACGGCGACGCATGGAAGACCGGAACCAGCCCGGCCGGGACGAACCGGGACGCCACCCCCAAGATAATTCATTATGTCACAGCCTATTTTGTCATGGGTGACTGAATTTATCGCGCTTTTTCCCGCACCGTGATCAATCTACAAGCATTATCCCCGACCATCTCCGCATCTTCCAAATATTCCCGAAACTTTAGCGAAAGCGCGCGCAGCGCCTGCACGCTACAGGCGCGCGCCCCCGCGCGCGAACCAAAACGTGTGCGGGAAACCTCCCCACAAAACCGATAATACGGGTTTCCTCGCGGCACCATATACGTCAATCACCGTATTGCTGCGCCGCATCATTCCCGAAACCATGGAACCCAAGCAGGAGCCTATTCGGCCCTGTCTTCGCTTCGTATTGCGCTGGAGGGGACCTTTATGTCGGGTAGCGATGATCGCAACAGCAAGATGAACACAACGCGCCGGAATGTCTTGAAAGGCGCAGCGGCGCTGCCTCTTGCTTCCCTTATTCCGGCGACGACATTATTTTCCGGGGTCGCCTGCGCCCAGGCGCCAGCGACCTCGGCGGTGAATACAACCGGGCTCGCCGTAACCGACACCGAAGTCACGGTGGGCATCCTGCACTCCGTCACCGGCACAATGGCGATTTCCGAGACCGGCTCGGTTCAGGCCGAGAAGCTCGCCATCGACCAGATCAATGCGGCCGGCGGCATTCTCGGCCGCAAGATCAAATATATCCAGGAGGATGGCGCGAGCGACTGGCCGACCTTCGCCGAAAAGGCCAAGAAGCTGCTGGTGCAGGACAAGTGCGCCGCGGTGTTCGGCTGCTGGACCTCCGCCTCGCGCAAAGCGGTTCTGCCGGTGTTCGAGCAATATAACGGCATGCTCTACTATCCCACATTCTATGAAGGGCTGGAGCAGTCGAAGAACGTCATCTACACCGGCCAGGAAGCGACCCAGCAGATCATCGCCGGCCTCAATTGGGTGGTGAAGGAGCGCGGCGCCCAGACCTTCTATCTGCTCGGCTCCGATTATATCTGGCCGCGCACCTCCAACAAGATCGCCCGCAAGCATATCGAGAACTTCCTGAAGCTCAAGGTCGTGGGTGAGGAATATTTCCCGCTTGGCCACACGCAGTTCAATTCGGCCATCAACAAAATCAAGCTCACAAAGCCCGACGTGATCTACGCCATCATCGTCGGCGGCTCCAACGTCGCCTTCTACAAGCAGCTCAAGGCCGCGGGCATCGACCTCTCCAAGCAGACGCTGCTGACCATTTCCGTCACCGAGGACGAGATCCTCGGCATCGGCGGCGAGAATATCGCGGGTGCCTTCGCCTGCATGAAATATTTCCAATCGCTCGACAATCCGAACAACAAGGCATTCGTCGAGGCGTTCAAGAAGACCTATGGCGACAAGATCGTCATCGGCGACGTGACCCAGGCAGCTTATCTCGGCCCCTGGCTGTGGAAACTCACGGCGGAAAAGGCGGGCTCGTTCGACATCGACAAGATCGCCGCCGCCTCGCCCGGCGTTGCCTTCGACAAGGCGCCGGAAGGCTATGTGCGCATCCACGAAAACCACCATCTGTGGAGCAAGACCCGCGTCGGCAAGGCCCGCCCCGACGGCCAGTACGACGTCGTCTTCGAGACCTCCGAACTGGTGGAGCCGAACCCCTTCCCCAAGGGATATCAATGATCTCCAGCTCGTCCCGAACGACGAGCGGGCGGAAGCGGGACGGCGGCCGGGTCAGGGGGTCGCCGTCCCCTCCTTCGTCGCGATCCGGCCTGGCCACGCCTCGGCCGCACTGTCTTCCGTCATGAATTGAGCGGCAGCGAGAGCTGCGGGGATACTTTGATGCTGGGATATTCGCTCGGGGAGCTCGGCTCCATCTTCGCCATGCAGGCATTCGCCGGCCTGATCCTGTTTTCGGTCTTCGTTTTGATGTCGTTGGGACTGGCCATTATCTTCGGCCAGATGGGCGTCATCAACATGGCGCACGGCGAGTTCATGATTCTCGGCGCTTATATGACCTATCTGACCTCTCATATATTTCAGACCTATCTGCCTGGCCTTTATCCCATCTATTTCTTCGTTGCCATGGCGATTGCCTTCCTGACCTCCGGAGCGCTCGGCATGCTGGTGGAATGGAGCATGATCCGCTTCCTCTACAAGCGCCCGCTCGACACGCTGCTCGCCACCTGGGGCCTGTCGCTGATCATGCAGCAGGCCTTCCGTTCCATCTTCGGCGCGCGCGAGGTGGGCGTCGAACTGCCCGACTGGATGATGGGCTCGCTCCCCGTCACCGACACCATCGACGTGCAGATCAACGGCCTGTTCGTCATGGGCCTCACCACGCTGATC
>NCEH01000212.1 GCA_002304505.1 Rhizobiales bacterium 32-66-11 | reverse complement strand
CATTCAGACACAACCAGCACAATGCCATATCTACGAAACTAAACAAAAAGCCGCCCAAAAGGGCGGCTTTTTGCGTTCAAAAGCCCCGAAAACCTTCAGCGCGGACCGGCTCTGCTGGATTCTTTATCAGCCAAACCTCAAATTCTCACCCGGGCTCAAGTTGAAAGCTGCAGCGCCGATACCCTAGCGCAGGGCGTCGGAAAATCGAGCTGAGACGGCCAGCTCAGCGGGCTCGATTGAAGCCCGCCGACGGCGTTTCCTCACTCCTGCGCCAGGCTGACATGCCGACCGAATTGCCGCGGGGTGCGGCGAAACAATTGGTCGTGGGCCCGATGGGCGCGCTTCACCAGCCGCCGCTGATACAGGCTGCCCGCATCGATCGCGAGATCGCGCAAATCGCCCTGGGCGTCCGGCCAGCGCGCCAGATATTGCTTGAGCGTCTCCACATCCTGATAGCCACCGAGAATCTCGCGCAATTTCTGCGCCTTCTCGGCGCGTCGCCCGCCGCGGCCCCCTGAGACGGCGGCGAAAAAGGCCATCTGATAGCGATGCGTCACCGCACGCTTGCGCAATTCATGCAGATGCACAGGCTCGCTCCAGTCGGTGACGCGGCGCGCCAATGCATAGCCCTTGCGCAAATTGCGCGCGATATCAGCCGTGTTCACCTGCGCGATCAGGTGCGAGGCGTGGAGCGCGCGCGCCGCATTCAGCCAGCGGCGCAAGGCCTCCCGATGCGCCTGCGCCTCGCGGCCCTCCGAGACATCCGGCCCAATTGCCTCGATAATGTGCGCGGCGTCGGCGGCGTTGAGAAGATCGGCCTCCCTCAAGGCCGCCACGGCGTCGCGGCACGCCTGGCGATCGCGCGCCGAGGACAGGCCGCGCGCGGTTTCCGCGGCGAGCCGCCGCGCCTGCTTGGCCTCGTTGGTCCCGACGAGGCGCAGCAAGGCGCGATATTCCTTGATGGCTTTGCGGGCTTCATGAAGCAGGATCGTGAGGCTGGGCTCCAGGAGCGCGGCATCGACCTTGCTCAACGCCCTGTCCAGAGTTTTGGCGAGCGCCCTGCGGGCATCGGACAAGGTCGGGCGCTGCGGGGTCTCCCCCGAAGTACCCTGCGGCCTCTGCACCGCGCGCGTCTTGGCTGTTGAGTTCTGCATCATGTCGGAAACTTGCCACATATTTCGCCACGCGTCTTCCCCGCCCCATCCGGCGCCTTCCGAAGAGAAAGGCGTGGTTGCGCACCGATTCCGGCGGTACAGATTGAAATTATTCCAATTAAATAAGAAGCGCATTCTTTAAAACACGTCTAAATACAATGTTTCCCAGATGGATTGAAGTTAATATTCGATCTGACCTAAAAGAGGCGAAGAGAGTCCTGGATTGTGATTTTCTTAGGGCGGATTTTTAGGAGTTCTGAAGATGGGTTCGGCGGGGAACTGGGGATATGTTCGCGCATCCAAGCGTTCGGATACTAAGCGTCTGGCGCTGACCGGGTCTTGGGGCGTGACCATGGGCGTGGCTTCGGCTTTTGGTGGCCCCGCTTTGGCGCAGCAAGCGGCCACGAGCACCGAAGTCGAACTGCCCACGGTGCAGGTTCAGGACAATACGGGCGGTTTCGTCGCCTCCACGACCGGCGTGGCGCGGCTTCCGGTGCCGATCTTCGACATGGCGCAGCAGGTGAATGTGGTCACCGAAGAGGTGATCCGCCAGCAGAACGTGACGACACTTGATCAGGCGTTGCGCAATATTTCGGGCATCACGTTTTCCGCCGGAGAGGGCGGCCAGCAGGGCGACAATCC
>NCEH01000146.1 GCA_002304505.1 Rhizobiales bacterium 32-66-11 | reverse complement strand
CCGTGCGCCGCTGAGCTGGTGGCAGACTAGAGCTTAGTCATCGGCGAAGACGGGTCGGCAGGCTAGGCGAGTTAAGGCGTGCCCGGAAGGCATGTCTGGGCAGGCACAGAGGGGTGGGCACTAGCCCGCTCCCCAACTCGCTCCTAAGTGGAGGTCTGCGACAAAGATAGCGCCATCGTGTTTCAACCACCTGTTTACGTGGTTATGCACAATGATAGAGTTCCGCGAGGAGGATGGTGTGGCGGAAACATTGGCAATCACGGTTCATCCGTCTGCGTTGGGCGCGAGCGACCTGACAGTTGCGGATGCCATGCGCCAGGTTCTCGACATGATAGAGCTTGTCGAAAAAGCCGATCAGGTCGAAGGATCGGAGGACGCTCGGGTCATTTGGCGATTGAAAAGTGCCACCACGAACAGTCCGTTTACGGTAGAGGCCGAGGGTTGGTCGAGCGATCCCATGATCTCAATCGATATGCGCGCGGCTCGCGCTAAACGGACTGCGAAGGAGGCCGTTGCAGGGCTTCTTATCGCTGATGAACCGCCAGAATGGATGGACGGTGCAGCGTTGAGGATCGCAAAGCGCCTATTTGAAAGAAACCTTAACGGCATCGGCCAGACCGACCTGCGGCTAGGCGAAGAGCCGATACAGATTTTTCCCGCCTCGGCTCAGATTGGCGTCATTTCGCTCGAAAAGGCCCTGATCGACGAAAAGCTATCCGCCCCAAATCTTCGTCGCACGGAGTTCGGATCGTTTGAAGGCGAGATTATTGCAGCGACCCGACACTACCAAAGTCCGGCTCTTATCATTCGCGAGCGCCTGAGTGGCGACCGGATCACATGCGTGCTTTCGCCAGAGGTAGCCCACCAAGTCGGTCCGGCTCATAGTTGGACTGAGATATGGGCCGGCCGTCGAGTGATGGTTGGGGGCGCCCTACATTACAATGCAGAAGGCCAAATAGCTAAGGCAGACGTCGACGCCCTGACAGTGGTTGACGAGCGGATTGTGGACCTTCATGAAGTACGCGATCTTGACATTACAGGCGGTCTATCTCCATCCGACTTTTTAAACCTCATTCGTGGCTCGGATAATGGCTAAGGCAAAGAGGGTTTATTGGGATTCTTGCGCGTGGCTGGGCCTCTTGAACAAAGAAGGTGGCCGCAAAAGGCCATTAGAGAATATTTATAACGGCGGCCGGGGTGGCTTATATGAATTATGGACTTCGACGTATTCGTTAGTTGAGGCATATCGATACGAGCATGAGGCGGGGAAGCCAAAGCCCTGGAGCACTGAAAATCTTGATCTGATTAAGGCATTTTTCAATCAGCCGTTCATTAAACTTTTGCCGGTTGACATGGAAATAGCTGATATTGCCCGGAAATTGGTCCGGGAAACGCCTAAGCTCTCTAAGAGACCAGACGCAGTGCATTTAGCGTCTGCGATCCGGTGGTCTCTCGACGAGATGCATACCTATGACGGATCGGACTTGCTCCATCTCTCTGGAAAATTTGTCACGAAGGCGGGCACTCCTATCAAGATATGCGTACCGGATGAGGCCTCCGACGGCCCGCTCTTCGCAGTCCTTGGAAAGGGGTAGCCATTTTCATCCTTTCGCGGATGCTGCCAGAGATGTCGACGGTGGGCTTTAGGGGTTGCTACGGGCTCAGCTAAACGAGCCTAAGTCGCAGTTTTATTTCGTCAGATAGACGCTCACATTGAGGTCGAAGCGGGTTTCGCTGATTTTCGACGTGCGGGAGTATGGGGTGAGCCCTTCCACTCGCGAGCCAGCGTCGTCCGCTCGTTGTAGTCCCCACAGCCTCTATTACCCGCTCCGTCGCAACCGCTGAAGCATCTCTTCGTAGGCTTTGGCGATGTCGCATTGATCGCGTGACAGCCGGCGGTCAGAACGCGCGGGTCGGTTGGGTTTTGAGCGTGAACCGCTCTGATTTCCTGGCGCCGAGCGATCTTTGATCCATGCTCGGAGCGCTGCCTCATCGAAGGTCCATAATCCGCCAATCTTGCACGCACCGGGCAGCTCGCCGCGGCAGGCAAGCGCCTGCACTGTTCGTACCTCCACGCCCAAAATAGCTGATGCCTCAAAAGCACGAATTCGTTCGCGCTTAGGTGCTTCCTTCATATGCAGCTCCTTTTAGGTGATCGCTCAACGGGCCCGGGCCGGAACGCGCATCAGTCCGCAGCCGCTGCTTGAGAATGATCCGCTCAGAGGAAGATCGGCTTTTCATCCTCCGTGGGCAGCGGGACTACCTTGTCCGTGTCCGCGTCGATGGTTTCGATTGTGCCGGCGGACACGTCGATTCGGATATGCACACCAGCCTGACGAGCGGCACGAAAGGCCCTGGCCATGTCTGTCTGCGTGAGAATTGCGGCGCGGCGCGGCATTACCTCTGTCCCTCCTCTAGTACGGCGTGGTGGGCGCTCAGCCCTAGGCTCCAGACTCAATCAGGTCCACCAGATGACGATAGCGGCAAGCGTGACGGCGGCAGCGAAGTTCACGGCGAGCTTGTCGTAGCGGGTGGCGATGCGTCGAAAATCCTTGAGGCGACAGAACATGCGCTCGATGAGGTTGCGCTGCTTGTAGGCGACCGGGTCGAAGGGGTGCCGTTGTTTCCGGGTTGGATTGTTCGGAATCACCGGCAGGGTGCCGCGATTTACCAGAAACTGGCGAAGCCCATTGCTGTCGTAGGCGGTATCGGCGGCACACATACGTCCCGGCGGCAGCGGTGCCAGCAGAACGGCTGCCGCCCTCACATCACCCAGTTGGCCGGCCGTTATTTCGAAGGCGATGGGGCGTCCGCAGCCGTCGACGACGGCATGGATTTTGGTGGTGCGTCCGCCGCGCGAGCGACCAACCGCTTGCGCCGCCTCCCCCCTTTTCCCCCACCTGCAGAGCGGTGAGCTTTGGCAGTCGTGCTGTCGATCATCTGCACGTCATCCGGGGTCACGACGATGAGCGCCTGAAAGAGGCGCTGCCATAATCCACGGCCGGACCAGCGATGAAACCGATTGTAGATGGTCGTCGGTGGACCGTAGAACGCGGGACAATCTTGCCAGCGGCATCCCGACTTAAGGACGTGAATGATACCGCTTAGCACCCGACGGTCATCAACACGGCGGGCACCAGGCCTATTACGCGGAAGGTGCGGTTCAATCGCGGCCCACTGCAGATCACTTAGCCAGAATTCGCCTGCCATGACCCAAGCTCCTTCGATTGGAAGTTTGAATCACGACAGGCATTCCAGCTCAAGAGCTTGATTGGGTTTTAACCCTAGGGCGAAATCTGCTTTTGCGCGCTCTGCCTCTTGGCGAGTGCCCGCTTCAAGGCGGTACCGCTTTCGCTTTCCATTTTCCCACCACGAGACGACCCACCGGCCGTTGATCTGTCCGACCTTGTATTCCGGGTCTGGCATCGCTCGTATTCTTCCACGGCCGAAGCTGGGATCCTAAGGAGCCGGCCGCCGAGGCGGAAGTGACCCAGGGCGCCATCCTTGATCAAATTGCGAACGTGCTTCTCCGAGCACCCCCAGCGCGCCGCCACCTGCTGTGGGCGCATGGGTCGATCGGTGAGAATGGTTTCTGCCGTGAGGCGGCGGGCTTGCTCTAGCATGCTATTCAATCTCCACCGCGCCGTCGCGGCCATCATCCATCACTGGCCCTGATCCCGGAAGCGCATCGCTAACGGCACGCGGAGCAAACCGTGCCGAGGCCCCACCAAGCCCACCTCTCTCACCGGCGGGCCAGGGGGCTTTGTGTGAATTGAATTGAATTTTCAAAAAGGCATATAGTCTTCCTCAACCCATGATCCGTTCCGGTGAAAAAAGGCCTTTCCGTCATTGCGAAGGTAGCCTTTCGAACCATCCTTTAGGGAAAACTCAACGGAAGATGAGGAGTTTAATATAGACTCTACTAAAGGGTGAACCGCAAGAACGTCCCTAGCAATGATTCTTATATCCTTTTCAACTTGAAATTTGTCCAACATTTTCTGCAATAGACTGTGCACATTATCGCGTAAGTGTAGCGCTGTATCGAGAAGGCGGCGGACCGCCTCAACCTCAGACGCTATCAAATGGTCCTTTTGATAACGGCGAATGCGCTCAACCAGTTCGGCAGGAAGCACATACACGCGTCGTTCGGTGGGTTCTTTCTCGGCCACGGTATGCAACTCCTGCGCACTGCCTGTGGCCATTCTCCATAAAAATCGTTAAAGATCGATTGACATTCAAAGTGACATTATGGTGTCATTCGTTATCGGAACGAATGGAGAATATCGTGTCAGGATACGTCAGCAAGCGCTCTCGCGATCTCTACCGGCCACCCAAGGGGGTACGTGTGGTTCTTATCGCGCCTGAGGCTGAGGTTGCGGCAGTGGACGCGTGGGGCGTGCCAGCTGGCAAAGCGAGCCGGGCGGAGGCCATCCGCTTCCTGATCAAAAAAGGCTTGGAGGCTGTATCCGACGCCGACCAACCGAGCGCACCGCCCGTGCCGTAAAGCCAGAGGCCCGGCTATCAAGTTCTGTGTTCGACAACATGGATGCAATCTTCGGCCGACACCACGAGTGAATAGTGACCGCACCGCAGCGGATCTACATGTCTTCAGCGATAAATGGAGGCCAGCGAATAAATATGTGAATTATGGGAATTGCGGGGAAACCGAGTATTTCTGCGGGAATGCACAAAAAATCTGCCGGGCAGTTGGATGTTCCTGTAATGGTCCTTACCACGGTGGTCAACGGAGGCTGAAGGTGCGAACAGACACTCAGCTTAAATTCCGCGTGCCTCCCCTTATGAAGGGGTGGCTCTTGGATCAGGCGAAGCGCAACGGCGCCTCGCTGAACAGCGAAGTCATGCGGTGCATTCGGGAACGGATGGATCGGATAACGGGCCCCAGCGGGGCCGCAAATGAGAAGAGCGACGACGGTCAAACCCTGGCAGGCTCCGTCGTCGCTCCTGAAGCTCAATCCACAGCGGGAGCCGCGAATGAACGCGCATGAAGATAATCAGTTTTCACTGACTTTTAAAGGGGCGAGTGGCAGTGGCGGGGAAGGCCTCGGCTCGCTCACCATGTCCACGCTTGAGATTGCCGATCTTACCGGGAAGCGCCACGATAACGTCGTGCGCGATACGCGTGTAATGCTGGCTGAATTGCACGGCGAGGACCGTCTCCTCAGTTTTGAGGGGACGGTGTCGCGGCCCAACCCGAGTGGCGGGGCGCCCATCCCATCCAAGTGCTACGACCTGCCCAAGCGCGAGACGCTCGTTCTCGTCTCCGGCTACAGCATCGAGATGCGCGCCCGTATCATCGACCGATGGATGGTGCTGGAGGAGGAGGTGCGCCAGCCTCGGCCGGCGGCGATCCCTACGACGGCCGAGGCTTTCGCCCAGGCCTTCCGGATGCTCGCTGACACCGAGCGCACCCAGGCTGCGCAGTCCAAGGCCATTGCCCGCATCGAGGAAAAGGTGGAGCGGGTCGAGACGGCACAGACCGTGCTGAAGGCGCGCCCGTCCAATGCCGAAGCGATCACCCATGTCCGGGCACGCATCGGGCGCCTTCACGGCCTCTCTGCCCAGGTGATTGACGCAGTGATGCGCCAGACCACTTACGCGCCCAAGCCTGCCGGCATGGTGAAAAACGACCATGAGAGCGCGGACGGCGCGACCTATGCGGTTTATTGGCAGAAGGACGTGACGGAGACCTTCAAGCGCTTCGTGTCCGAGTGCGTCCAGGTCACTCCGACCATGTTCACTCACCCCTTCATCGAAGGGCGGTTCCGCATCGTTGGAAGGGGTGGCCTGTCGTGATCCTCACCACCTCACTCTCAGCCCTTTTCGCTTTAGCGGAGAGGGGCATGGAGGTCCGCGACGCCGAGGTGCAGCGCCAGGCTGAAAAGACCAACCTGCATGAAGCCTATCAAGCCTGGAAGCGAAAGCACGGGATTAAGCGCGTCGAGCGCGACACCCTTGAATGGATTCGCATGATGCAGGCCACCAATGCGGACCACGACCGGTTTGAACGGGCGAAAGCCGTCGAGCGCAACGCTCGCCGCCGCCTCGCCACAGCCGTGGACCGGTATCGGAAAGGCGGTGACGCATGACCGCCACTGCCGAACCCCGTCGTGCCGGCGCAGCGCGCAAGGCTCTGACCGATGAGGAAAAGCTCGAGCGCGTCCAGGCGCTGGAGGGGGCATTCTACGATGCCGCGAACATGGCGGGCATCGCCTGGGACGTTCTTAGCGGCTTGTTCGAGGGCAGCGCTGGCGGGGAGCCGCCGGAGCTTGTCGGCGGCGTGAAGCACTGCCACGTGATCGATCCGGATCATCTAGATCGCCTGCATTTTGCCGTCTCACACGCCTGGAGCCTGACGGAGAAGCTGAAGGACGACCTGCTGAAGGCGCTGTACGAGGTGCCATAGGTGGTGGCCTTCGAGAAATCCGTCAAGTCCGGGCCCGCCGTGTGCGGGCCTTTTCATTTGGGATGGCGGTCGTATTCCCTCGCTGCGGGTCATTTCTGTCCGGATATCTGTCCGGCGCTTTCGCTCAGGTTTAATGAAACCGTTGAGAATGCTGGTGCTGCGAGAGAGGATTGAACTCTCGACCTCTCCATTACCAATGGAGTGCTCTACCACTGAGCTACCGCAGCATCCTGAGGGTCCCGGCCGAAGCGACCTCGGGGTGAGGAGGCTTTGGAAACATGCGTGCGTGGCGCGCGCAAGTGACAGAACCGAACCGGCGGCGGAGTGGTCCGCCGCGAGTGGGGGGTTCCTTGCCACAAGCCGGCTGAGGGTGCAAGCCCATGGGCCATCGGATCTGTGGTCAACCTTGCAAGCGGTGCACAAAGTCGCCGAAAACCCATCGGGCAGCCGCACATGGCGTCCCGCGGGCCGGACCGGGCGGGTCAGCCGCCTGCGCCTTCTGCCGCCCGGTCCATTTGCCGCTTCTTTGGGCGCCGTTCTTCTGTTTTTTACGCGTGCACAAGACTTGAGCGGCGCCGGATTGATGCTAGCCTTGCTGCAGGCATAGGCGGACCGGGGGAGCCGATGGCAACCGAAAAGGCGCGCACGCAAACCATCGGAGCCGTAAGACGCTCCTTCGCGCCATGGACCGATCCGGCGGCAACGCCGCTGATCCGGTTCGACAATGTGGTCAAGCGCTTCGGCGAATTCACCGCCGTGGACCATGTGAGCATCGACATTTACGAACGCGAGTTCTTCGCTTTGCTCGGCCCCTCCGGCTGCGGCAAGACCACCTTGATGCGCATGCTCGCCGGCTTCGAGGAGCCGACCGAAGGCCGCGTCCTGCTCGCCGGGCAGGATCTCGCCGGCGTGCCGCCCTATAGGCGGCCGGTGAACATGATGTTCCAATCCTACGCTCTGTTTCCCCACATGAGCGTCGCCGAGAATATCGCCTTCGGGCCCAAGCAATTGGGCATGCCCAAGGGCGAGATCGCCGGGCGCGTCGCCGAGATGCTGAAGCTGGTGAAGCTGGAGAAATTCGCCCAGCGCAAGCCGCACCAATTGTCCGGCGGCCAGCGCCAGCGCGTGGCGCTCGCCCGCTCGCTCGCCACCCGCCCGAAAGTCCTGCTGCTGGATGAGCCGCTGGGCGCCCTCGACAAGAAATTGCGCGAGGAAACCCAGTTCGAGCTCATGGACCTGCAGATGGACCTCGGCATGACCTTCCTGATCGTGACCCACGACCAGGAAGAGGCCATGACGGTGGCCGACCGCATCGCCGTGATGAACAATGGCGTTCTCGTGCAGGTGGCGCCGCCCTCCACCATCTATGAAGCGCCCGCCACGCGCTATGTGGCGGACTTCATCGGCGACGTGAACATGCTGGAATGCAAGGTGGAGAGCTGCGCCAACGGCGACGTGCACCTCGCCTCCAGCGTGACGCCGGCGCCGATCGAGATTGCCCAGAGCGTGGAGGCGAACCCGGGCGATACCGCCTGGCTCGCCATCCGTCCCGAGAAGATGCGGATTTCGCTCGATGCCCCGGCCGACATGACCCGCAATTGCTTCACCGGCGAGATCTGGGACATCGGCTATCTCGGCGATCTCTCGATCTATCACGTGGAACTGCCGTGCGGCACCCCAATCAGTCGCGCGTGGTGGAGCGGCCGATTTCCTGGGAAGACAAGGTTTTCGTCACCTTCGCGCCGAGCGCCGGCGTGGTCCTGACCCGCTGAAGGAGACGCACCATGCCCATGGCCGGCGAAAAGGGAAGCGGACGGCTTATCGTCATCGCCATCCCCTATCTGTGGTTGCTCGCGCTGTTCCTGGTCCCATTCCTGATCGTGGTGAAGATCAGCGTGTCCCAGGATATCCTCGCCTCGCCCCCCTATACGCCGCTGCTGGATCTCTCCCAGGGCTGGGCGGGGCTGAAAGACTATGTCTCCCAGCTGTCCTTCGACAATTACTTCTATGTTCTGAGCTTCGATAACGAATTCATCGGCGCCTATGGCTCCAGCCTAGTCATTGCCTCCATCTCCACCGTGCTGCTGCTGCTGGTGGGCTATCCCATCGCCTATGCCATGGCGCGGGCGCCGCGCTCCATCCAGCCCACCTTGCTGATGCTGGTGATCCTGCCGTTCTGGACCTCGTTCCTGATCCGCGTCTATGCCTGGATCGGCATCCTCTCCCAGGAGGGATTGCTCAATCAGGCGCTCCTGGCGCTGGGCGTCATCGACACGCCGCTGGAGATTTTGAATACCGATCTCGCGGTCTATATCGGCATCGTCTATTCCTATTTGCCCTTCATGGTGCTGCCGCTCTATTCAGCGCTGGAAAAGCTCGATCCCACCTTGCTGGAGGCGGCGGAGGATCTCGGCTGCCCCTCGGCGCGGGCGTTCTGGCTCATCACCTTCCCGCTCTCCCTGCCCGGCGTCGCGGCGGGGGCGCTTCT
Source organism: Rhizobiales bacterium 32-66-11 (assembly GCA_002304505.1). Lineage (GTDB taxonomy): Bacteria > Pseudomonadota > Alphaproteobacteria > Rhizobiales > Xanthobacteraceae > NCEH01. Next base: position 8,365 of record NCEH01000146.1, on the reverse strand, counting down.
GTGCTTCATCCCGGCGGTGGGCGAGTTCGTCATCCCCGATCTTCTCGGCGGCTCCGACACCATGATGATCGGCAAGTCGCTCTGGACCGAATTCACGGTCAACCGCTCCTGGACCTCGTCCTCGGCGGTTGCTGTGCTGCTGCTGCTGTTGCTGGTGGTGCCGATCGTGATCTACCAGAACATCCAGGCGCGCCAATTGGAGGCGGGGAAATGAACAAGAACCTCTCCTGGTTCAACGTCACCTCGCTGGCGCTGGGGTTTGCGTTTCTCTATATCCCCATCCTGCTGTTGGTGATCTATTCGTTCAATGCCTCGCGCCTCGTCACCGTGTGGGCGGGCTTTTCCTTCCAATGGTACGTCTCACTGTTCCAGAACGAGCAGCTCATCGACGCCGCTTGGGTGACCCTGCGCGTGGCCTTCATCTCCTCCCTGGTGGCGACCGTGCTCGGCACCATGGCGGCGCTGGCGCTCACCCGCTACGGCCGGTTCTTCGGGCGCACGCTGTTTTCCGGCATGACCTATGCGCCGCTGGTGATGCCGGAAGTCATCACCGGCCTGTCGCTGCTCCTGTTGTTCGTGGCGGTGGGTTTCGAACGTGGCTTCTGGACCATCACGCTCGCCCACATCACCTTCACCCTGTGCTTCGTGGCGGTGGTGGTGCAATCACGCCTCGTCACCTTCGACCGCTCGCTGGAGGAAGCCGCGCTCGATCTCGGCTGCCCGCCGTTCAAGACCTTCTTCACCATCACCTTGCCGCTGATCCTCCCCGCGGTGCTCTCCGGCTTCATGCTGGCCTTCACGCTCTCGCTGGACGATCTCGTGATCGCGAGCTTCACCACCGGGCCGGGCGCGACGACGCTGCCCATGCGCATCTATTCCCAGGTACGCCTCGGCGTGACGCCGGAGATCAACGCCGCCTGCTCGATCCTGATCGGCGTGGTGACGGTCGCGGTCATCATCGCCTCCATCGCCACCAAAAGGGCGGAAAAGCTGCGCGCATCGGAAGAACGGGCGGCCGCGCGGGGGTGAAGGGGCGGTTCGCGGCTCGGGCTTCAATTCTGGGGTGATCAAGGGAGTAGGAAAAATTTAATTCCGCCGTGTGCGAATTATTTTGAGAAGGCAGAAAGTAAAATTAATATTTTTTCGTATTTTCAAATTTTATATTATTAAACTCATGAATTAATTCATCAAATTGTTGATTTGTTATCAAATTAAAAGCAAGATTACTTATAGTAGAAATTATAATCGAAATTTTTGCGCATTCTATGGCAGCTGCGTAAAGCTCATGATTGGAGAATTTTTTCGTTTCCCATTTCAAGAAATCAGAACGGTTGTATCTGCTTAATATCGAAGTGGCCGAATCTGATTCGGCCCAACCGCTGTGAAGTGCCCAATGTCTGATTTCCGCAAGTTTTCCTGCGGTCTCGAGCAAATCATTCATGCGGGTTGAAAAACAAACAAGATCTTTGTGTTCAGAAAAAATCTTCCGAATATATTTCTGTTTTCGCTTGAAAGCTTGCGGCGGGGATGGTTCGAACCGATCGCCTTCATAATAAACGTAAGTATGTCGTACAATGCCGTCTAAAATTATCTCTAGAGTCGCCCAATTTTGCGCCAGATAGCCAAGATGCATAAGGTTAAATTTGTAGTCTTCTGGGAAATTCTCAATATCTGTCATTGATTGGCAGATCGGCGAAAGTGGAACTAGCGACGCCCGATTGTGAAAGCGTTAATTTCCCTTCATACCTTATCAAATCCAGGGGACGGAACAGTATTTAGGGAATTGGGAACGCGCTCTCCGCTCACCGCCCCTCCCGTACCCACGTCGCGGCAATAAACCCGAGCATCAGCAGCAGCCCGGAAAGCCCTGCGAACAGCGGGAATAGGCCGATGCCGCGTACAACCGAGACGTCGCGGGTGCGCAGGCCCATCCAGTCCTCGCCGGCGAGGCGCTCGCCGGTGCTCAGGGTGACGACGCGGGGCACGCCGCCATTGAGATCGGCGAGGCGCCAGATGCCGCCGCCGGTGGCGGTGGAGATCGGCGCCACCACGTCGCGGGTCGAGGTGACCTCGGCGAACTCCTTCGGGTTCAGCGGGCCGATGTTCACCAAAGCGTTGAGGGTGCCGTTGGCGGCGCGCCACAGGCCCAATTGATCGGCCGGCGTGGTCGCGCGCCACAGGCCCGGCTCCACCTGTGAGAGGGTGAGCGTGCGCGCGGCGCCGGTGGGCGGAGTGATGACGGCCGGGGGCACGGTGTCGCCCATGGTCTGACGCTCCACCACCAGATCGCGGCCGGAGGTGGAGAGCTTCAGGCGCTCCTCCTCCAAATCCGGCTCCTTCATCAGCCAGTGGGAGAGGCGGCGCAAAAGGTCGATATAGGGGCCGCCGCCCTCATAGCCGCGCGCCCACAGCCAGATATGGTCGGAGAGCAGCAGCGCCACGCGCCCTTCGCCCACCCGGTCGAGGATCAGCACCGGCTTGTCGCCGGGTGCGCCCAACACCGCCGTGCCCGAGCGCACGCTGGAATCGATCACGCGGAAGAACCGGCTCCATTGCGGCGGCTCGGTCTGCGAGCCGGGCAAAGCGCGCGTCACCGGGTGGCGCTTGCCCGCATCGGTGAGCGCGGTGCGGAACGGCGCTTCCGTGGTGTTGCCGGTGGGAATGCCGGGCAGGATCGCTTCCAGCGGGGTGTTGTAGAGCGAGCCGGGATCCACATAATCGGTTCCCGCCGCCACCAGCACCGCGCCGCCAGCGCGCACATAGCGCACGATATTGTCGAAATAGATCTGCGGCAGCACGCCCTGCTGGGAATAGCGGTCGAAAATGATCAGGTCGAAGTCGCGGATCTTGGTCTGGAACAATTCGCGCGTCGGGAAGGCGATCAGCGAGAGTTCGTTGATGGGCGTGCCGTCCTGCTTCTCCGGCGGGCGCAGGATGGTGAAGTGGACAAGGTCCACATTGGCATCGCTCTTCAGAAGGTTGCGCCAGGTGCGCTCGCCCACGTTCGGCTCACCGGAAACCAGCAGCACCCGCAGCTTGTCGCGGATCCCGTCGATGGAAACGGCGGTGCGGTTGTTCACCTGCGTCAGCTCGTCCGCGAGCGGGGGAACCTCGATCTCGATGATGTTCGCCCCCGCATGGGTGATTTCCACTTCCATGCTGGCGGTGCGGCCGGCGGTGACGATGGGGGTGCCGATGACCTCGCCGTCGCGCCGCACGGTGGCGGGAACGCGGGCGCCGGCGGGCGCGCCCTCGTCAGTGACGCGGAAGGTGATGACCTGTTTCTGGCCGACGATACCGAAGCGCGGCGCCTTGTCGAACGCCACGCGCCGGTCGCGCTCGCCGGCCTTGCCGGTGATCAGCGCATGCACGGGGGCGGAAAAGCCGAGCGCGGCGACATCCGCCGGCACGTCGTGGACGCGCCCGTCGGTGATCAGGACGGCGCCGGCCACGCGCTCGGGCGGCACGTCCGCAAGGCCGGCGGAGAGGGCGGAGAACAGGCGCGTGCCGTCGGTCTCGCCGTTGCTGGCATCGGCCTCGATGGTGCGCACTTCCAGATTGGGGATGCGGGCGAGGCGCTCGGCGAGCGCGGCGCGGGCGGCTTCCGTCTGGGCGTTGCGGTCGCCGAAATTCTGGCTGGCGCTCTTGTCCACCACCATCGCGACCACGGAGGAGAGCGGCTCACGCTCCTCGCGCGTCAGCGAGGGGTTGGCGAGCGCGAGCAGCCCCACCAGCAGCGCGAGCGCACGGAACGCGGCGCCGCGCGTGCGCGAGGCCAGCAGCAGCCCCGCGAGCACCACCGCCGCCGCCGCGAGGGCGAGCAGGATCGGCAGCGACACGAAGGGTTCGAAGGCGAGGCCGTAGCTCATGCGGCGTCCTTAAGGTGGCCTGCCAATGGCCGGCGGGTCTTACGGATGCGTCCGTTGGGTTTCACCTCCCCCCGAGGGGGAGAGGTCGGCTGCGCAGCAGCCGGGTGAGGGGGCTCCGGCGTTTCAGAATGGAGAGGGCGGCGCGCCTTCACCCCACCCCTCTCCGCCGCGGGGAGAGGGAGCGCACGGGGCGTGCCCGGAAGATCATGGATCACGGTCTTCCTCATTGGCCGAGCCGTTCCAGCAGCGCCGGCACATGCACCTGGTCGGCCTTGTAGTTTCCGGTCAGTACATACATGGCGATATTGGCGCCGGTGCGGAAGGCGAACTCGCGCTGGCGCGGCTCGCCGGGGGTGAGCGGCAGCAGAGGGTCGCCGTCCGGCCCCACGGCCCAGGCGCCGGCCAAGTCGTTGGAGGTGATGATGACGGGGGACACCCCGTCACCCGCCCGCGCGGGGCGGTCCATGCCTTCCTGCGCGGCGGGCAGCGCCTCCACCCAGGTGGTGCCGCCGGTGAAGCGGCCGGGGAACTCCTTCAGCAGATAGAAGGCTTTGGTGAGCACGTGATCGCGCGGCACCGGCTCCAGCTCGGGAATGTCGAGGCCCGAGAGCAACTCGCGCAGGCGCGCGGCGGCGGGGGAGAGCGGCGCGCCGGGCCCTTGCGGGCTTTCCAGCGCGTCGCGGGTGTCGAAAATCACCGTGCCGCCCTGCTTCATATAGGCATCCACGCGCGCGAGCACGGCTGCGGGGGGCACCGGGGCGTTGGGGAGAATGGGCCAATAGAGCAGGGGGAAAAACGCCAGCTCGTCCTTCGCAATGTCCACGCCCATGGTCGGCCCGGCCTGGAGCGCGGTGCGCGCGCTGAGGAAATTGGTTAGCCCCTCGAGCCCGGCGCGGCTGATTTCGTCGGTTTCCGCATCGCCCGTCAGCACATAGGCGAGGCGGGTCTGGGAGGTCGCCTTCAGGGCGAAATCCTCGTCTGCGGCCAAGGCGCGGCCGGGCTGGGCGATGAAGGCGAGGCCGCCGAAGGCGGCCAGAAACGCGAGCAGCGCCGCCGGTCCCGCCTTCGCGGCGGTCTTACCCGCGGCCCCGCCCTTGCGCGGACCGAGCCGGCTCAGGCCGCGCCCGAGCATCAGCACGGCCAGCGCATCGAGCAGCAGCAGCACCATCGCGGCGATCAGGATCGGCCCGCGCAGATCGTGCGGCGCGGCTTCCCGCAAAGGTTCCACCGCCGCGCCGAGGGCAGAGAGGTCCAGCGGCGCGAGGCGGTCGGCCGGCAGCAGGGCATTCACGGCGATCAGCCCGTCCGGCGGGCCGTAGAAGCCCGGCGGATGGTCGGCGGAGGCGCGGCCGGAGAAAGTCGCGGGAATGGGCCGGGCCGTTGCGCCGGGGGGATGGAAGGTGCCGAAGCCGTCCAGCACCCGGCTGGGCGGCACCACGGTGGGGGCGGCCGCGGCGCTGGCGAGGCCGACCGGCGCGCCGGCCGCCGCCGGCTCGGCGGGCAGGGCAGTGGTATCGGCGAGCGCGAGCACCCGGCGCAGCATTTCCACGAAGGTGCCGGAAAGGGGAAGATTGGACCAGGAGGTATCAGCGGTGACGTGGAACAGCACGATTTCTCCCTTGCCCCATCGGGCGCCGGTGACGAGGGGCGTGCCGTCCTTCAGCGCTGCCCAGGTGCGCTCGCCGAGCGCGCCGTCGGGCTCGGCCAGAACCTGGCGCGTCACCACCACGTCGTCGGGCAAGGCGAGGTCGCGGAACGGCCCGTCCGGGCTGAGGCTTCCGAGCGCCTGTGGCGTCTCCCAGGAGAGCGAGCCCCCGAGCACCCGTCCGCCGCGCCGCAGGTGCACCGGCAGGAGATCGTCCTGGGCATTGGCAAGGCGCGGACCGGCGAAGCGCACCAGCACGCCGCCATTTTCCACGAAGCGGGCCAGCCGCGTGCGAGTGGCGGGCGGCACCGTGCCCACGTCGGTCAGCACGATCACCGGCAAGCGCTGGTCGAGGAAGCGGTTGATCGCCTCCGCCGGCGCGCCGCTGTCGGCGAGGCGTACATCGGCGAACGGGCCGAGCGCGCGGGAAAGATAATAGGTCGGCGCCAGCAGCGGCTGGCTGGTGTCGGTGCTCGCGCCGGACACCACGCCCACGGTACGGCGGCGCCAGCGCTGCGCGCCTCGGTCTCGGTTGCGTCGGGCGCCAAGGCGAAATTTGCCTCGCCGAGGCTGAGGCCCCTGAGGTCGCGCGCCTCCACCCGCCCCGCGCGGCCGCTGCCGGCGGCGGCGCGCAGCACCTTGACCGTCAGGGCGCCGGCGGCATTCTCCGGCGCGGCCAGCCCGAGCGGGGCGTCCACGCCGCCGGAAATCACCAGCGGCGGATGCGCCGGCTTCAGCGCCGCGAGGTCGGCGGAGAGGTTTTCGTCGGCCTTCAGGTCCACGCCGTCGCTGATGAAGATCAGCCCCGCTTGCGGTTCCGCGGCGAGGTGGCGGGCCGCGAGCACAAGGGCCTCCTTGCGGGGCGGGGCGTAGGGCACGGGTTCCAGCGAGCGCAGCTTGTCGCGCGCTTGTCCCGGGCGCAGCAAGGTCACGTCCTTGGGCACGTCGGCGGTGGGAATGAGCGCGACCCCGCGCCCGCCGCTTTCCGCCTCGTCGATGAAGCCGGCGGCGGCGGCCTTGCGCGCCTCCCAGCTCGCGGCGGCGGGCCAGCCCTGGTCGAGCAGCAGCACCATGGGCCCCCTGGCGGAAGGGGTTGCGGCCGGCGGATTCCAGATCGGACCTGCCGCGGCAAAGATCACCAGCGCCGCCAGCAGCAGCCGCAGCGCGGTGAGCCACCAGGGGGTGCGGGCCGGCGTCTCCTCCTTCGGCTTGATGTCGAACAGCAGGCGGATCGGCGGAAACATGATTTCGCGCGGCTTGGGCGGCACCACGCGCAACACGAACCACAGCAGCGGCAACGCCAGGAACGCGGTCAGGATCAGCGGAGCGGAAAAGGCGAGCGGCAGCCCCATCATGGCGCGGGGGTCCTCGGGCTGTCGGTCTTTGCGGCGGCGGGATTGAGAATTTCCCCGCTGCCCATGCGCGAATGCAGGGTCAGCAGAATCTCGCTCGCCGGGCGATCGGTGCGGTGGACGGCGAAGGCCCAGCCCATGCCTTCCGCCGCCGCGCGAATGGCGGCGCGATGGGCGGCAAGGCGGGTCTCATAATCGGCGCGCCAGGTTTCCGCGCGGCCGACCGTGAGCGAGATCGCCTCGTCGGGGCCGTGGAATTCCACCCGGCCGGAAAACGGGAAGGTCTCTTCCGCCGGATCGACCACTTGCACCACATGGCCGTGCGCCCCGGTGCCGGCGAGGGTGCGGATGCGCGTCGTCACCGCCTCGGTCGGGCTCCAGAAATCGCCCAGCAGCACGAGTTCCGACAAGGGCGAGGGATTGAAGGCGGGCGGCAGGGCCGGGTGCTCGGGCGCATGCAGCACCGCTTCCGCCATGCGCTCGACGATGCGGCGATTGGCGGAGGGGCGCATGAGATTGGGCATGCCGACGCGCTCGCCGCCCTTCACCAGCAGATCGGCGAGGGCGAAGGCAAGCACCAGCGCGCGCTCGCGCTTGGGCGGCAGGCGGGGCGAGGCATAATCCATGGAGGGCGAGAGATTGGGCCAGATCCATACCGTGTGGGCGGCTTCCCATTCGCGCTCGCGCACATACAAATGATCGTCGCGCGCCGAGCGGCGCCAATCCACCCGCGCCGCCGGCTCGCCATCCGCGAAACGGCGATATTGCCAGAAATTCTCGCCGGTGCCGACGCGCCGCCGCCCGTGCAAGCCGTGCTGCACGCTGGAGGCGATGCGCCGGGCCTCCAGGACCAGGCGCGGCATGGCGGCGGCCAGCGCGGCGGAATCCTGCGAGGCGCGGGCGACCGAGTGCTGGGTGGTATCCTCCACGCGCCGCGCCTCAGCCGAGCCGGCCGGCGAGCCGCTGCACGATGCGCGGCACGGTCTCGCCTTCGGCGCGGGCGGAGAAGGTCAGCGCCATGCGGTGCTTCAGCACCGGTTCGGCGAGCGCCAACACATCGTCGACGGAGGGCGCATAGCGTCCGTCCAGCAGCGCGCGGGCGCGCACCGCCAGCATCAGCGCCTGGCTGGCGCGCGGGCCGGGCCCCCAGGCGATCAATTTCTGCTCCGGCCCTTCCGCATTGGGCCGGGCCGAGCGCACCAGGGTGAGAATGGCTTCCACCACCGAATCGCCCACCGGCAGGCGACGCACGAGGCGCTGGGCGGTGAGCAGGTCTTCCACGCTCATGGCCGCGCGCGGCTTGGTTTCTTCCGCGCCCGTGGTGTCGAACAGGATGCGCCGCTCGGCATCGCGATCGGGATAATCCACGTCGATTTCCATCAGGAAGCGGTCAAGCTGGGCTTCCGGAAGCGGATAGGTGCCTTCCTGCTCCAGCGGATTCTGGGTGGCGAGCACATGGAACGGCTTGGGCAGATCGTGCCGCTCGCCGGCGACGGTGA
>NCEH01000145.1 GCA_002304505.1 Rhizobiales bacterium 32-66-11 | reverse complement strand
CCCCCGAGTTCGGCACCATCTACGGCAACGTGGCGCCGGCGCCGGGCGAGGATCCCGCCAAGAAGGTCATCATCTGGAACCCCGCCAGCTGACCCGAAGTCGCCGGTCCCGCCCAACAGCGGGGTCGGCGCCTCGCAAATCCGATCAAGCCGTCACCGATCCGCTCTGGCGGGGCGTCGCCGGGGAAGCGCCGAACGGCCAAGCGAAGAGCGCCAAAGGCGATGTCCACGAGAGAATTGACTCTGGATGGCCAGAGCGTTTGCCGACGCCTCGCGTCGTTAACCTTTCATTAACCCAAAAAGCCTTGCCGCACCGTTAGAATCGGCTCTAAATGCGGTTCTACGTCAGAAGTGGCGTTGAAAGCGCATGTGCGGGAAAAACGAATGGCCGACACTTCACGCGCCACCGATGCAGTTGATGACGTCGACTCGCTCATCATGGAGCATGGTCGCGATCTATCAGCAAAGCTGCAAGCGCATTGGCTTGAGCATTTCCCGCCCGTGGCGGAGAAGTCGCTGCGGTCGTTTCAGTTAAGTGAGGTAGCCCGATTCCTTGGGGTGAAGCCGGGCTATCTCCGAAACCTGTCGCTCGAAGGCAAGGGGCCGGCTCCGTCGGTGACGCCATCCGGCCGCCGCTCGTACAGCGCTGAGCAAATCCTAGAGCTTCGCCAGTACCTCGACGACAATGCCAGAGCCAGGAAGCGCTATGTTCCGCATCGCCAGGGCCCCGAGCATCTCCAGATCATCGCGGTTGCCAACTTCAAGGGAGGAAGTGGAAAGACCACGACGGCCGCCCATTTAGCTCAACATCTTGCGCTGGCCGGTCATCGCGTTCTGGCCATCGATCTAGACCCTCAAGCGAGCCTGACGGCGCTTCATGGCCTTCAGCCCGAGTTTGATGTCGGCCGCAATGAGACGCTCTACGGCGCAATTCGATATGATGACGAGCGGCGCCCTCTCTCGGATGTCATCCGGAGGACGAACTTTGCCGGGCTCGATATCGTGCCTGGCAACATCGAGCTGATGGACTTCGAGTATGACACTCCGCTCGTATTGGCGACGAAGGAAAGCGGCAGCATGGGCCGCCAATTCTTCGCGCGACTGGACGAGGCACTCGGCCCGGTAGCAGACCGGTACGACGTCGTCATTCTCGATTGCCCGCCGCAGCTCGGCTATCTGACCATGATCGCCCTGTGTTCAGCGACCGCCCTGCTCGTCACCGTGCATCCGCAGATGCTCGACGTGATGTCCATGTCTCAGTTCCTGCAGATGCTCGGAGACGTCATGGCGCATCTGAAGAAAGCCGGCGGCAAGATGCAGTACGATTGGGTGCGTTACCTCATCACGCGCTACGAGGCGTCGGACCAACCGCAGACCGAGATGGTCACCTTCATTCGCACACGGTTCGGACGTCACGTCCTGACCAATCCGATGCTGAAGAGCGTCGCGATCTCCGATGCCGGCCTTACGAAGCAAACGCTCTATGAGGTCGAACGAAAGGAGTTCACGCCGAGCACATACGATCGGGCGATCGAGTCTCTCGACGCGGTCAATGGAGAGATCGAGGGGCTGATCCACAAGGCCTGGGGGAGGGGGTAATGGCACGCAAGGGACTGTTCTCCGCCTCACCTGAGAAAAAGTTGACGGCAGTCAACTCCGACGATGCTCCCGCGGTGCCGCAAAGAGTGTCGCCTCCGGCGTTCGCAACCCGAGGCGCTCTCGGTGCCGTCACGCGCTCTATTGACGAGTTGGCCGCGCGAGCAGACGCAGCCAGAGACCTCGAAGCCCGCCTCACTGCCGGCGAGACGGTAATCGATGTCGACCCGGACATCATCGACCCGCCCTTTATCGCCGACCGTTTGTCGCACGACGATGACGCGGACTTCCGTACGCTGGTCGCGGCAATCGAAGCGCGCGGTCAGGATTCCCCCGTGCTCGTCCGGCCCCATCCAAAGGAGAGCGGGCGCTATCAACTCGCGTTCGGGCGACGGCGTTGGCGAGCCTGCAAGGTGCTCGGACGCCAGGTCCGAGCCGTTGTCAAGAAGCTCTCGGATCGCGATCTCGTCCTCGCCCAGGGACAGGAAAACAGCGCGCGAGCGAACCTCTCATTCATAGAGCGCGCTCTGTTCGCCTGGCGGTTGGAGGAAGGGGGCTACGATCGCGAGACAATCATGAGCGCTTTGACCGTCGACAAGACGGTCGTCTCGCGAATGATCTCGGTGGTAAAGAAGATCCCGCTTGCGATCATTGAGGCTATCGGATCGGCGCCGACGACTGGCCGGGACCGATGGGTTGATCTGGCCACTGCTTTCGAGGCGGGTGTCGACATCGAGCAAGTGACCGATTTTCTCGCGTCGGCCGATGTGCAGGCGGCTTCATCCGATGAACGATTTGATCTTGTCTTTGGACTGATCTCGAATCCCCCCGTGCCGGAGGAGCCGGCAGCTCGCGCCGTCGCCAAGAAGGCGCATGGACAATACTGGTCCACACCCGCCGGCGTGCGCGTCGCACGCGTCTCATCGACCGACCGGGCATTCGTTCTGTCGATCGACAAACGCAATGCTCCCGGGTTTGGCGATTTCCTGCTGACGCAGATGGATCGCCTTTTCGAGACCTACAGCAACGAGAAAAAGGAGGACTGACCGACCGTACGAAGCTCACCGCAACCAGCTAGGAGCAACGCGGCAAAAGAAAAAGGCCCCCGAAACGGAGTTCCGGAAGCCCTTCTCGTTCTTTGGCGATTACGAGAATCACACTTCCGCGAATCACAGTCAAGAGTCTCGTGAGAGATTGAGCGCCGTTTCGGCGAGCAGATTTCCTTTGCCCTCATAGAGGCAGAGACATGGAACCACACCTATCGACGACGCCCTTCGGGCGGCGAACGCTGACGCTTGCCCATGTGGCAAATCAGGCGATCGCAAAAGCACGGCCGCTCGAAAAGGCGGTTCACAAATGGCACGTCTATCAGACGCTCTGCATTGCGAGGGTCACATTCGGCGTGTCCGAGCGCGCGCTGTCGGTGCTCAACGCGCTACTGACGTTTCACCCGGAGACCATGCTGACGGGGGAAGACCTGATCGTCTTTCCCTCGAACGATCAGCTGGCACGGCGGGCGCATGGCATGCCGGCATCAACGCTGCGCAAGCACCTGGCCGTCCTCGTCGACGCTGGGCTCATCATTCGCCGCGACAGCCCGAACGGGAAGCGATACGCCCGCAAGGGCCGCGACGGCGAGGTCGCGATGGCCTTTGGCTTCGACCTCGGGCCGCTCGTGGCGCGGGCCGAAGAGTTTGCGCAGATTGCCGAGGCGATCCTGGCGGCCGAGCGTGAGATGAAGCTCGTGCGCGAACGCATCAGGAGATCCACGGGCTGTTTCGCGCGATCATGGCTCGGATTCCGCGAAGCGCCACACTCGCTGAGCTCGAGCCAGTTGCCGAGGAGCTCACCATGCTGGCTGATGAGATCCTTATGTTGCTGGAGGCTCATGCAAAAACAGAAAAAACGAGCACCAATGAATCCACATTTGAGCGCCACATACATAATTCAAATCCAGACTCCCTAATTGAACTTGAACCTGCTCTCCGAGAAGAGAGGGGGGCGAAGGCAGCGCCAGAACCCCAAACGCCGCGGATGCCGGAAGGGTCCTACCCCTTGGGGATGGTTCTCGACGCTTGTCCCGATGTTTGCGACTACTCCAAGTCCGGGATTTCGAACTGGCGGGACTTCCTGGCGACCGTTGCCGTGGTCCGGCCCATGCTGGGGATCAGTCCGAGCGCCTGGGAGGAGGCGCGGACCGTCATGGGAGAGGTTCAGGCTGCTGTGGTGGTTGCGGCGATCCTGCAGCGCGGTGCCGCGATCAATAGCGCCGGCGGCTATATCCGCGATTTGACGAAAAAGGCGGAAGCCGGAGGGTTCTCTCTTGGCCCGATGCTGATGGCGCTGATCGGCAGCAGAAAGCGCGACAAGAAGCGAGCATGACCCATGTCGAACCGCGGGAATAGCCGTGTAGTCGTCCGGCGACGCTCGGTAACCATCGGGTCGTTCCATTCGGTCGAGAACAACGTTCGTCTCGTGCCCGCACAATCGGACGGCTCGCCTTATGGAAGCCCATTAGGCTGCGGCGGTCTCAAATTCGGTCTCAAGCCCCTCGCGAGCCAGGCGGCCGTGATTCACGAGCAATGTACGAATCGTCAGGGGCGAGACTTCGAAGTGTTCGGCAACGTCCTGTTGATTTTCCATAGAATAATCGTCGCCGAGCATCGCATCGACAACCTCGAACGGGCTGAGCAATTCTGCGGCGAAGGACCGTTGAACTTTCTGTCGGTAGGTGTAAGCGCGAGTCGCGGGCAGAAGAGCTCCGCTCGGCGGTCTGGCAAGACGATCGCCCAGAAGCCGTGCAAGTTCAAAGCGGCGCCCAGTCCGCCATTTGGATCGAAGAACAACCCGGCCCTGAGTGGGCTTTTCGTCGAGCGCGAAAGAGATAGATGCCCCGCCTCGAACGTCCGGTATGATTGCGCGAACAACGCCCGCCATCTCAGCTAACTGGACATCCGTAAGCGGACCCTCACCGAGCCGGTGGTGTTCACGAAGGGCACGGGCCGCCGTGGCTCCTGCTCTGTAAGCGGGGGTCAGACCGCTGCGCTTCGGCACTTCAGTAGCTGGTAGCCGAATGACATCGCGTGGCGAGGCATCGAAACCGCTCCTCTGAGCTGCTTCACGAAGGTCGTCCCCGGTCAAAAGCTTGCCGCTTTGGCCGTGTTCCGCTGCCAGCTCCTCAACACCAGACAACCCAAGATCCTCGATGTCGCGAACCAATTGATCGACAAGTTGCTCCTGGGAGTCAGGATCCTGACCCAGCAGAGCCTCCAATTTGCGAGTGCGTACGAAAGCTGGTGTTTTACGCTCTGCAATTACGCCCGACCAAACTGTCTGGAGATTGCTGTCTTCGATGCCGGCCCAGCTAAGGCGCTCCAACACCTGACTGAGGAACAGGTCAATGCCAGCCTCGAACTCGCTGGCGGGCAGGATGACCGCGTGATCGGTGATGTAGCGGAAAGGCGTTTGGGGGCGTTCCGTCGTGGGTTTCGAAATCAATGCGGTTCGTTCGCCATCGGAGAAAATCGTCAAATTTGGCCAGATATACCCCGATCCAATTGTCGTCAGACGATGGGCGTAAGCCCAATCCTTGGAATTTGAGCGTGGCTCCCAACGCAAACGCCACCAATTCCAGGCGAGCCACTCGGCGAGGTGGTAGGCAGAGAGTAGGGGCGCTTGACGCAGCCTATTGGCTAGGACGTCGTTGCCTTCTGTCAGCCAAAGATCATGCGCCTTGATGCCAAGCGCAGAAAAGCATGCACGCTCCTCCGGCGACCCGGCATCGAGTTGCTCCCATTCGGCAGCTATTGACCAACTGACAGGCATCGTTGCTTCCAAATATCTCTTACGTAGTCGCGCAGATCGTCCTCTTCTTCAAGACGGTAGCCGTGATATACCCCTAACGTAGATGGGTCAGTTTTCGCCTCATAAACCTCGCCATCTTCGTCGACGCACCAGATGAATTTTGGAAAACCATTGTAGGCGAGTTCGCTGACTGCTCCTCGAGAAATGCCTCGACGCATTAGCTCGCTGGCTTGCTCCAACCGGATCACCTTAAGAGCGTCACAAAGCGACTTTGTCGGCCGCGGATTGGTTCTCTCTAGGCCGTAGTCCGCTGGGTTCCTCTTATGATGGCCGCTGCCACCGTATCGCGCATTGACCGCAAGCTCGGCTTTCCGTTCGTCTGTCAGGAAGCCTTCGCGCGCTATCCGTCGCTTCGGATTGTTGCCAGGTCGAGCCATGCTTAACTTGCCTCAAGACGCCTTGGACCGTCACCTTATCAGAGGTGCCTTCCAATTCCCGAAAAATCAGCGGGCAAGTCCGTGAAGTGGCTCGCTGGGCACGCACCGGCAAGGTCGGAGCATGCTTCGGCCGACGCTACAATCCTGCCGCCTTGGTGAGGTTAACGCGGAAGCGGTCGCGCCGGCGCTGGTAGCGCCGGGTCATCTCGGCCGAGGCATGGCCGAGCTGCTTCTGCACGTAGCGCTCGTCGACCTCGGCCGAGGAGGCGAGGCCGGCGCGCAGCGAATGCCCAGCGAACTTACTCTCTCGTTCGCCCTCGCTCAGATCCGGCCGCACGCCGGCGGCGAGCGCGGTGCGCTTGACCAGCCGCGCCACCTGCTGGTCGGTGAGCCGATCCGGGCCGACGTCCTTGCCCTGGCCGGTGACCCGCCGGAATAGCGGTCCATGGGGAATTTTCGCCAGCTTGAGCCAGGTTTGCAAGGCGACGACCGGGCAGGTCGAGTCCGAGGAGCCGCGGCCGATCTCGACCTCGCGCCAGCCGTTCTTGCCGCGTAGCGTCACCAGCATCCCCTTGTCGAGGATCTCGACCCAGCCGCGGCCGTCCTCGGTTTGATCGCGGCCGGCATCGAGCGCGACGATCTCGGACCGCCGCAACCCGCCGGCGAAGCCGAGCAGCAGCATGGCGCGGTCGCGTAGGCCGCGCAGCGTGCCACGCTCGAGCGTCTCCAGCATGGCGATGACGTCCTCCGGCAGCACGGCTTCCTTCTGCACCGGCGGCCGGCCATGGGTGTTGCGGATCCCCGCGAGCACGGTGGCGATATGGCGTTCGGCGCGGTCGAGCGGCGTGCCGCGCTGGGCATAGTTCCAGGAGAGGGCCGACAAACGCCGCTCGATCGTGCCGACGGCGTTCGGCTGGCGATCGGCGGTTGCCGCACCGGAGGCGCAGGCGGTGATGTAGAGCCCGACCACCTGCGGGTCCGGGGGCAGGGGAGACAACGCCTGGCGCCGGCACCAGGCGGAAAAATGCTTCCAGTCGGCGGCATAGGCGCGGCGGGTGTTGGCCGAGCTCGCTGCTTCGGCATAGTCGCGGGCGCGATCGGCGAGGCGTTCGAGATGGGCGGGCAGGTCGGCCGACGGCTGCGGCGCGGAAATGACGACGGGAGGCGGCGCTGCAGGGGAGGGCGGCGCGTGCTCCTGGGCGTCGTTTTCGGGGCTCGGAGGGCTCGTTTCATGCATGCTTATTATCGTTCGTTTTTATTGTCCGACAGGTGCGGCGGTTGGCGGCCAAATCTCTGGCAGAAAGCGCCGCCATCGGATACGCTCCGGCATGGCCTCGCGCGCGCGACTCATCCCCGAGCCCCCTCCGACCTTTCCGGCCTTTCCCGGCTGGGCGCGCCAGCCCGCGACCGGCGAAGCCGTTGAAGATACGGAGTTTCTCGCCGGGGCGGCGCTGGCGGCGCTGCATCCGATCGCCCGCCACGAGCACCCGCTCGGCACCCTCTGGCGCCAGCGCCTGGCGCTTGGCTGCGCCGCCGCGCTGGCGCAGCAGAACGGCCGCACCGAGGACGAGGCGATGCTGCGCGACCACTGGTATCTGCGCCGCGACGGCGACGACCCAGGGCCCGCCGGGCAGCTCCTCAAGGCCTGGCGCGCCTTGAGCGAGCGGTCGGCGATGGCCGCCGGCGACTGGGAGCTCAAGCTCGCGGCGCTGCTGGCCCACCGCTACGACGACGCGCTGCAGGACGTCATTGCCTTCGCCACCGACCAGCTCAAAGGGCCGGGGAGTGCGGTGCGCGCCGCGGCGGGAGTGGCGGCGACCAGCCTGCGGTTTCGGCCCGACAGCCGGCCGCTGGCGCTCTGGCTCGCCGATGCGGTCCTGGCGCATCGCCTCAAATGGCCGGTGCCGGTGCCTTTGCTCGCCGCCCATCTGAAGCGCGCCGATTTCCGTCACGCCGCCGCGCATGTCGCCGGCGACAGCGGCTGGCTTGCCGCCTGCAACCTGGCCTATGCCCGGGGCTCGGCGGCCGCGGCCGACCTGCACGCCGATCTCGCCCGCCGCGCCGACAGGCTCCTCGCCGCCGCGCCGCAGCTGCGCGGCAAGGACGCCGACATGATGGTGGCGATCCTCATCAGCGAGGACGCGCAGCCGGCCAGGACCGGCAAGGCCGCGAGCGACCGCTCGAGCCGGCGGCTGTTCGAGCGCCTGGTCGCGCTCGGCGGCGTGCGTGAGCTCACCGGCCGGCCGACCTTCCGGCTCTACGGGCTCTGACCATGGCCCGGCGCGCGCGAGCCAAGCAGGAGCTTGACACCGAGCTCGCCGATCTGCCGCCGGAGCTGCGCTGGCGCGAATGGATGGGCCGGGTCGAGGCGGTGATCTTCGCCTCGCCCGAGCCGGTCGGGCGTGAGGTGCTGGCGCGGGTCGTCGGGCGGGACTGCAATCTCGACCTCATCATCGACGATATCCGCGGCGAGCTGCGCGGCCGGCCCTACGAGCTGGTCGCGGTCGCCGGCGGCTGGCAGCACCGCACCCGCAAGAGCTTCGCCGATGCCATCCGCACGGCGACAGGGCTTGGAACCGAGACGAAGCCGCTGTCGCAATCGGATGCGCTGATCCTGATGTGCATCGCGTATTTCCAGCCGATCACCCGCGGCGAGCTTGGCCAGTTCTTCAGCAAGGAGGTCAGCCGCGACACCATCGGCCATCTGCGGTCGCTCGGCTTCATCGCTGCCGGGCCGCGCAGCCCGACGCCGGGTGCGCCCTATACCTACGTGACGACCCCGGGGTTCCTGTCGCATTTTGGCTTCGACACGCTCCGCGACCTGCCGGACATGGAGGCGCTCGAGGATGCCGGCCTGCTCAGCAAAGAGAAGCTGCTGGCTGGAGATATTCCGATCGCCGGCGGAGAGGCCGACGATTTTGACGACGGCGCGAGCGAGTAAGATTTCAAAATGGATCTGTATTTATGGCCGGGGCGAAGCCGCCAATTCATCGTCGGTCAGAATCCGTAGCGCTGGTCAGCCCACCGCAACAGCACCTTGGCGTCATGGTCTGGCAGGCGCACACGCGCGTCACGCAGGCCCTGCGCGATCGCGTCGCCAACATCGGGATCGACTCGGTTGCCGTGCGTCATGAGAAAGTACCAGCCGAAGGCAAGGCCGACCTCGCGATCGATCGCCTCTGTGCGATCCATCAGCATATGCACTGAGGCATCGCCGGCCTCCAGGCTCTCCTTCGGCAGATGCAGCGGACGGGTGATGAACCCGATCTCTCGCTGGCCGTTGTGCTCATAGTCGGTGATGTCGAGTGCCCAATGCTCGAAGACGCGCGCGCTGCGCGCGCTCGATTCCTCCCAGTCCTGAAAGAAGCGCACCTCGCGCGGCACCACATCGAACCAATTGGGCTGCAATTCCAGGAAGGGCCTCTGCGTGCCGTCGGTGCCGATCCAGACGCGCTGTTCCATCTCAGGGCGGCGCGCCTCACGCTTCTCGCGCTCGAGGCGCGCGCACCGCGCGAGGAATGTCCGGACATGCACGACACTGCTGCCGGTACGCTTGCTCAAACGGTAGAGCGGGCCCGCGATCACCTTGTCGTCGGACCTGGCGTCATGGTCGATCCATGACGGATCAAGCAGCTCCAGCTCGCTCCAGGGGCGAGATGATGGATTGACGATCGGCCCAGCACGCCACTCCACCTCGCGGCCGACCGAAATCTGCACGTAGTCGGCCGCGCCCGATCCGGTCGGCGCGAAGGCGTACACGCTGTTGCCGTGCCATTCCGAGATCTGAAGTTCGGTCTGCTGTAACCGAGACCAGAGAGCCCCGACGTTGCCCTTGTCCTTGGCGAGTTCTGCTTCCATCCACGGTCGGTACTCGGCGATCCGGGTTCCGTCGGCGGCAAGCACCGAGCGCTCGACCCGCCAGTACTGGTCGTCGTCAATCGCCGCCAAGAAGGCGAACCCAGGAAACGCCGCGGTCAGCGCGGCTTCGTCGGCGCCGGCCGGAAAGCGCGCCAGCGCCGCTCCAACCGAGGCACGGTCGGGCAGTCTCACCGGTGCATTTTCCAAGATGTCAGCCATGCGATGGTCCTAGCCTTCTGGCTCCGTCCGATTTTTCCGTGTCTCGCCGAGCGGGCCTTCCGATTTGCGACCGACCATTTATCGGCCTCGATCGTTCGCCATCTGCTCGATCTCTTTCATCGACGTCAGAATGTCCGCGAAGAGAGGGGCGTCCCCGAAGATCATCGGTGTCATGTTCGCATAGTCTCGCGCGAGCGCGTCAATCATGGCCGCGGACGGCGCGATCGCGAACGACCCGGTTGCGGCCGACGCCAGATCGTAGTCGGGCCGGTTGAAGAACATGAGGGCGTGCCGAACGCAGTCGGCTCCCAAGGCGGCATCGGCTATTGCCGACCGGCCGACCTCGGAGGCGAAAAGGCAATGGAGGTCGTAGAAGTGTCGCGAGACGCGCTGGCCTGCCTGGCGCAGCTCGCCGCGGCGCTCAAACCAGCGCCGCAGGCCGTGCGCGATCACGACCTTGTCCCAAAACGTGCGCTCGGCATTGATCGTCGTGACGTTCGGGACCGCCAGCTCGAGGCCCGCCACATCCTGGGCAATGTAGGGGCGGATTTCCTTCGGATGGTTCGGGTCGAGGGCCGACTTCGCTCCAGACTCGATCCGCACCGCCGGCCGCACATAGGCCTCGTCGCGCGGCTCGACCTCGGGATACCAGACCAAAAGCGTCTGCCCCTCGGGGTCAGCCTCGTCGATTTCGACGCGGCCGCGTCCGTCCGTTGCCTCGGCAAGGTGCTTGGTCAGGAACCCGTGCAGCGGTCCGGTAATATAGCCACGACAGGCGTCTCGGATCGCGTCCAGTCGAGCCCGCCGCTTCTTGTTCGATAGCGCTTCGAGCTCGTCGACGGAGGCGGGCTCGGCGAGATCGTCGCGAAAGACCGTCACATCGATGTCTTCGGAAAATCGCTCGATCAGCCCGAAGGCCTTCGACAGCGACGTCCCGCCCTTGAACAGGAGGCGCGGACCTCCGGCGGGCCGTTCGTGATAGAGGGCGTTGAGGGTCCAGCAGACCCAAAAATCCTTCTCGATGTTTCCGATCGGTGCGCCGAGCCGGTTCGCCGTCGTCAAGAAAAGGTCGAGCTTCTCGCCGGGCGCAGCGGAGATGACCTCGCGAAAGGCTGCGCTGCTCACGAGCGATCCTCCGGCGCAGCGTCGGCAGTATCGAGCAAGGGCCGTAGAAAATCCTGCATCCAGATCGGCATGGCTGAGAGACCCGCGCGAAGATCGTCGCGAAGCTCCTTGCCATGCTGTGGGTCGGCGAACAGCTTGCGCAGGCGGTTCTCGACGACCCGTCGATCCTCCTCCTCCGTCATCATGTCCTGCATCCAATGAAGCGCCTGGACGACGCGCATACCCGGCCGCCCCGCCCAATACAGGCGGCTGGGCGCAGCCGACTTGAAATGGATGACTTGCTTGCCGAGTGTGATCGGCTTCAGGCGCGCGTCGATCAGGACCTCGATGCGTGCGGGGACGGCTGTGGTGAGGCCGAGATCGTTCGCCGCAGTCATGCCGTCGACCACGACGCGGGCCTGGTCCCGCCGCGTCACGGCTCGGATCACGGCACGATAGTCGGGGACCATCGGCTTGCCGGTGAGGTTGCTCTTTCGCGGCCGATCATAGAGCCCACGGTCGATCCGGCGCAGTTCGCCGGCCGCAGCGAGGCGCTGTAGCGTCTTGTCGACAGCTGCGCGATTGCCGAGGTCGGCGAAATCGCCTGGCGTCCAGACCTCGCTCGGCTTCGCGTCGACGCGGGCCAGAAGGCGAGGGCGGAGGTCGGCGGTTGGTTGATCGAGCATGTCCGAAATATGATGCAAATTTCGGACATAAGCAAGGGACGTCCGAACGATGCTGCATTCTTCGGACATCTTGGCATGCTTTTCCGGCGTGGCCTATAAGAGCGGGAGCTGAATCTGCCTCTCGGCCTGACGAGGCAACCCATCCAGTGATGAGACTGTGACGCCGATCAATCGTATGCCCTTTGCGACCGGGAACAGCGGCGCAAGCAAGGACAACGCAAGAGCCTCGATATCCGCTGACGCCGAAAACGCCATGCCGACCGTCCGGCTGCGCGTGACCTGCTGGAAGTCGGCGTATTTCCTCATCTGTAGCCGCGCGGTTCTCTGTAGACCAGTGACCACTCGGCACTCTGCTTATCGCCAAGCAAGGGCACTCTCCGGGTGAGAGGGTAATAGCGAGGTTTAGGTGGCTATTGCGCAGACATAGTGCCCATCTTCATCGTTCGTAGCCCGCGAACCCCGTCGATTCCACGTTGTGGCGCGCTATTCTGCGAGATAGCTACCCAATCACCGCCGATTGCCGCGCTCGAACGAAGGCGAACCGCCCGATTATCCAGATAATTCCTGCGTAAACATATGGAGGCGGCCCTAGCGCGGACATCACGTGCCCAAATTCGTCCGCCAGTGGGCCTTCCCTCGTGTCACACAGGTAAATAGCTGACAAAAACACCGGCCACCGCGCAAAGGCCGAGCGTCGGGATCATTCCGACTTTGAAGCGCAACATGGCAATCATCGCAGCGACAGCGAGAACTGCGGCCCGCCAGTCGATCGATGTGAGCACCGGCAGGTCCGGACCGACGCCGAGAATCTCGAACGTCCGCACCTCCCGAAACACGACGTGTAGCGCGAACCACAAAGCAAGGTTCATGACCACGCCGACGACTGCGGCGGTGATCGCTGAGAGCGCCGATGAGATCGCCTTGTTGCCGCGCAGAGCCTCGATGTAGGGCGCCCCAAGAAAGATCCAGAAAAAGCACGGTGCGAACGTGACCCAGGTGGTCAGGAGAGCACCGAGACAGCCGGCCAGTAGCGGATCGAGAACGCCGGGCGTCCGATAGGCGGCGAGGAAGCCGACGAACTGGAGCACCATGATCAGCGGCCCCGGCGTCGTTTCGGCGAGGCCGAGCCCATCGACCATCTCGCCCGGCGCGAGCCAGCCGAAGGTGTCGACGGCGGCCTGCGCCACATAGGCGAGGACAGCATAGGCGCCGCCAAAGGTGACGACCGCCATGGAGCTGAAGAAGGCGCCGAGCTGGGTCCAGACGCTGGAGGAGCCGGTCAGGAGCCAGAGCAGCAGAACCGGCCCAAGCCATATCGGCAGCCAGACGGTGATCACCCGAAAGGCCCGTCCCCAGGAGGGTTCGGCATGGGTGAGTTCGCCGCGCTCGAACATGAGATCGACGACGCCCTTCAACTCGGGAACGGCTCCCTTGGAGCCATGCCCTCCGGCGGCGAAGATCTGCGGCGCCCGCCGACTGCCGATCCAGCCAACGAGACCCGCAATGAGGATGATCAGCGGAAACGGAATGCGGAAGACGAAGATGCCGATGAAGGCCGCGACGGCAATCGCGATCATCACGCGGTTCTTGAGCGCCCTCCGGCCGATCCGCAGCACCGCCTCGACGACGACCGCGAGGACCGCCGCCTTGACGCCGAAGAACACGGCGTCGATCAGCGGCACCTCGCGGTACAGCACATAGAGGATGCTGAGGCCCAGCATGACGAAGGCGCCCGGCAGGACGAACAGGATGCCGGCGACGAGGCCGCCGACGGTTCGATGCATCAGCCAGCCGATATAGGTGGCGAGCTGCTGCGCCTCGGGTCCTGGCAGCAGCATGCAATAGTTGAGGGCGTGCAGGAAACGCTGCTCGCCGATCCAGCGGCGCTCCTCGACCAGTTCCTTGTGCATCAGGGCGATCTGTCCGGCCGGCCCGCCAAAGCTGAGAAGGCCGATCCTGGCCCATACCCTGGTGGCTTCAGCGAAGGTCGGGGCTGCAGGCGTGGAGACGGAATCATCCGTCGTGAGGGTGATCGACATGGTCGCCTCCCTCATGCCAGCTTCTGGCTAGACGGCCAGTTGTGCGTTTCCTCGGTCGCGTCGCGGGACCAGCGATAAAAGGCGTCGTAGAGCAGCAGGCCCGCTTCGAGCTGTTCGAGATCGTTGCGGAACATCCGCGATAGGCCCAGCGAGGCGGCGAGGAAGCCGGCCGCCTGCGGCACGAGATCAAGCCGCGCCGTGTCCGCCGCTCGCACGATGGTTGCCAGGCGGTCCAGTGGCTCCGAGGTCAGGCCGAACTCCTCGACCATGGTGTCGAAGGTGCAGCGTTCGCCACGGTGGCTCCAGAACACGTCGTCGATGTCGAAGGCGGTCGCGTTGAAGCGTTCGGCGACGGCGGCCACTTCGGTCGCCGCGACGAACAGGAACACGGCGGTCGGATCGATGAAGCGGCGGATGAGCCAGGGACAGGCGATGCGGTCGACCTTCGGTCGCGCGCGTGTCGCCCAGACGGTGCGGCCTTGCTCATCGCGCGGCGGCAGCTTTTCGGTCTTGACCAGCAGTCCGCCGGCCGACCTCCAGGCCTCGAAGCCGCCTTCGAGGGTTTCGGCACTGATTCCCCCATGGCGGAGCCAGGCGGTCACGCCCTGGCTGAGCTTCTGCCCCCTCTGGCAGACGACAACGACGTCACGGCCGGCGAACTCGGCCGCCCAGTTCGTGACGGTCTGGAAGTCCCGGCGGACAGCCGCCGGGAGGAGACGCGGATCGGCGTCAAAATCCTCGGCCAGGCGCACATCTACGATAGCCGGCGCGGATGGAATACCGACCAGGCGGGCGAGCTGAGACGTGGTTATTTCAGTGCTAGACGGCATGAGCGTCCACTCCCTTCTGGGGAACGATGGACGCGATGTTTGGGCTGCCGCCTCACGGGGCAATCGCGAATAACCCCTTAACCTCAATCTACCCGCAAGGTCCTCCATTCGCAAGCCTATGGCTGGCCTCAAGACCCCTCCACGTGCTCCCGACGGGCCAGCAGCTTGTCGATTCGTCTCCCGTCCATGTCGATGACTTCGAACCGCCAGCCCTCATAGTCGAAATGCTCGCTGACCTCGGGAAGATGCCCGAGCCGGGCGAGCGCGAACCCGGCGATGGTGTGGAAGTCGCCATCCGCCGATCGCAGCTTGAAGCCGAGCCGGGCAAAGGCATCGTGCGCCGCCATCATGCCGTCGATCAGCAGCGAGCCATCCTCGCGCTCGACCACATCCGGGTCTTCACCTTCCGCGTCCGGCAGATCGCCGGCGATGGCCTCCAACAGGTCGGTCTGGGTGACGATGCCGTCGAGACTACCGTATTCGTCGATGACGATCGCCAGGCGCACCGGCGCCTTCTTGAAGCGCTCGAGCACGCGGAAGATCGGAGATGCTTCGTGGACGATCAGCGGTTCACGGATCACCGCCATTGGATCGAGGGTTTTTCCGTCGAGGACCTGATCGAGGAGATCCTTCTTCAGGATCATGCCGAGCGGCTCGTCAATGCCACCCCGACCGACAAGGAGCTGCTCATGGCGACATTCGCGGATGGTGCGCAGGATCTCCTCCGCG
>NCEH01000013.1 GCA_002304505.1 Rhizobiales bacterium 32-66-11 | reverse complement strand
CCTCACCGCGCTGGACATGCTGCGCATCGAGGCCGGGCTGGTGTTCGCAGGTTATGATTTCTGCGACCAGACCGACCCGTTCGAGGCCGGCATCGGCTTCGCGGTGGCGAATAAGGACGAGGATTTCGTCGGCCGCGAGGCACTCTTGCGCCGCAAGGCCAATCCGGCCCGCAAGATGGTGGGGCTGCTGATCGGCTCCAATGACGATGTGGGCCATGGCGACCCCATCTATAGCGGCCGCGCCCAGGTGGGTGTCGTCACCAGCGCCACCAAATCGCCGATCCTGAAGCAGAATATCGCGCTGGCACGGCTCGATATCGCGGCGGTGGAGGCGGGCGGCTCGATCGAGATCGGCAAGCTGGACGGCCACCAGAAGCGCATTCCCGCGCAGATCGTGCCGTTCCCGCATTTCGACCCACAGAAGACCCGGGTGCGGGCGTAAGGGGCGGGCTTTGGGCGATGGGCCGGGCTTGCCCCCTCACCCGCCCGCTGCGCGGCCGACCTCTCCCCGTGGGGGAGAGGTGAGGGGCTGGACGGCCTTTCCCAGTGGGGGGGGTGTTTGGGCAAGTGAACGCGAAGCCCCCTCTCCCCGCTGGGGAGAGGGCTGGGGGGAGGGGGCCTCAAGCGCCCGCGGGAACGCTCCCCCTCACCCGTCCGCTGCGCGGCCGACCTCTCCCTGTGAGGGAGAGGTGAGGGGCCGGGCGGAGTTTCCCGGTGGGAGGGGTGTTTGGGCAACAGCACGCAAAACCCCCTCTCCCCGCCGGGGAGAGGGTTGGGGGGAGGGGGGCGGCGCGGACGCTCGGCCTTCTGAATTTTGACCTGAAGCGGAAAGGCATCATGAGCGATCAAGGCATCAAGAGCCGGCCGAAATACGCCCCGCTGGAACTGGACCCGGCCGGGCGGCATCATCTGCTGCTGGTGGAAGGCCCGGCGCTGCCGGCGGAGGCCCTCGCGGAGGGGTTCGAGCCGGCTGCGTTCGAAACCTGGACCGTGGTGAACCGCAGCGCTCTGCTGCCTGTCCAGGTGGTGGATGCGCAGGGCGAGAGCGTGCGGCCGTTCCGCGCCAAGGGCCATCTGTTCTCGGCCCTGGAAGAGCGGCTGGCCCGCGAAACCATGGGGCTGCGCCTTTACGCCACCGGCTCCGAGCCGTTCTTGTGGGATGTGGCGCGCATCGCCGATGCCGCCGGCATGAGCCGCCAGGAAATCCGCCTCGCCCAAGCCGGGAGCAAGGCCCGGCGGGTGTTCTGCGTGCATTGCCGCACCTATGGCGAAGGCGTCACCACCTCCATCTTCACCTGCGGCGGCTGCGGGGCGAGCCTGTTCGTGCGCGATCATTTCTCCCGCCGGCACGCCGCCTATATGGGCGTGCAGGTGGATGCCGAAGTGCCCGGCGCGGTTCCCGATGCCGAGGAGCTTTACGCATGATCGCCTCAGGTCCGATCCCGGTCCGCATCCACGAGATCGAGCAGCTTTCACCCACGCTGAAGCGCTTCGCCTTCGCGCCCTTGCACGGCGGGGCGCTGCCGACGCCCTCCGCCGGCGCCCATGTCCTGGTCACCCTGCGCCATGAGGGGCGGGTGATGAAGAATGCCTATTCCCTGGTCTCCCCGCCCGAGAGCCGGGAGCGCTATGAAATCATCGTGCGCCACGTGGCCCAGTCGCGCGGCGGCTCGCGGTTTCTGCATCAGAGCGTTGCGCGCGGCGACGTGATCGAGATCGGGGTTCCGGGCAATCTGTTTCCGCTCGCGTCCAAGGCGCGGAAGCATCTGCTGATCGCCGGCGGCATCGGCATCACGCCGCTCTTGTCCTATGTGCCGGCCCTGAAAGCGCGCGGCGCGCGGTTCGAGCTGCACCAGCTCTGCACGGCGGACGAGGCGCCGGTGTTCGAAAAGCTGCTGGCGCCCCACGCGGCGGGGGAGGACATCTTCATCCACGGCAATGGGCGCGCGGCGTTCGATCTCGCCGGGATTCTGGCGCGCCAGCCGCTCGGCACCCATGTCTATACCTGCGGCCCGCGCGCGCTGATGGACGCGGTGATCACGAGCGCCGCCGCGCTCGGCTGGCCTGCGGGCAAGATCCACCGCGAAAGCTTCGGCGATGCCTCCGGCGGCCTGCCGTTCAAGGCGGTGCTCGCCAAGTCCGGCATCGAGGTGCAGGTCGCCGACAACCAGACCTTGCTGGAGGCGCTGGAGGCACAGGGCATCGCCGCGCCCTGCCTGTGCCGGGGCGGGGCGTGCGGGGAATGCAAGCTCGAGGTGCTCGACGGCGAGGTGGAGCATCGCGACGACTTCCTCTCGGCGGCGGAGAAGGCCTCGCAGAAATTCATCATGCCCTGCGTCTCGCGCGCCCGCACCGCGCAGGTGGTGTTGGATTTTTAAAGCGTATCATCGGCCCTGCTCCCTCTCCCCGAGGGGGAGAGGGCTGGGGTGAGGGCGCCTCTCACGCCGCGCCGATGCTTCTGCGGGGGGACGCTGATGCTGCAAAACGCCATTGATCTTCGTGACCGGACGGATGTGCCATGACCCTTCAATTCAAGCCCAACGAGACCTTCCGCCGCGACTTCACCTATCGCAATTCCAGCGCGGCCATTTTGCACTTTCCGTTTCCGTTCCCCGAAGACCAGTACATGTATTCGGTGAACATCGAGCCCCATGTGAAGGGCGGCGCCAGTCCGGCCTATGATCATGTGTTCGATGTCGACGAGCATTATGTCGCCGAATGCCGCGAGCGCGCGCAGGTGCTGGCGGAAGATCCCAAGCGCTGCCAGGTGCTGCCCCACATGATGGCGGCGCAATGGGACACGCTGGAACTCCTCATGGAGAATCTGGCCGCCGATTATCCCGCGCATTTCTCGCTCACCAAGGCGGGCGATTTGTGGACCTGGATCAACCGGCCGCTCGGCCTCCACCAGAGCTTCACCTTCGGCAAGGCGGAAACCCTTCCTTGCCCGCCGTTCGAATATATCACCCGCCAGGCCCAGGGCGATTTCACCTTGCAGGACCAGCGCGAGGACAATCTCTATGTGGACGGCGGCATGGTCACCACCCAGGCCGACTGGTCGTTCGAATTCGACATCGGCATGAGCTTCCACGAATGGCACGGCCCGGTGCCGCTGGCGCACGAGAAGGGGGTGTTCGACCGGGCGCTGAAATATCTGCTGCGCCTGCAATATGGCGCGCCGGTGCGGCGGCTGAACTGGACCATGACCATCAATCCGCGGCTCGACACCTCGCCCGAGAATTATCCCGTCTGGGGGCCGGACAAGGCGAGCGTGACACCGGAAAACGTGGGGCAGAAAGTGCATCTGCGGGTGGAATTGCAGACGCTGTATCGCCTGCCGCGCTCGAACGCGATCCTGTTCGGCATCCGCTGCTATCTCGCCAGCCTGGAGGAGGTGGCGCGGGTGCCCAAATGGGGCAAGCGGCTGCATCGCGTGCTGCGCGATCTGCATCCCGACATCGAGGCCTATAAGGGCCTGCCGCGCTTCCGGCAGATGGCGGTGGACTATCTCGCCCCGCTCGACGACGGCGCTGAGCTCAGCAAGGGCATTCAGAGCGAACTGACCGCGCTCTGATCCGAACCGGGGCAGGGCCACAGGGCCCCGCCCTTCGCGTGCGCTTACGCCGGCGCGGCGGCTTCCTGCACGCCGACGGTTTCCTTGGCTTCCTTCACCATCGTCGCCGCCGCAAGGCCGATCAGCGAAATCGCCGGCAGCATCAGGATGGCGTAATGATAGGCCTGCGCCGAATATTGCCCGGTGTCGCCCGAGCCGCCGACCAGATCCAGCACCAGGCCGAACGCCCATTCCGCGATCCCGCCCGCGAGCATGATGATCATGTTCGTGGAGGCGAGCGCGGTGCCCGTGACGGTATGAGGATTATGCTCCACCACGGTGGCAAAGCAGATCACCTGCGAGCATGAGGCCAGTCCCAGCGCCAGCAGCAGCAGATAGGCCACCGGCAGCGACATGTTGGGAATGACCGCGATCACGAACGTCACCACCACTGTCGCCGCGCTGGCATAGAGCAGGATCGGCCGGCGGATGCCGAGCTTGTCGGAGGCAAAGCCCGCGAGCGGCCCGCCCACCAGCCAGCCCACATACATCATGGAGACCGCGCCGGTGGCCTCAAGCTTGGAGGCGCCGGTGATGGCGGAGACATATTCCGCCCCCCACAGCGCGCCGAGGATCGACAGCGGCATGTAGAGCGCCGCGCCGATGATGCCGAGATACCAGCTCTGCGGATTGGAATAGACGATGCGCAGCGCCCGCAGCACATTGGGCTTGTAGGGATGGGGCACGTCGGTCCCGGCCGGCGGGCGGCTCGGGATCACGAACACGATCAGCGCCGTGATGGCGATGCCGACGAAGCCCGCGCCCACAAGCGCGCTCTGCCAGCCGAGTGTTTCCACCATGCGGGCGATGCCGGCATTGCCGATGATCGCGCCCGCCATGCCGAGCGAGGTGGTGAGGCCCGAGAGCCGCGCCAGCATGGAGCGGGGAAACCATTCCGCCGCGATATACATGGTGCCCACGAACGCGAACGCCGAGCCGAAGCCCTGCGCGAACCGCGCCGCCACCAGGAAGAAGCTGCTGGAGCCGATGATCTCCAAGAACGCGCCGGAGGTGCAGATCAGCGCTGAGAACACCAGCACCTGCTTCACGCCGAAGCGGTCGATGATGGTGCCCGAGATGAGCTGCATGGGCGAATAGACGAGATAATACGTGCCCGCCGCCGCGCCCAATGCGGCCGCCGACAGGCCGAAATGGCTCTGAAGCTCCGGCTCCATGGCGGAGGGGGCGACGCGGACGAAGAATTCATACAGGTAGAACAGGGCCGCGGTGCCCCAGATCATCCAGCCGTGCAGGGATGCCTTTCCCTGAAAGCCGGGTCCGCGATCCTCGATAAGCATGTCCCCCGCTCCAATGCGACCCGTTTCCGGCAGGGTTCCATGAAGCCATCGGCAAGCCAAGCGGTTTTGCTTCCGCGCTGCGATGTGCAGCGCGGCAAATGTGGAAAAATCTCAACCTCTTGCGCGGCGGCGCGGGTTTTCTCAGGCGGGGCTCGCCAGCAGATGCACGCTGAACAGTTGCTCCGGGTCGGTCCATGCCGCCTCGCTCCGCCATCCGGCATTGGCGGCGAGGTCGGCGAAGCCGTCCAGCGTGTATTTGTAGCTGCATTCGGTGTGCAGGCTTTCCCCGGCCGCGAAATGATAGGCGGCCCCCTCCAGGTGCACGGTCTGCGCCTCGGCGCTGACGAGGTGCATCTCGATCCGGCTCGCCGGCGCATTGAAGAAAGCGCGGTGCACGAAGGCGGAAAGCGCGAAATCCGTGCCCAATTCGCGATTGGCGCGCACCAGCACGTTCTTGTTGAACTGCGCCGTCACGCCCGCCGCGTCATTATAAGCCGCATGCAGCCGGCGCGGGTCCTTCACCAGGTCCACGCCCACGACCATGCGGCTGCCGGGGCCGAGGGTTTCGCGCGCCTGGGCGAGGAAGGCGCGCGCGTCCGCGGGTTCGAAATTGCCGATGGTGGACCCCGGGAAAAAGCCCAGCAGCGGACGGCCTTGCGTCATCTGCGGCAAGGCGAAGCGCTGGGTGAAATCATCCGCCAGCGGCAGAACCTCGATACCAGGATAGGCGCGGCGCAGGTCGGCGGCGGTGCGCTCCAGGAATTCGGCGGAAATATCCACCGGCACATAGGCCGCGAGATGGGGAATGCGGTCCAGCAGCAGGCGCACCTTCACGCTGGCGCCGCTGCCGAATTCCACCAGCACCCCGCCCGGCGGCAGCAAGGCCGCCAAATCCTCCGCATGATCGCGCAGAATGCCGATCTCGGTGCGGGTGGGATAATATTCGGCCAACTGCGTGATCTGCTCGAACAGGACCGAGCCGGCGGCATCATAGAAATATTTCGGCGCGAGACGTTTGGCGCGAGCGGACAGCGCGAGCGCGAGATCGCGGGCGAATTCCGCACTCGGGGCCAGCGGCTCCGCGCGTTCGGCGGCATGGGACAGGGACATGAGGTCTCCTCGATCAGATCGCTTCGTCGGCGAGGCGCAGTCCGGTGAACTGCCAGCGCTGATGGGGATGGAAGAAATTGCGATAGGTCGCGCGCTCATGCCCTTGCGGGGTTGCGAGCGAGGAGCCGCGCAGCACCATCTGGTTGATCATGAACTTGCCATTGTATTCGCCGAGCGCGCCGGGGGCGGCGCGATAGCCGGGATAGGCGCCATAGAAGCTGCGCGTCCATTGCCACACGACGCCGAACGCATCGGTCAGCACGCCCTTGCCGGCCGCCACCTCGAACGCCTCTTCGGTGGGCAGGGATTTGCCGGCGAAGCGGGCGAAGGCGTCGGCCTCGTAATAGCTCACGTGACACACCGGCGCGGTGAGATCCACCGGTCGCAGGCCGCCGAGGGTGAGGGCGAACCAGTGCCCGTCCACCTGCCGCCAATAGAGCGGCGCTTCCCAGCCACCGGCCTGGGCGGCGCCGAAGCCCTCGGAGAGCCACAGCAGCGGGTCGCCATAACCGCCGGCTTCCATGAAGGCGAGCCAGTCGCCATTGGTGACCAGATGCCGGTCGATTTTCGTCGGCGGCACAAGAACCTGATGGGCGGGCCCCTCATTGTCGAAGGAAAAGCCGTCGCCCTCGTGGCCGATGCGATAGATGCCGCCGGCCAGCAGCACCTGTTCGCGCGGATCCTCGCCCACGTCCGGCCCGGTGGAGGGGGCGGTCCAGGCGGGATCAAAAGCCGGGTCGGTGGGGTTATGGGAAAAGGCGTGGAGAATGTCGGTCAGCATCAATTCCTGATGTTGCTGCTCATGGTTGAAGCCGATCTCCATCAGGGCGGCGAGGGTGGGGAGGCGGGCGTCCTCCACCTGTTCCAGAAGCGTGATCACCGCCGCGTCCACATGGGCGCGATAGGCGCCGACCTCTTGCGCGGTCGGGCGTGAGATCAGCCCGCGCTTGGGCCGCTCATGCCGCGGGCCGGCGGAGACATAATAGGAATTGAACAGGAAGGCGAAGCGCTCGTCGAACGGCACATAGGCCGGCGCATGCGCGCGCAGGATGAATTGCTCGAAAAACCAAGTGGTGTGCGCGCGATGCCATTTGATCGGGCTGGCATCGGGCATGGACTGGAGGATCTGGTCCTCGGCCGAAAGCGAGGCGGACCGCCGCTCGGTTTCCCCGCGCACCGACCGATAGGCCGTGATCAGGCCGGAACGCTGGGCCGTTGCCCCGGTTTCTGTGTGGGCATGCGACGCGGCGGGCGCGGCCTGGGATGGCCAGGACATGGGCTTCTCCATTTTCCGCCGGGCGTGATGCCTCACCGGGGCTTGATTGGGTCAAACGTCGGGTGGGCCTAACGGTTCCGAAAGGGGGCGCGGGATTTTTTTCGTCGCCGGGCGTCTATGACAGCCGGTTGGCCCCATAATGAAGCAAGGGAGATTCTATTTCAAAAAATGCCGATAACGACCGACAAACCCTCGCTGCGCCGCCTGCAATATGCCGCTTTGCCGTACCGGCAGCGGCAGGACGGGGAAGTGCAGATTCGCCTGATCACATCGCGCGAGACCCGCCGCTGGGTGGTGCCCAAGGGCTGGCCCATCAAGGGCCTGACACCGCCGCAAACGGCAGCGCGCGAAGCCTATGAGGAAGCCGGGCTGATCGGCGCCATGTCGCCTGCCGCGGCCGGCCTCTATAGCTATGAGAAGCGCCTCCCGCCCACCCGCTCGGTGCCGTGCGACGTGATGGTGTTTCCCATGAAAGTGAAGCGCTATGTCCTCCAGTTCGCCGCCGCGCTGACCGCCCGGCACGCGGCGAAACTCGCCGCTCGGGAAGAGGAGCGCGCCGCCGAGGCCGCGGCCAAACTGAAAGCGGCCGCCAAGCCGAAAGCGGCGGGGAAGGGGAAGGCCCCGGCGGAGATCGCGGCCGCACCCCTCGCCGATGGGGCGGCAGAGAAGGCGGAGCCCGAGAAAGCCGAACCCAAGAAAGCCGAACCCAAGAAAGCCGACGTCAAGAAAGCCGACGTCAAGAAAGCCAAGGCGAAGAACGCCGGGCCGGAGACTGTGAGTGTTCCGCCGTCGGCGGCGGCGAAAGGCCCGTTTTCCGACGAGGCAGGTGGTGCCGGACCCGGCGGCGCAGCCGGGGGTGGGCCCGCGGGAAAGGCCGGCACGGACACGGCGCGGGCTAAGAAGTCGCCCAACAAACGCTCGCCTGAGAAATCCCCGGCGCAGAAGCAGCCGGCCAAGGCACGGGATGGAAAGGCGGGGAATGTGCAAGCCCACGAGAAAGCCCCCGACACGGGCCCGCTGAACGCCGCGCCCGAGCGCCCGGCGGCGATCGCCGGGACCGTGGGTCCCGCTTGGATCGCGCTCGCGAGCGCGGCGCTGCCGGATTCCGACGGCGCGAAGCCGACCCTCCCCAAAATGGCCCCTGCCAAAGTGGTCCCTGCTAAAGTTGTCCCTGCCAGGGCGGCCGCTGACGAGACGGGCGACAGCAAGAAGCTGCTGGGAAAGAAGGCGGGTACCAAGAAGGCGGGCGGCAAAAAGGCGGGCGGCAAAAAGGCCGAAGCCAAGAAGGCGGGCGGCAAGTCAGGGACGGCGGCGGCATCGGGCGGCGCGGGCGCGGCGGGCGCTGGAACACCGGCGCGGCCTAGCGATGCCATGACATCCAATCTCTAGGTGCGCGACCAGGCCCGGGGCCGCGCTTAGGCGATACCGGCCGCGAGGGCTTCCTTTGCGTCACGGTGGCGGCTGCGGCGGGGCGGGTTTTGGACGGGCGCCGCGCAATCGCTGCGCTTGCGCTTCCGCTGTTTGAAATGACATGAAACCGTGTCACACATGCCCCGGCTTCTGGCGCGCGGGGGGCTTTCGGGCGGGCGAGATCTCGCCGGCACCTGCGGCCGAAGCTGCCGCGCCGTGCCAGCGGGGCGCGGTCCCTAATCGCAGCGAGCTTTAAGGAAACCGGCCATGAGCGATCTTGTCTTCATCGCCTTCCCCACGGAACAGCGGGCCGTCGAGGTTCGCGACAAGATCCTGGGCATGCAGAAGGAATATCTCATCGAGCTCGGCGATGCGGTCATCGCCGTCAAGGATGAGAACGGACATATCAAGTTGAACCAGCTGATCAACACCACCGCCACCGGCGCCATGTCGGGCGCGCTCTGGGGCACGCTGATTGGCTTCATCTTCATGATGCCGCTGGTGGGCACGGCCATCGGCGCGGCCTCGGGCGCACTCGGTGGCGCGCTGACCGATGTCGGCATCAATGATCAGTTCGTGAAGGATGCCGCCGCCGCGCTCCAGCCCGGCACTGCCGGCCTGTTCCTGCTGATCCGCAAGATGACCACCGACAAGGTGCTGGAAGACCTGCGCGGCGTCGGCGGCACGGTGATGAGCACCTCCTTCGACCATACCAAGGAAAATGCGCTGCGCGACGCGCTCGCCGCCCATGCGGCGTGCGAGGTCACCGGCGAGCCCGCCCCGGCTCCGGCTGCCGGCGAAGCCCCGGCCGCGCCGACCGCCTGAGCGTTACGCACCGTCGCACCAAAAACTGAGGGACCGTTCGCCATGGGCGAACGGTCCCTTTTCGTTTGCGGTTTGGGGGCAGGGGGCTCAGCGCCACCAGCCGCCGGGGCGATAGACCCAGGTATTGCCCCGGCGCACCCAGGTGCCATCGCGATACCGCCAGCCGGGACGGCCGGCGACCCAGCGGCCGGGCACCCAGACATAGGCGCGGCGGCGCGGATCCCAGGTCCAGAAGCCGGACACCCAGACCCAGCCCGGACGGGGCGGGGGCGGGCGGCGCTCGATGCGCAGCGGCGGAGGCGGCGGCTGAATGAAGATCTGGGCATCGGCCTGGCGCGACGCGGCAATGGGCGCGGCGGCAGCGATGCCGGCGGTCAGCAGACCGCCGAGAAGGGACCGTCGAGAGATCATGGGAGATATCCTTGAAAGCGTTCCGCGCACCGAGCGGAATCAGGCATTCCCCCTGGCGGCAGGCGGCGTTTTTGGCAGAGGCTTATGGCGTTTTTGCGCGGAATCGCGCCGTCTTGGGGGCCGTCTTCCATCCTCCGGCACAGGCGCTGCGCTATAAGCCTTTGAAGCCGCAAGGGCAGCTGTAAGGCGCAGCGGAAGATTGCGTTAACCGTGTTTGTCGAAAGGGCCTCGACGCACCGGCCTCGCGAAGGCCGATCGACGTCTCGGCGCGGCGCAGGCGCATCCAGCTGCGCCCCTGTCTTCGTCGTTTGTCGTTCGCGATGCACGGGACAACCCCGTGCATCACGATGCTTTGCTGCAATCGCGTCGGGCTCGCGCGCCCGGCGCAGGCCGCGCCGGTCGGTGGCGCGCCGGTCGATGGCGCGCGCCGGGGCGGGCTGAGTGTGCCAGCTCAGTGCGCCCGGCTCAGTGCGCCAGGAACAGCGGCACCGGCGAACGCTCGATCAAGGCACGGGTGAAGCCGCCGAGCACCCATTGCTGAAGCCGCGAGTGCACGAACGCGCCCATCACCACCATATCGGCGCGGAACAGGCCCGCTTGCCCGCGCAGCGTCTCGGCCGCATCGCCATCGCGCACGCTGATGTCGTTCACGCTCACCTTCACGCCGTGTCGCGCGAGGTTCGGCGCCAGCTCGGCGCCGGGGATGGCGTGGGCCAGATCCTTCTCGCCCTTGATGCAGAGGATTTCCACGTCCTTTGCGGCCTTCAGCAGCGGCAGGGCGAAGGCGACCGCGCGGGTGGCGCGCTCGCTGCCGTCCCAGGCGATGACAATGCGCTCGGCGCGGAAGGTGGTGAAGCCCGGCGGCACGGCCAGCACCGGGCGACCGCCGCGGGTGACCACATTTTCGATGATGTCGCGGCCGATTTCCATCGGCTCGGGCGTGGTTTCCAGCACGGTGATGTCATGCACCCGCGCCTGGCCGACGAAGGCGTCCAGCAGGTCCGCGAGGGGCAATTGCAGGGTTTCGACCGAACAGGTGAGGCCCGAGGCATCGGCCTCGCCGCGCGCGCGCTCCAGGACCGCGACTGCCGCCTCGCGCACCCGGCGGTTTTCCGAGCCGGCGAGTTCCGAGGCGAAAGGACCGAGGGCGCTGCGCGGCACGCTGACCTTCAGCGCCGCCGCCTGCACCGTGATGTGCGCTCCCGCCGCCTGGGCCAAGGAGAGCCCGTAGGCCAAAGCGGAGCTGGCGCGATCCGTGCCTTCCTCCGTGATACCGACCAGGATGCTCTTGAAATCTGAGACAGAGGTCACGGCGTTGCTCCTCACGTATTCATTATATTCTTACGCTACGGCATTTGACGCGACTTCCCGTATGATTCAAGTCAAAACCCTATGACCGCCCTTTCCTCCTGCTCCGGCGGGCGCGCGGCCGCCCGTCAGAACGGCACCGAGAGACGGGCGCTCAGCTCCTGGGCGAGGAAGTCATTGCCCGTCTGGGCCTTGTATTCCGCCCGCACCTCATAGCCCTTGGCGTTCACCAGTTGAAGCCCCGCCGTCACGTCCAAAAGCGTCGCGGGCAGGGGCACGGTATTGGTGAAGCTCGGGACGATCGGCGCCGCACCGGCCAGCCGGCTCTGGAAGTCCAGGCTGTCGTTGGACAGGAATGTCACGCCGACGCTGCCATAGGGTCGCAGCCAATAATCCGGGCCAAGGTCGATGCGGGCGCCGATTTCCACCGCCGGGCTGAACGCGAGCGTCCATTCCTTCATCGAGGAGATGGAGAGGTTCAGCGGCCCGGCCTGGGTTTCCGCATAGCCGGGCATATAGGTGTAGATCAGGTCGAGATCGGCATAGGGCCGCAGGTACCAATTGGCGAAGGCCAGTTCATAGGAGGCGCGGGCCCGCGCGCCGGCGGTGAACACGCTGGCGTTGCCTTCGGCGATCCAGCGGTTGGTGCCGAGGAAAATGTTGCGGGTGTTGTCATAGCTGCCGAAACCGGCATGCCCGGCGAGCGAGAACAGCCACGGCCCGACCTGGCGCTTCAGCGAGAGCGCGCCGTCGGCGCCCGCGCCATCCGAGGAGCCGAAGCCGTTATTGGTGGTGAGGGAGGTGTCCGAATAGCCCACCGTGGCGCCCACGAACCAGTCGGTCATCACTTCCTTCTGGGTGCCGATGCGATAGGTGAGGGCGTCGAGCGTGAAGCCGCTGCCGTTGCTGTCGGCATATTGCTCGGCGCGGCTGCCGATCACGCGCGCCCAGGTGCAGTCGGTCTCCGCCAGCAGGGTTCCGGTGCCGGAGAACACCGGGCAGCTCAGGGCTGCCGAGAGCGACGCGCGGGCGCCGCGGGTCTGGTTCACGGCGGCGGCCTGCATCTGGTCGCCGGAGAGATTCTGCAAGGCGCGCTCATAGCCGGCCGCCGTCTGCACATTGGCGAGGCTGGCGAACACCGAGGACAGGCCGGTGGAGGTCGCATTCCAGGATTGCTGGAGCGACTGCGCCATCGCCGCCTCATTTGCGGTGAGGGTGACGCCCGAGGGGGTGAAATTCGCCGTCGGAGTCAGCAGCAGGCTATTGTCCTGCTGGTTCACGCCAAAGCTGATGACGCCCAGGGCGGACGGCTGGATCACCTGCGCGCTGCCGGCCATCGCGCCGGTGCTGGAGAGGATGGTGTAGGTGAGCGGCAACAGGTTCGCGCCGACAAGCGGCTGCACGCTGCCGCCGAGGGTCGTGGTGCCGGAGACGTTCAGCACGTCGTTGGTCTGCCCGGCATTGACGGCGGCATTGATGTCGATGGCGAGGATGCCGCCCGCGCTTTGGGTGAAGTTTCCCTGCAACATGGTGGAAAGCTCCACGTTGCGGCCGCCGGGGTTCAGCGTCCCGGCATTGGCCAATGAGCCGCCATAGGGGACGTCCTCGAACGTGGTGCTGGTGCCGAGCCCCACCAGCGCGCCCGGATAGAAATGCGCCCCGGCCACATTCTGGAACGTGCTGGCCCCGGCCTGCGTCAGGTCCACATTGCCGGAGAGGGTGCCGGCATTGGTGATGGTGAAGCTTTCATAAGTTCCGATGATCGCGGTGCCGGAAAGGGCGCTCACCTTGCTGCCCGCGCCGAACGTGACGGTATTGCTCGGATTCCCGCCTTGGAGCACCAAGGCCGCGCCGGAGCCGCTGCCGCCGACCAAGGTGCCGGTGAAATTCACATTGATCGTCCCGCCGCCGCCGAGAATGGCGCCATTCGCGCCCTGAAATCCGCTTTGCGCGAAGATGCCGGCGGCCCCCGCGCCGGTGGCGGAGATGGTGCCGGTCACGTCGATGGTCACACCGCCGCCGCCGAACAGGCCGTAAGCGCCACGCACAGTGCCGGTGGCGGGCGGAAGCGCGATGCCCTGGGTCGAGCCGATGGCGCCGCCGCCTCCGCTGAGGCTCTGCGCGAAGATGCCGTGCGCATTGGCGCCGGTGGTGGAGATCAGCGCGCCGCCCTGCGTGTTCGGCGCCATGGCGATGGTCACGACGCCCGCAAGCATATTGACGTCCGGGTTTGCGCTCGGCGGCAGCACGCTCATGCCCGTCGTGTTCATGGCGCCGCTATAGCCGCCGCCGCCGCCGATCGACTGGGCGAACACGCCGATGGCGCCGGTGCCCGTGGTGCGAATGCTGCTGCCGCCGCCGAGCAGGATGTTCACATTGCCGCCAGCGCCGGCCCCGCTGCCGCCGACGCCGCCCGTGACGGTGACCGGCATGGTCGGACCCGCGCCATCGGTGGCAAAGCCGCCGCCGCCGCCGATGGATTGGGCCAGGATGCCGAACGCATTGTCGCCGCTGGTGGTGACGGTGCCGGTATGGGTGATGTTCACCGTGCCGCCGCCGCCGCTGGTCAGCGCGGAGCCGCCGATGGTGAGGGCGAGCGTGCCGTTCGCGGCGTATAATTGCTGCGCATAGGCGGCGGCGATGGCGTTGAGATCGACCCCGAGGCCCAGGAGGCCCTGGACGATCTGGTCTTCGAGCGATGCGATCTCGGCATTGGTGGGGCCGTTCAGGCCGGCCTGTTCGGGATTGACGATGAACACGCCGCCGCCGCCGCCGATCGCCTGCCCGACGATGGCGTGGGATTCGCTGCCCGCCGTCTTGATGGTGCCGGAATTGGTGATCTGAACCGTGTCGGCACCGCCGGTGGCGCCTTGCTGGGCGTTGTTGTTATTGGCGTTCGCGGCGGTGGAGCCGCCCACCGTGATGGAGGCCGTGAGCGAGAGGCTGGTGGAATCCACCGCCAGCCCGCCGACCCCGCCGCCGCCGCCCACGCTCTGGCCGAGGATGCCGAAGGCGGAATCGCCCTGAGTGCTGATGAGCGACGTGTTGCTCACGGTCACGAGATTGCCGGTGCCCGCCGCGCCGCCGGCGCCGCCGACCCCGACATTCACATTGATGACATTGCTGCCGGAGAGCGTGGCGCCGCCGCCATTGCCGCCGCCGCCGCCCACGGATTGGGCGAAGATGCCGAATGCGGCATCGCCCAGGGTGGAGATGCTGCCGGCATTGGTGGCCGTGACCTCTCCGCCGTTGCCGCCCGCACCGCCCGCGCCGCCGACGGCAATATTGGCCTCGGTGGTCGGGAACGACAGCTTGAGGGCCTCGGAGGCGGCATATTGGGGGAGCTTGGCGGCGAGGATCGCCTTCAGCTCGGATTCGATGGTGTCGGCGAGCACGCCGGCGAGCGCGCCCGCGGGATCGGACGAAGCGGTGCCGCCGCTGCCGCCGCCGCCGCCCACCGATTGCGCCTCTATGCCGTGGGCCCCGTCTGCGGTGGTGGAGATGCTGGCGCCGGTGCTGTTGAACACCGTCACCGCGCCGCCGTCACCGCCGGTTCCGCCCTTGCCGCCCACCGAGAGATTGAGCTGGTAATCGTCGGTTCCTGCCGCCTGGCCCGCCGCCGCCGTGCCGCCGCCGCCGCCCACCGACTGGGCGAAGATGCCGCGCGCGTCCACGCCTGAGGTGGTGATGAAGCCGCTGTTGGTGACATTGACCGCGCCGCCGGTATTGCCCGAACCGCCGGTTCCGCCGACGCCGATGGACGCGGCGAAGGATTCGTTGAAGGAAAACGGAATGATACTGGTGCTGAGATCGACGCCGTTCTGCTGGCCCGACCAGGACCAGGGCAGGCTCACCGAGGTTGCCGCCGTGCCGGTGCCGCCATTGCCGCCGCCGCCGCCGATGCTGGCGGCATAGATGGCGTCCGCCGCGAAGCCGGAGGTGCTCAGCGTGGCGTTGGGATTATTCGAGACGTTGACGGTCTGTCCGATGCCGCCGCCACCCCCGCCGCCGCCCACCGCCACCGAGAGGGCGAGCACGAGCGAGGAGCCGTAGGTATAGGTGGAGGTTGCCGCATTGCCGCCATTGCCGCCGCCGCCGCCCACGGACTGGGCGAGGATGGCATAGGCCTGGTCGCTCTGGGTGCTGATGAAATTGAGGTTGCCGACCGTCACGTCGCCGCCGTTGCCGCCATAGGCGCCCGAACCGCCGATGCCGATGGTGACGCCGATGTTCGGGATTTCGCCATAGCCGAGGCTGTAGGAGCTGGAATTCGCATTGCCGCCGGAGCCGCCGCCGCCGCCGATGCTCAGCGCGGCGATGCCCGCCGCGTCCAGGCCCTGGGTGGTGATGGTCGCGGCATTGATCACCTCGATGGCGCCGCCATTGCCGCCGAAGCCGCCGCCGCCGCCGAGCGCCACCGCGACGCTGGGCACCACGAAGCTGGCCGAGGTGGTGCCCACCGTCCCGCCCGCACCGCCGGCGCCGCCGACGCTCAATGCATAGATGCCGATGGCGGAATCATTGGTGGTGGCGATGAGGCCGGCATTCAGCAGGTTCAGCCCGCCGCCCGCGCCGCCGCCGCTGCCGTTGCCGCCCACCGTGATGGAGATCGGCCCGAGCCCGTTCACCGCGCCGCCGGAATCCCCGCCGCCGCCGATGGACTGGCCGAACATGCCGTAGCCCTGGTCGCCCGAGGTATTGATGATGCCCGTATTGGTCAGCGAAATGCCGGCGCCCGCGCCGCCGTTTCCGGCATTGCCGCCTTGCTCATAGACATGGCCGTTGGCCGCCCCGCCGGCCCCGCCGCTGCCGCCCTGGCTGAGGCCGTAAATGCCGTAGCCGCCGGTGCCGCTGGTGGTGATGGTGCCGGAACTGGCAACCGTCACCGCGAAGTCCACGGAGAGGGAGCCGCCCGAGCCGCCATTCCCGCCCGAGCCGCCATCGGAATCAAATGTCTCGGAGGAGAGCCCGCCGGCGCCGCCATCGCCGCCCAGCGCCGCGGCATAGATGCCGTAGGAGGACGTGCCATAGGTGGTGATGTTGGCCGCATTGGTGACGTAGGTGGTATTGCCGTTGCCGCCGATGCCGCCGTCGCCGGCATTGCCGACGGTGCCGTTCTGGCCGGAACCTGTGCCTGCATTGCCGCCGACGGTGAGCGCGACGAGACCGGGGGAGGCGTTGCCATTGGTGGTCACCGAGGTGCCGACATAAGTGGTCAGCACGCTTGTTCCTGCGTTGCCGC
The DNA here is from genome assembly GCA_002304505.1 of Rhizobiales bacterium 32-66-11. GTDB lineage: Bacteria > Pseudomonadota > Alphaproteobacteria > Rhizobiales > Xanthobacteraceae > NCEH01. The sequence goes on along the minus strand of NCEH01000013.1, from coordinate 29,143 downwards.
CGGCTCCGCCCCCTCCGCCGTTCGCGTCGCCGGCATTGGCATAGGCGCCGTTGCCGCCCGTGCCGCCCTGGCTGATGACGCCGAGCCCCGACGAACTGGAGCCATAGGTGACCGCCTGGGCCGCCAAGCCGGAGCTGGTGCCGAAATTCAGGATTGCGGCGACAGCCCCGCCGCCGGCCCCGCCATTGGCGCCGGTGCCGTCCGCCGCCGATCCGCCCGCGCCGCCCGTGCTGGCGACCCAGGCCGCCGGTGAGAACGAATAGTCCGCGCCGGCAAGGCTCGTGCCGGTCACCACGCTGCCGGTGAGGTTGAGCGTCGCCGGGCCGCCCGTGCCGCCCGCATGGTTGCCGCGGCCCGCGCCGCCGGTGGACAAGAGCAGCAGGCCGGCGGAGCTTGCCCCCGCCGTGGTGGCGCCGCCATTGGGCAGGGCGAGGGCGGCGGTGACGCTCACCGTGCCGCCCGCCCCGCTGAGGCCGGTGCTATTGGCGACGCCGCCGAAGCTGGTGGCGCGCAGCGCCGCAGCATTGGCATTGGTGGTGGAAAGGATGCCGCCGGCCGTGACGGTGACCGATCCGCCGGTGCCGCCCGAGGCGTCCGCCCAGATCGCGCTCGCCCCCGCGCCTTGGGTGGAGATCAGTGACGAAGCGGTGGTGGTGAGGGTGACCGCTCCGGCGTCGCCCACGGAGCCCTTGCCCAGCGCGCCGGTGCCCTCCTTGCCGCCGTTCGCCTTCGCCAGAATGCCGTGGGACTCGGCGCCGGAGGTGAGGATCGTGCCGCTATTGGTGAGCGTGACCGACCCGCCCCCGCCACCATCGCCGCCATAGCCCTGAAGATTGCTCGAATCCGGGTGCGGATTGCTGCCGCCGTCCCCGCCATTGGCGGTGGCGCGAATGCCCTCGCTCGATGGTCCGGTGGTGGTGATCGTGGCGGCATTGGTGACCTTCGTGGTGCCGCCGGTGCCGCCCGTGCCGCCAAAGGAAAAGCTGCCGCCCTGGCCGCCGGCCCCGCCGTCGCTCGCGCCATGCAGTCCCGCCGATTTGTCGCCCGCGGTCTTCAGCGTGCTTCCGGCATAGGCGAGCAGGGTGGAGGAGCCGCCACCGCCGCCCACGCCGCCGCTGCCGCCATCACCGAAATTGTCGCCGGGCGCGGCCGCCGCGCCGGCCCCGCCGTTGCTCGTCGCGGCGGCGGCCGGGGAGGAGGCGCCGGTGGTGGAGAGCAGGGCGATCCCGCCTTGGGCGGTGCCGAGGGTGACGCTGGCGCTGCCGCCGGTTCCGCCGAGGGCGCCGTTCCCGGGGCTGGCGTTGATGAGTGTGGTGGTGGGAGTGGGGTTGGTCGTAATGGCGATGGTCGTGGAGGCGGTCATAAGGGTGCTGGCGACAAGGGGTGTCGCTAGCGGCGGCGAGAGTGTGATGGAAGCTGTGCCGTTGAGGAGGAGGCCCCAGGGCGGGGTGACGCCGAAACCGCCCCAAATGATGCTTCCTGAGCCTCCACCGATGATGGGCTGGAAGGCGTCGTCCGCGCGCGAGGCGGTGCTGGCGCCGCCCGCGCCGCCGTCTGCCACCGCCCGAACCGCCGCCGAGGCGGTATCGCCGGTGGTGGAGAGCGTGCCGGTGACCACCGCCGTTGCCGACCCACCATTGCCGCCGATGCCGCCGGTATCCGCCGCGCCACCCGCGCCGCCGCTCGCCTTCAGCAGAAGTCCTTCCGAGGCGGTGCCGGAGGCTGTCGGCGCGCCATTGGCATTGGCCGTGAGAGTGACCGTCGCGCTCGCCGTTCCGCCTTTGCCGCCCGCGCCGCCGCTGGTTTCCGCGCCGCTGGTGCCGCCGTCGCCGCCTTGGGCATAGACCGCAATGGCCGGGGCATGGGCACCGGACGTTGCCACCGTGCCGAGCGCGTTCACGCCCGCCGTGCCGGCGTTTCCGCCGATCCCGCCGGCGCCGGGTGTGTCGACCCCGGCCTCATTGCCGCCGCCGTTGCCGCCCGTCCCGCCGTTTGCCTGAGCGTAAAGGCCGATGGACGAGGCGCCGGTGGTCACGATGGCGGACGTGGCCGTGGTGCTGACGCTCGCACTGCCGCCCGTGAGCCCGGCGCCGCCGCTGGAGCCCATGGAATCGTGTCCGCTGTCGCCGAAGCCGCCATGCCCGCCATGGCCGCCGGTCGCAGCCGCGCCGACACCGTAGGACGTGCCCCCGCTGGTGGTGATGGTGCCGGAATTCGTCAGCGTGACGGCGCCGCCGATCCCGCCCGCCGCTCCGGCGGAGCCGGACCCTTCATCCGTGCCACCTGCTCCGCCCCTGCCGCCGCTGGCGTCGGCCCATATGCCGGCGGAACTATTGCCGGAGGTGGTCAGCATCCCGTCGTTGGCGGCGACGATGGTGCCGCCCTTGCCGCCGCTTCCGGCGCTGCCGGCGCCATAGGAATTGCCAGGATTCTCGCCCTTGGCGCCGTCTCCACCGAGCGCATAAAGGAGCATTGCCGCGGCATCCGAACCGGAGGTGGCGATGGTGGCGTTCGCGGTATTGGTGGCGTTCGCCGTTCCGCCATTTCCGCCGCTGCCGCCATTGCCCGCGCCGGAGGCGAAGCCGCCATCGCCGCCCATCGCGCCCTTGCCGCCATTGGCGACGGAAACGAGGCCGCTGGCGCCATTCGAGACCAGGGTCAGGCCTGCGCTGTTGGTGGCGGTCGCGGTGCCGCCCATGCCGCCGGAGCCGCCGTCCGACCCGCCGTTGGTGCCCGATCCACCTTGGCTCGCGCCGCCGTTCCCGCCGGAGGCAATGGCATTCACGGCCGAGCGCACCGTCGCGGCGCCCGCCGGAATGGAAATGATGCCGCTATTGGTCGCCTCTGCGACGTTCCCGGCGCCGCCGGTTCCGCCATCGGAGGGGCCATTCAAGAAATGGTCGCCGTCCGATCCGGCCTCCGCGCCGCTTCCACCCAAGCCGCCGATCGAGGTGGCGTAGATGGCGATCGCGGTGACCGACGCATTGCCGATCTCCGCCAGGACGCCAGGATTGCCCGGTCCGCCGGGATAATCATTGTCCGACGAGTTGGTGCCCTGCATGCCGTTGCTGTCGGCCGTGTACCAGGTGGCATTATCGGTGGTGCAGGAGGTGGCGACGCAGTTGAAGCCTTGCGCCGCCGCACCGCTCGCGGAGAGCAGAAGCGCAAGCGAGCCGCCGAGACAGATCGATGCCAATGAGGTGGATGCCAGATAACGCGACGCCTGCGCGGACCGCTCTTGGCTGGCCCGAACCCAAACCGGCAAATCCATCTCTCGCCCCCGAAAGACACCCCTCCCACGCACCACCAACGGCAGGAGCTTAGCCTTGAATAGCAGGGCTTTGAGAGGACGTCACGGGGGACGGAAAAAGTCCGCGCGATGGGGCGCACGCCCAGGCCGCATTGCGCTTCTGAAAACTATCCGCAGGTTGCGCCGACGCGAGCGGGGGTCAATTGGGGAAGGGAATTTACCTCACCGAATGACCGTCTCCGTGAGCTGTTTTCTGCAGGTTTCGCGCCGTGTGGCCGAGACCCGTGCCGCCGGCGGTCCGCGTCGCACGTCCAGGTGCGCGGCGGGGCCATCGCCCGGCTTTTGCGGTTGCGTTGCCTCAATGCGCTGCAACATGGCCGGCCTAGGGTTACCGCGCGGGACGAGCTATGGAGGCAGCTGGACGAGCTGCCGCGACAGGACGCAGGAGCGCCGAGGGCGCCTCTGCGATCGTGGTCGCGCGCTCGTCGAACTGCCTCGCCCAGCAGGAGGTCGTTCGATGAACGATGTTATTTCGGCCCAGCACCGACCAAGATGGAAGAGATGGGGCGCGCTGGCGGCGGTCGCCGCACTATTGGGCGCGGGGATCTTTTGGTGGGTCGTGACCCCGCCGCGCATCGATGATGCCGGGCGCAAGCTCCCGGAGACGGCGGACCCGGCGCTGATCGCCCGCGGCCGTTACATGGCCGAGCTGGGCGATTGCGTCGCCTGCCATACCCAGGGCGCAGGTCCCTCGATGGCCGGCGGGCGACCGCTGGAGACGCCCTTTGGCGTCCTGTATTCCACCAACATCACGCCCGACGCCAAGACGGGAATCGGCGGCTACAGCTTCGGCGCCTTCGACCGTGCCATGCGCAAGGGCGTGACGGCCGAAGGCGCGCACATGTATCCGGCGATGCCGTATCCGTCCTATGCCAAGATCTCGGCCGACGACATGTTCGCCCTCTATGTCTATCTGATGCAGGGCGTGGCGCCGGTGGTGAACGCCAACAAGCCCTCCGAGATCGGCTTCCCCTTCAACCAGCGCTGGTCGCTCGCGTTCTGGAACTTCGTGTTCCTCGACAGCCATCCCTTCGTCGCCGACGCGGGCAAGGACGAGGTGTGGAATCGCGGCGCCTATCTGGTGCAGGGTCTCGGCCATTGCGGCGCCTGCCACACACCGCGCGGCATCGGCTTCCAGGAGGTCGCCATGTCGGATCAGGGCGCGAACGGCGCCGCGTTCGTTTCCGGTGCGAAGGTGGAGGAGTGGAACGCCATCAATCTGCGCAACCTGTGGACCGTTCCCGACACGGTGGAACTGCTGAAGACCGGACAGAATCGCTTCGCCACGGTCTCCGGCTCCATGACCGAGGTGATCCACAATTCCACGCAGAATTTCACGCAAGGCGACCTCGTCGCCATCGCGACCTACCTCAAGTCCCTGCCGTCGGACCACCCTTACAAGGAGCTGCCGCCGCAGGGTGGGGACGCGGTGCCCGAGGCCATGTTCACCACCCGCGGCGGGCTCGCTTATGCACAGTTCTGCGCGGACTGCCATCGTCTCGACGGCGGCGGAGTCGCGAAGGTGTTTCCGCCGCTCGCGGGGAATCCCACGGTGGCGGCGAGCGATTCCTCGACCCTGGTGCACATCACCCTGACCGGCTGGAAGACGGCGGAGACGCAGACCCACCCCCGCGTCTATACCATGCCCGGCTTCGCCCGCCTCGACGACCAGGAGATCGCCGAAATCCTCTCGTTCGTGCGCTCGAACTGGGGCAACGCCGCTGCACCCGTGTCGGCGGAGCAGGTCAAGGCGGCGCGCGCCACCCTCGATCCGCAGGTGGACACCTCGCGGTTCGAGACCCCGCGCATCGCCAACCTGCTGGCGGAGACGAACGCCAGCCAGCTGGTCCGTGGCATGCGCCTCAATACCGAGACCCATACCTTGCTGCCGAAGAACGTGGGCAATGTGCTCAATTGCGCCAGCTGTCACCTCAACGGCGGCACGGTGGCGGATGGCTCGCCTTATGTCGGCGTCTCCGCCATGTTCCCGAGCTACGCCCCGCGCGCCGGCCGGGTGATCACGCTGGAAGAGCGCATCAACGGCTGCTTCCTGCGCTCCATGAACGGCAAGCCGCTCGCCACCGATGGCGCCGACATGCAAGCAATGGTCGCCTATTTCAACTGGATGAAGGGCGCGACCAGGCCGGAGGACAAGGTCGAGGGCCGGGGCGTGGGCAAGATCGACCCCAAGATCAAGCCCGATCCGGAGAACGGCGCGCGCATCTACACCGCGCAATGTGCCGTGTGTCACGGCCAGAACGGCGAAGGCCTGAAGAATGCGAACGGAGCGTTCGTCTATCCGCCGCTCTGGGGCGACCTGTCCTTCAACATCGGGGCCGGCATGGCGCGCACCTATACGGCGGCGGCGTTCGTAAAGCGCAACATGCCGGTCGGCTTTCACCAGCGCTTCCCGCTGGGTCAGGGCGGCCTTTCCGATCAGGAGGCGGTGGACGTGGCCGAGTATTTCAGCCACATGCCGCGCCCGGATTTCGCGCCTAAGGGGAACGACTGGCCGAAGGACAAGAAGCCGGCGGACGCCCGCTACTGATCCTTCCCACGAAAGCAACGAACGCCCGGGCCGCGCAGGGCCCGGGCGTCCGCATATCCCGCCCGTCACGGGACGATGCACGGGCGGGAATCTCAGCCGGGCAGAACCACCACCTTGGCCCCGTCGGGAACCCGGCGATGAAGGTCGATGATGTCCTGGTTCATCATGCGGATGCAGCCGGACGACACCGCCTCGCCGATCGACCATGGCTCATTGGTGCCGTGGATGCGGTAGAGCGTGTCCTTGCCACCCTGGAAGAGGTAGAGCGCGCGGGCACCCAGCGGATTGGTCTCGCCGCCCGCCATGCCGCCCGCCCAGGGCCGGTATTTGCTGGGCTCGCGGGCAATCATCGCGTCGGTCGGCCGCCAGCTCGGCCATTCCCGCTTGTAGCCGATGGCGGCGGTGCCGGAGAATTCCAGCCCCGCCCGGCCGACGCCGACGCCATAGCGCAGCGCCTTGCCGTTCTCCTGCACCAGGTAGAGGAAGCGGTTCTTGGGATCCACCACCAGGGTTCCGGGCGGCTGCCCTGTGGGGTTGTCCACCACCTGGCGCACATTGCGGGGCTTGATCTCGGCGGGGTCGACGCCGGGAATGTGGAACCCCCCATCCTCCAGCCCGCCGTAGCGCGCCGCATCGGCCGGCGCGATGCTTGGCGCCGGCGCGGGGGCCGGTTCGTTCGACGTGGTGACACAGGCGCCGAGCGCCAGCGGCAACAGGAGCGCGCATGCCAGCGCGCGGACGGGACGACGGGCGGTGCGCGCGATGAGCGCGCGGCAGATTCCAGGCAACCCGCCACTCATTGTTCCGCGGCCTGTCGGCGCCGGACTTCCGCCACCGCCCGCTTGAAGCTGGCATAATCGAGCGTCGAGGCCAGCAGCGGGCCGACCAGATAGGCCGGCGTGCCCTGCAGCCCGAGGGATTCCGCCTGCGCATTGGTGCGCTTGAGCAGCGCCACGATCTCGGTGCCGTGGAGCTGCGCGTCCATCTCCAGGCGGCCCATGTCCACGCCCGATGCCTTCACCGCCTGCAGCATCTGTTCCTGCGGGATCTTGCGACCGGGAATGCCCATCAGGGCCGCATGGACCAGCTCGTATTTCTCTTGGAACTTGGCCGCGAGCGCCAGCTTCGCGCCATAGACCGAGGCTTCGGTGAGAATGGGCCAATCCTTGTAGACGAGGCGGATGTGTCCGTCCTCGGCGACGATCCGCGCGAGATCGGGGGCCGACTTCTTGCAGAACGGGCAATTGTAGTCGAGGAACGCGACGATGGTCACGTCGCCCTGCGGATTGCCGGCTGTCGGCGCATCGGGATCGCGCAGAATGGCGTCCACGTCCACGCCCTGGGCCAGGGCCGGTCGTCCTCCCGCCAAGGCCAGGGCGGCCGGAAGGAAGGACAGGGCGGCGAGGCGGATAAGGTCCCTGCGTCGCATGAAATCTCCGATGGATGGGGGGAGGGTCACAGGCCGGCTTTCGCCATCAGGCCGTCGAGATCGGCGCGGGTAATCGCGCCAATGTGCCGGGAACCGGGAACTTCGCGCCCCGCGGCGTCCAGGAGGAACAAGGTGGGCGGGCCGACGACGGAATAGCGCGACATGAGCGCCTGTTCGCCCGCGCCATAATTGGTGACGTCGGCGGCGATGCGCGGCATCTGCGCCAGGCGCTGCCGCACCTCTGGTTCGGTCATCACCGCCTCGTTGGACTTGCACACCGTGCACCAGCCGGCGGTGAAGGAAACCAGTACCGGCCGGCCCGAGGTCCGCGTCTGCGCAAACACGGCATCGAGGGCGGCGGGCGAGGAGACGCGCAGCTCCTCCGCCGCCGCCGCGACCGCTCCCGGCGGTGCGGCGAGGAAGCCGAGCGGGCGCAAGGGATCGTCCGCGCCGCCGGCCGCGCCCACCACGAGCACGGCGCCATAGAGCGCGGCGAGGAGCCCCGCCGTCTTGCCGAGGCGCGCCGTCGGCGGGCTGCTTTGCGCCATCCGGTCGAACCCGCCGAGGAACACGCCGAGCCCCAGGGCCAGCGCGCCCCAGAGCGCCACGCCCACGGGCGCGGGAAGCACGCGCCCGGCCAGCAGGGCGGCGACGGCAAGGAACAGCACGCCGCACGCCTGCTTCGCCCGCACCAGCCACGGCCCCGAGCGCGGCAGGATCTGCGCGCCGAAGGTGCCGACCGCAATCAGCGGCACGCTCATGCCGAGCCCGAGCAGAAACAGCGCCGCGCCGCCGCGTGCCGCATCGCCGGTCTGGGCCGCATAGAGCATGGCCCCTGCGAGCGGCGGGGTCACGCACGGTCCCACCACCAGGGCCGAGCCGAAGCCGAGCGCCGCCGCCTGGCCGATCGAGCCGCCCGCGCCGCGTCCGAGCCGGGCCGCGAGCCCCGCCGGCACGGCCATTTCGAACAGGCCGAACATGGACCCGGCAAGCACCGCGAAGAGCGCCGCCATCAGCCCCAGCGCCCAGGGCGTCTGCAATGCGGCCTGCAGGTTCGCGCCCGACCAGGCGGCGACCAGTCCAAGAACGCCATAGGCGGCCGCCATGGCGAGGCCGTAGGCGCTGGAGAGCGCGAAGCCGCGCAGCGGCGTCGGCTTCACGCCGCCACCGGCGAGGATGCCGGACAGCACGGGCAGCATGGGAAACACGCAGGGCGTGAAGGCGAGCAGCAGGCCGAAGCCGAAGAACGCCACCAGCGGCGCGCCGAGCCCGCCACCCAGGATGGAGGCGGTCGCCTCCTCCTCCGCCGCCCCGTCTGCCGCCGCCTTGCCTGCCGCCGCCGTCTCGCCTGCCGCAGACCGGGCGTCGTTGGCGCCGGTGGCATTCGGTCCCGTGCCGTCCGCGCCCGCATCCTTCGCCCCGGCGCCCGTGGTTCCGGTGATCGCGGCAGCGTGCGCTGTCGCGCCGGAAGGCAGCATACGTGCCAATGAACCCTTGGCGCGGGATGCGGCCACCGGGGCGGCGGTTGCCGGTTGCTGTTCCGCCGGCGATGCGGCGGCGGCGTCTATTCCGGTGGGCGGCGGCGCGGCGATGGCCAGCGTCGCGAGATCCACCAGGCGCGTGACCATTGGATAGCAGATGCCCGCCTCGGCGCAGCCCTGGAAGGAGACCGAGGCCTGACCCTGCGCCGGCAGGCCGGCCGCGCGCGCCTCGGCGTGGCCATGATAGATTTCCACCGGCCCGAAATTGGGATCGTCCTTGTTCTCGCCGGCGGCGGTGGTGAGGGAGACCGTGGTCCCGTCGATCCACGCCTTCAGGCTGTCGCGGTAGAGATAGGTGCCGGGCGCGATGCGCCAGAGCAGCGATACGGTACCGTCCGCCGCGCGCGTGGCGGTGAGGTGAAAGGCCTCGTCCGCCATCAGCGGCCGGGTCTGAGGGGACGCGAACGCCGGACCGGCAAGCGCCAGCAGCACTGCGATCAGGGCCGTGAAGGCCGGCGCAGCGGCTTGGGGGAGGAGTCTCGTGACCATGGCGCGCTCCCTCGGCCGCTCACCTTAAGCCAGCCTTAAGCTCGGGGTAGAAGGTTGCGGTGAAGGAGGCACCGGCATGCGCATATTGGTCGTCGAGGACGATCCGATCCTGATGGACGGGCTCAAGGTGGGCCTTGGCCTTGCCGGGGCGACGGTGGACGATGTTGCCACCTGCGCCGACGCGCGCGCCGCCCTGGCGGCGAGCCGGTTTGACGCCGTGGTGCTCGACCTGATGCTGCCCGACGGCTCGGGCCTGGACCTGCTCGCGGCCATGCGGGCGCGCGACGATGCCACGCCCGTTCTGCTGCTGACCGCCCTCGACGATGCGCCCGACCGCGTGCGCGGGCTCGATGCCGGGGCCGATGACTATCTCGGCAAGCCCTTCGACCTCGATGAGCTGGCGGCGCGCGTGAGGGCCATCGCGCGGCGTGGCCAGGGGCGCGCCGGGCCGGTGCTGAAGGCCGGCGGCCTGGTGCTTGACCCCGCGACCCTTTCCGCCACCGTCGAGGGGCGTCCGGTGGGCCTCTCGCGCCGCGAATTCGCGGTGCTCGCCGCGCTGATGGAGCGCCCGGGCGTGATCCGCTCCAAAGCGGAGATCGAGGAGCGCCTCTACGGCTGGCAGGAGGAGGTGGAAAGCAATACGGTCGAGGTCCACATCCACAATCTGCGCGTCAAGGTGGGGCGCGCGCTGATCGAGACCGTGCGCGGCCTCGGCTATCGCGTGCGGAGGCCGGTGTGACTTCCTTGAGGCGCCGCCTGTTCCTGATCCTCATCGCCGCCACCGGCGCGATCTGGCTGTGCGCGGCGGGCTGGATCTATCTCTCCAGCCGCAGTGAGCTGGAACACGTGCTCGACGCCCGCCTCCAGGAGGCCGCCCGGATGGTCCATTCGCTCGTGGCCGGCGGCAATATCGCCGCGACGCCGCTGGCGGCGGAGGTGCCCGGAGCCGCCTATGAGCGTCAGCTGTCGTGCCAGATCTGGTCGCTTGACGGCCGGCTCGTCGCCCGGTCCGGCGGCGCGCCCGACGAGGTGCTCGGGGACCCGGCGGAGGGCTATTCCGAGCGCACGGTCAATGGCGAGCCGTGGCGCGTCTACACCATCCTCGACACGGAAAAGGGAGTCCGCGTCATGGTGGGCGACCGCATCGGCCTGCGCGACCGGCTGGTGCGCGATCTGGTGGCGGGCCTGCTCGCGCCGCTCCTGCTCGTCGTACCCCTGCTCGGCGCGCTGATCTGGATGAGCCTCTGGCGCGGGCTGAAGCCGCTCAACGCGGTGGCGCGCGACCTCACCGCCCGCGACGCGGAAGACATGCGCCCCCTCGCACCGGCCGAGGCGCCGGCGGAGGTCCGTCCCCTCATCGATGCCATCAACGGCCTGTTCGCCAAGGTGGAAGCCGCCCGCCGGCACGAGCGGGACGTGACCGCTTTCGCCGCTCACGAACTGCGCACGCCGCTTGCCGGACTGAAGACCCAGGCCCAGATCGCCCTCGCCACCGGAGATGCAGCGACGCGCGACGGCGCGTTGCGGCGCATCCTGGTGTCCGTGGACCGCACCGCGCGCCTCGTGCGCCAGCTCCTCGCGCTGGCGAAGCTTGAAGCGTCCGCCCCCCTCGCGCTCAAGGCGGAGGTGGATGCCGGCACCCTGCTGCGGGAGGTGGCACAGCTCTCGGCGGCCCCGGCGCGCATCGGCGTCACCCTCGACCCCACGCTCGACGCGCTCCGCCTGCAGGGGGACCGCGAAACGCTCCATCTCGTGTTGCGCAACCTCCACGAGAACGCCATCGAGCATATGCCGGAGGGCGGGGCCATCACCTGGAGGCGGCTGCCGAACGGGCTGTGCGTGGAGGACGAGGGACCGGGCATTCCCGAGGAGGAATTGCCGCGCGTCACCGAGCGCTTCTTTCGGGGGCGCAACAAGAGCGCGTCCGGCAGCGGGCTCGGCCTCACCATCGCGAGCATGGCGGCCGCAAGGGTGGGGGCGCGAATAGAACTTGAGAACCGGGACGCGCGCCGCGGGCTTCGGGCCGCGCTGATGTGGTCTTGAGGCGCCGGCGGGATCAGGTGCCGTGACGCTTGCGGCGCGCGGCATCCGTGCCGAGCGTCATGGGGCGCGGGCGATCCGGGCGTGGATATCCTCGCAATGGCGCACCAGCGCCGGATGGTCCGTGACGAAGGCGCGCAGCGGCGTCGCGATGGGATAGAAAAGAATATTGGCGATGAAGCCATAAATGGCGGCATCGGCGCTGCCGGGACGCTCCCCGAACACAAAGCCCTGCTCCGGCACCAGCGCCGCGATGGCCGTGAGATCGGCAAGGCCGCGCGCATAGGCATCATGCGGCTCGAAGCGGCCGATGCCTTGAAAATAATAACGGTTGGCATTGAAGCTGCGGGCCTTTTCAAGGTCCGCCTCGGTCAGCGCGGGATGCTGCGTGCGCAAGGCCGCGCTGAAGGCGGGCCAGAACGCATCGTCCTTCCAGCGGGAATAGGACATCACCCAATAGAGGTCGTCGAGCGTTCGCCGCAGCATCACGCCAAGTCGCCGCTGCGCCGCGCTCAGATCCGCATCGAGATCCGGCCCATGCTTGCGCGCCACATGGGCGATGATGGCGTCGCTGTCGCCGATGATCTCGTCCCCGTCCGTGATGTAGGGGAGCTGGTTGCGGGGCGCGGCCGAGGCATCGAAGACGTGCCGATGCTCGAACCGAATCCCGGCGAGCTTGAGATAGGCAAAAACCTTGAGTCCGTATCCGTTATTGTCCGCGACGCCGAAGAGCTCGGGATAGGAGAAGAGGGTCAGCATGAAATGATCCAAGCGTGGCGCCGCGCCCTTGGAAATATACCCGTCGTCAGCGCGATCGTCACCACATGGGGAGGAGGACAACAACCTGCACCGACCCCACGCGGCGCCTGGCTTATCGGCACAGCCTGGCCGCCTTCCTTCCGTCTCACGCCTCTCGGCGGGAAATGGCGAACGGACTGAAGGCCTGTTGTACAGGCATGATCTGGAGACGGTTCACCTTCAGAGGGCAGGGCGGCCCGCGCCCAGGGGAAAAGCGCGGACCAGCCCGGCCGCGCGCCACCATATGCGCCAGGTCACTGCCGACGACGCGCTCCACCTCCGCTGCCGCAGCGGGCGGGTGGCCGATCGTGTCTACTGGAATGCTGGGAAGCGTCCATGAGGCCCTCCTGTCGGAAGACCCCCCCCGATCGTCCGCCCGCCTATGCCGAGCGCCACATGGAAATCATCCGCACGACCGTCATGCCGGATGGTGACCGCGGCAGCGGTTTCGTCCCTTGGCGCTTAAGGGCGATGCAGGTCAGCCAGGTGCGCCGAACCAGCGCGACGCGGCCTGTCGGGCGCCCTCATCATGGGCAGCGGTCTCGCTGGCCCAGGCAATAAAACCATCGGGACGCACGAGCACCGCGCTCAATCCCAGACGGTCCTCCACGTCGCACGAGATATAGTTGATCCGGCCTTGCCAGCGGTTCGCGAGCGGCCGTAGCGGTGCATCGGAGGCGAAGTCGAGGAGCAGGCCACGGCCGTCTTGCAGAAGGTCTCCCACTCTCGGTCCGTCAATCAGCGCAAAATCGGGCACGGATTGGCCGATGCGTGGATGGCTTCCGCCGAGATCATAGCGCAGGGAAACGCCCCTCACTTTTTCGGCGAAATAGGTTGCTCCGTCCCGCGTCGCCATGAGATCGCGAACGATGGCTGCGAGCGCGCGGGTGCTCGGCGTGGGGCGCAGGAGGGCGACCTGGGCGCGCGACCAGTCAAGGATCCGGGCGCCTTCCGGATGCCGCTCGGCGAAATAGCTGTCGAGCAGCCCGGCCGGCGCGCGGCCGTGGATGGTGGCGGCCAGCTTCCAACCCAAATTCAAGGCGTCGCCGAGGCCAAGATTGAGACCTTGCCCGCCAAGGGGCGAATGGACGTGGGCCGCGTCGCCGGCGAGGAGCACGCGGCCCTGGCGGTAGGCCGTCGCCTGGCAGGCGCGGTCGGTCCAGGTGGCGGCGAGATGGAGCGTGGTGAGAGCAACGTCGGTGCCCGAGACCCGTTGCAGCACCGCTTGCGCGTGCGCGCGCGTGACCGGGCGCGTCCTGTGGAAGGCGCCGCCGTCGAAATCGACCATCGCGATCATGCCGGGCTTGGCATAGGTGTACATGCCCGCTGGGGTGTAGGTACGACCCGGGTGCAACGCATCCGGATCGGCCAGCGTCGCCTTGACCGAATAGCCGGTAAACTCGGGATCGGTGCCCACGAACCGGAAGCCGCCTTTCTTGCGCACCGTGCTGCGGCCGCCGTCGCAACCCACCAGCCAGCGCGTGGGGATTATCTTTCCCCCGGCATGGACGATCACGCCGGAATCCGTCTCCTCGAAGTCCTCCAGGTCGACGCCGCGCCGGATCTCTGCCCCCATGGCCGTCGCCCGGGAAGCCAGGATGGTCTCGAGGGACTGCATATCCACCGCAAGATTGACGCCGGCTGGACTTGGTAGCCGATGCGCCCATTTCGCAGTGTCGATGTTCTCGTGAAAGAACGGGATGCCGGCAAAGTGGCCGGCCGGCAGCCGCTCCTGTTGCATCCAGTGGGACGAGGCCTTGGTCGTGCCTGCGGCATCGTTCGCGCGCTGGGCCGCGACAATCTCATCGAGCAGGCCGCGGCGATAGAAGGCCTCGATGGTCGGCGCGGAAAGCCCGCGCATCCCGAAGGGCAGTGCCTTCAAGGGTGACCGCGGATCGCCGGCCTGCTCCAGAACCAGCACGGAGACATTTGCGAGCCGCAGCTCACACGCGAGAAACAGGCCGACCGGGCCGGCGCCTGCGATAACGACGTCGTGAATGTGAGCGTGGGACATGGGCATGGACGGCTCCTGGGTCGAAGATGTTCGACCGGAGCGTTCCTCGGTTTGAGACCGCACGGACGAACGCAACCGCGCCTCAACAGCGCCCGACGTTCGTCGTGGGGATCTCGGGCCCGAAGCCAAAGACCAGAGCTTTCGTTACCGAAAGGACTTGGGCTGACCAAGCCAAGTCTGCCTTTTCCGACATTCAATATATAGCGGCGGCCGCCTCAGGCCGCAACGCTCATCGCGCGCCCGGCGGCCGCAGCACGCCTCACATCGTCAGTCAGGGGAAAGGCGGGGAAGTGGCGCGAACCAAAAGGCGCTCGCGCCCTTCCGGTCGGACCAGCCGCGCTGTCCGGCCGCCGGGGGGGCAGTATCTGAATGGCAAGGCCCCCGCGGCGCTTCAGCCCCGCGATCCCACTCTCCTGAGGGTGCAGCGGAGGCGCCTAACCCGCGATACGCGCGCGGTAATGCTGCAGCATGGGCGCGGCACCGTCGGGCGAGAACGCGGTTCGCAGGCCTTCGGCCGAGCCTTCCGCCGCGACCTTGGCGCGCGCGGCGATTACCGTTTCGGCGTGCGCTACGGCCGTCCAGCCCTGCCCGGAGGCCAGAGCCTCCGCCAGATCGGCGGCATCCGCCAAGGCAAGGTTCACGCCTTCGCCGGCGAACGGCGACATGAGATGGGCGGCGTCCCCCAACAATGTGAAGCCCGGCCGGCTGGTCCAGCTGTGGCCGATGGGCAAAGCGGAGAGCATGCGAACGCCGAGAAGCGTGCCTTGCCGGGTCATATCCGTGAGCCTGGGCGCCCAGCCGTCGAACACCTCCAGCATCGCCGCGCGCACCTGTTCGGCCGACTGTTGGACGAGCGTCCGGGCCTGCGCCTCGGGCGTGCGCCAGGCGGCATAGCCGCGAATGTGGCCGTGCCCGTTGCGTTGCGCAATGAGGGCGCGGTTGTCGCCCACGGCGAACATCTTGCCGGTGCCGACGAGGTCATCGACGAAGCGGTGCGTCTGTGCTTCGAAGCCAAGCTCGACGAACACCACGCCCTCATAAAGGGGCGCGGCGTCCGATAGCAGAGGCCGCACTCGCGATCCTGCTCCGTCGGCGCCGACCACAATGTCATAGGCTGCTGCGCCGCCGTCGGTGATCACCTCACAGGCGCCGTCGGGCCGGGGCCGGGCCTCGGTCACCCTGGTGCCCCACCGCACGGTTCCCTCGTCCAGTGAGTCCAGCAGGATGGTTCTCAGAGCGGTGCGGTCGATTTCCGGACGCTCGAACCCGTCGCCGGCGTGGTCGAACAGCAGCGCGCCCGATGGGTCGTAGAGACGGTCGCCCTGGTCCTCGGGCCGGGCATGGGCATGGAACGCCGCCTCGAGTCCGCCGAGGCGCAGCGCGCGTTGCCCGGTCTCCACGTGCAGGTCCAGCGAGCCGCCCTGCGGGCGATGAGCTGCATGCGGATCGCGCTCGAAGACGGTCGCCGGCATGCCGGCGACCTGTAGCAGGCGCGCGAGCATCAGCCCGCCGGGGCCGCCGCCGATGATGGCGATGCGAGGTGAGGTTGCCATGTTTGCTCCTTCCGATTACATAGGGGCCTATATAATATAAACATAGGGGCCTATGCAATGGCAGATGCGGAATGGAGTCCGATGCGCACGCCCGGGCACTACATCAGCCGGATTGCCCGCGCCTTCGCCCGGATCGGCGACATGAGGCTGCGCGAGCTGGGCTTTGCGACGGCGCAGTTGCCCGTGCTGACAGCGCTCAAGGACGGCGCCCGGCTGTCGCAGACGGAGCTGGCGCGCTGGGCCAAGGTGGAGCAGCCGAGCATGGCGCAGCTTCTGGCGCGCATGGAGCGGGACGGAATCATCCGCCGCGAGCCGGACCCGCGGGATCGCCGCAGCAGCCTGATCGCGCTGACGGATGACGCCCGCGCGAAGCTGCCGGCCGGCCGCGCCATCCTCGAAGCCGGCAATCGCGAGGCGATGCACGGCCTTTCCGATGAGGAGGTGGCGACCCTGATCAGCCTGCTGCAACGGGTCCTCGCCAATGCCGAGGAGATGGAGCGACGGGCGGCCCCCTAGGCAGTGGCCCCATAAATTTGCCGGCCAGCTAGGAGCGTGATTCAGCCTCTCTCGATAGGGGAGAGTGATGCGCCGCCACGAATTGACGGACGAGGAATGGGCGATCATCGCCCCACTGTTGCCGAACAAGCCGCGCGGGGTCGCGCGGGTGGATGACCGCCGGGTGATCAACGGCATTCTCTGGCGGGTTCGCACCGGGGCGCCGCGGCGGGACGTTCCGGAGCGCTACGGTCCGCGTACAACCCTCTACGACCGTTTCGTTCGCCGGCGGGCGGCCACCAAGATCCACGCTCTGGTCGATGCTGAAGGCAGGCCGATCCATCTCGCCTTGACTGCCGGACAGGCGGGCGATGCACCGGCGGGGCGCGAACTGCTGGCGCGGCTCGCACCGGGCGGCATCCTGCTCACCGACAAGGCCTATGACACCGACGCCATCCGCGCCGAGGCGGCGGAGCGCGGCGGATTTGCCAATGTGCCGCCGCGTACGATCCGCAAGCGCACCTTCGCCTTCAGTCCGTGGCTCTATCGCCAAAGGAACCTCGTCGAGCGCTTCTTCAACTGGATCAAGCAGATGCGTGGCCTCGCCAGCCGCTACGACAGGCGCCCAGACAACTTCCTCGCAGCCCTCAAGCTCGCAGCCGTCCGCATCTGGATCAATGCGTTATGAGTCCGCTGCCTAGGCCGGCCAGGCCCTCGGGCGCGAGGTTCCGTGGCTCGATGCCGGCGCAGATGCCCGACAGGTCGCGCAGGGTGCCGTGCTCATCCCTCTGGCCCGGCTTTTACAGGCCGGGCGCGCCATAGCGACAGAGCTTCATGAAGTATGCTTTCCGGAGGTTGGGTTCACAAAAGAGGGATCACAGGGCGCCAGTGGCCTTCAGGGCACGGTGGAGGCGGCATCCACCGTCCAGGCCGCGCCGTTCACATGGGCCGCAGCGGGCGAGAGGAGGAACGCCACCACGCTCGCCACGTCCTCCGGCTGGCCATGCAGGGCGGCGCCCGCGCGCTTGAGCCCGCCGGCGGCCGCCGCCTGTTCGTCCAGCGCATGGATCATCCGCGTGTCGATGGGGCCCGGCAGCACGGCATTGACGCGGATGGCCGTGCCCGCCACGTCGAGCGCCGCCACGCGCGTGAGGCCCAGCACCGCATGCTTGCTCGCCACGTAGCCAGCGAGCCCCGGGCGGCCGCGGATGGCCGAGGTAGAGGCGGTGTTCACCACCGTCCCCGCGCCGCGGGTGCGCATGCGGGAAAGCACATGCTTGAGGCCCAGGAACACGCCCTTGACGTTCACCGACATGAGCTGATCGAAGACGTCCTCCGGATAGTCGAAGATAGGCTTCACCACCCCTTCGATCCCGGCATTGTTGGCGAAGGCTGCGATGGGGCCGAGGGCCTCCTCAGTGCGCGCCACGAAGGCGGCGACCTCCTCGCTTCGCGAGACGTCGGCCTGAAGGAAGAGGGCCTTGCGGCCCTCCTCTTCCACGAGACGCGCGGTCTCGGTGCCGAGGGGGACGTCGCGGTCCACCACCGCCACGTCGAACCCGCCGGTAGCGAGGCGCACGGCGATGGCACGCCCGATGCCGCCGCCGCCGCCAGTGACCAGCGCGACGCTCACGACTTGACCAGCGGGCACCCGCCTTCGGCGAGCGGACGCCACACCTGCTCCGGCGGGATGGATTTGACCACCGTGTAGTAATCCCACGGATACTTGGATTCCGCCGGCGTCTTCACCTGGAACAGGAACATGGGGTGGATCTTGCGCCCATCCACCCGGATCGAGCCCTTGCCGAACAACGGGTCGTCCGTGGGCAGCGCCTTCATCTTGTCCACCACCGCAACGCCATCGCTCGCGCCGCCCACGGCGGAGACGGCCTTCAGGTAATGCAGGGTCGAGGCATAGGCTCCGGCATGTAGGGCGCTCGGGTAGCGCCCGTCGATGCGCGGCGCGAAGCGCTTGGTCCAGGCGCGGGTTCCGTCATTCAGGTCCCAATAGAAGGCTTCGGTGAACTGTAGCCCCTGGGCCACCTTGAGTCCCAGCGAATGCACGTCGGTCACATAGAGCACGGTGGCGACGAGGCGCTGGCCGGCCTGCGGGATGCCGAACTCCACCGCCTGCTTGATGGAATTGATGGTGTCACCGCCGGCATTGATGAGGCCGACCACCTGGGCGCCGGAGGCCTGCGCCTGCAGCAGGAAGGAGGAGAAGTCCTGGGTGTTGAGCGGCGCCCGGACGCCGCCGATCACCTTGCCGCCGGTGCGGGCGACCACGTTCTTGACGTCCTGCTCCATGGCGTGGCCGAAGGCGTAGTCGGCGGTCAGCGTAAACCAGTTCTTGCCGCCGGATTCCACCACCGCGGTCGCCACGCCGGTGGCGAGGGCATAGGTGTCGTAGGTCCAATGAACGGTGTTGGGCGAGCAGGCCTTGCCGGTGAGGTCCGAGGAGGACGGGCCGGAGGCGATCATCACCTTGTTCTTCTCGCGGGCAATGGAGGCGACGGCGAGAGCAACGGCCGAGTTCGGCACATCCACGATCATGTCGACACCTTCGGTGTCGAACCACTTGCGGGCGATACTGGCGGCGACATCGGCCTTGTTCTGGTGGTCGGCTGCGATCACCTCCACCTTCAGCGGCTTTCCGGCGGGGTTGAAGTCCTCGACCGCCATCTGGGTCGCCACCACCGAGCCCTTGCCGGTCACGTCCGCATATAGGCTGGACATGTCGGTGAGCACGCCGATCTTGATCGTCTTCTGCTCCTGAGCTGCGGCGGGCCCCGGCATTGCCAGCATCAGCGCGCCGGCCGCGAGCACGGCGCGGCGGGAGATGGCGGGAGCAGTGCGGTGCCGGATCGCCTTGTCGGTCTTTCGGATCATATCGTTCCTCCCTCGTATTTTTGTTTTGGCGTGGCTCAGGGGATGAGCCGCTTGAGCAGGCGCCGATCCTCGACGGCGAAACCGCCGCCATAGACGTCTGAGACCATGAATTGGGCCGACAGGATTTCCGGCGCGAGTTCCTTAAGGGGATCGAACGCGCTCTCATGCAGCGTCATGGATACCCGCCCGGCGACCGGCGCGGAGTAGGCGATGGGCGTGCGGCGGTAGACGATGTCGGCATAGGCCGTCTCCAGCCGTTCGGGGTGCGGCAGGCGGCGCACGTGGATCTCCCCGCCCGGCTGCTCCGCGCCGTCCACCAGGCGCACCACGGGCGCGTCCAGATCCGGCGTGAAGGAGATCTCGGCGAGCGGCACACCGCGCCGTATCACCGCGCTCTCTATGGCGCCGCTTTCGGCCTCGTCGAAGCGGAAGGTGCAGTCCTTCTTAGTATAGCCGAACAGTTCGCGGCCAGCCGCGATGCCCATGGGATCGGAGCAGTACATGTAGATGTGCGTCTGGGTGAACAGGTCCTCGTAGCGCACCGCTACCGTCACCATCAGGTCGAACATGCGGCCCTGATGGAGAGACAAAGTGTGTCCCGGCGAGGCCATGAAGCGGAAGGCGACGCGGTCGTTCACCAGCTCGAACGGCGTGTCCGCGAGCAGCGCCCGCGTCTTGGACGGATCGACGCGGGTCATCACCTCCAGTGTGCGCAAGGCACATTCCCACTCCACCGGATAGGCCGGGGAATAAGGCGGGTTGACCCCGCTGCCTGAGTGCATCTGATACTTGCCGAACATCGGTCCTCTCCTGTGATCTCGGGCCCCGGCGTACGAGGCGTATCGTTCAGACGGGCGCCGCCATACGCACGGCGGGTTCGGGGTAAGGGGGCGCGGTCAGCAATGCGCGCGCTGTATCGGCCGTGTCGGTGATGCCGCACAGCGCCATGGTGAGGTCCAGCTCGCGGCGGATGATTTCGAGGCAGCGCGTCACCCCCTCCTCCCCCATGGCACCGAGGCCATAGAGAAACGCCCGGCCGATGAGCACACCGCCGGCGCCCAGTGCCAAGGCTTTCAGCACATCCTGCCCGGAGCGGACGCCGCCATCGAACAGCACCTCGGTGCGTGCGCCCACCGCCTCGGCGATGGCCGGCAGCGCGGATATGCTGGAGGGCGCCCCGTCCAACTGGCGACCGCCGTGGTTGGACACGACGATGGCATCCGCCCCCGCGCAGGCGGCGGCCCGGGCATCCTCCGGGTCCATGATGCCCTTCACGATGAGCTTTCGGTCCCAGATGCGCCGCAGCCACCGCACATGGTCCCAGCCGAGTGTCTGGTCGAATTGCTCGGACACCCAGTGGGCCAAGGAGGAGGCATCGCTCACCCCCTCCACATGGCCGACGATGTTGCGGAAGGTACGCCGCTCGGTGCGCGCCATGTTCAGGCACCAGCGCGGTTTGGTGGCGAGGTTGACGAGATTGCGAAGCGTGGGGCGCGGCGGGGTCGAGAGCCCATTCTTGATGTCGAGGTGGCGCTGGCCCTGCACGGGCAGGTCCATGGTAAGCACCAACGCCGAGCAACCGGCATCGCGGGCGCGGGCGACGAGCCGTTCCATGAAGGCGCGATCCTTCATCAGATAGAGCTGGAACCAGAAGGGGCGCGAGGTGTGGGCGGCCACGTCCTCGATAGAGCATACGCTGACGGTGGACAGGATGAAGGGCACGCCGAACCGCTCGGCGGCGCGCGCGGCGAGAATCTCCCCGTCCGCCCACTGCATCCCCGCAAGACCGGCGGGGGCGAGCGCAACCGGCATGGCGACGTCCTCGCCCAGCATGCGGCTGGAGAGATTGCGCCGGGAGATGTCGATGCCGACGCGCTGGCGAAGGCGAATGGCGGCAAGGTCTTCCTCATTCGCCCGATAGGTCGCACCGGTCCAGGAGCCGCAATCCACGTAATCGTAGAACATGCGCGGCACCCGCCGTTCGGCGAGGCGGCGCAGATCCTCGATGGAGGTGATGGGGGCGTGCGTGGATGCCACTGGATCCGTTCCTGGCCGTTTTCCTGCGGGTTTCACCGCGGCGTTGCCCGCAGCGCGAGATGCCATCTTGATAAAACGTACTTTAAATCCAAAGTACGTTTTATGGAAGTGCCATCGGAACGGGATTGTCAAGGGCCGCGGCTTGCCCACGGTCGGTACGCCGGCTAGGTGACAGGGCGCGCCGCGCGCATGCGAAGGGCAAGGAATGGGCGATGAGGTGAGGACCCGCCAAGCGGATGCGGAGACAGGATCGTCCCTGCGCGACCGCGTCATTCAGCGCATCCGTGACATGATCGCGGAAGGGGAGATCCGGCCGGGCGAGCGGCTCCTCGAGGCGGAGATCGTCCGGGCCTTCTCCGTCAGCCGCTCCCCGGCGCGCCAAGCCCTCGTCGCGCTTCAGAAGGAAGGCCTCGTGGAGGCGCTCCCCGGGCGGGGCTACCGCGTCTGCGGACGGCGGGAAAACGGCGTTGAGACGGCGTTCGCCGCGCTCGCGCCCGTCGACATGTCCGCGCCCCGCCAGTGGGAGCGCATGTACGAGGAGGTGGAGCAGGAGCTGTTCATCCGCACGTTGTTCGCCTCGGTGCGCGTGAGCGAGCAGCGCCTCGCCGAGCATTTCGGCGTCAGCCGGACCGTCACGCGCGACCTTCTGGCCCGCATGCACGGTGTAGGCCTCGTCGGCAAGGACAATGCCGGCCACTGGATCGCCGAGAAGATGACGCCGGACCGCATCCGGCACCTTTACGAGCTGCGCTGCATCCTGGAGCCGCTGGCCCTGCGCGAGGCTGGGCCGCTGGTGCCGCGAGCGCTGCTTGATGAGATGCGCGCGCGCATTTTTGCGACCCGCGCCGAGAACCCCATCAGCAGCGCAAAATTTGATGAAGTGGAGACCGATCTCCACTTCACGATTCTCGGCTTCGGGCCGAACAAGGAGATCATGCGCGCATTGAAGCGCACGCATCTGCTGTTCGGCCCGACGCGCTACCTGTTCGATCCCGTGCTGGGAATCCCGATGGATCTGATCGGGGCCGCCCTCGATGAGCATCTTGAGATCGTCGACCTGATGCTTGAGGAACGGAGCGACCTCGCTGCGCAAGTACTTGAAGCCCATCTGAAGAACGCCGTAGAACGGTGGCTGCGGCGCTTCGAGATCACGGCGGCCGCCCAGCCCTTCGCCCTGCCGTCCTATTTGCAGCCGCTGTCAGAGTGATCGTCCGCTTCGCGGCGCGGGCTCAAGGTCAGCTCCCGGCGCGCCGCACGCCGACGCCAGCCTCTTCGCGACCGGCTCTTATGGCATTAGCCTAAATTGCGGCTGCTCCTCGGCAGGAGGATGCCATGCACGCCAGTCCGAGCGCGCCGGAGGAGCTTGCCGCCTTCGCCGGTGATCAGGATGTTGCCGGGCCTTTGGCATGGTGACGGAACCTACGCGGCAACCTTGGGCCTTGGAAGAACTGACGTCGCGAAATGGCACCGCTGATCTGGTGCTGCGTCCAGGGGGTAATGTCCATTTCTCCATCTCCTCCCAACATCTGTTCCTGCCACCACCAAGCCGGTCACTGACAAGCCTACGTGCTCTTCCGCGGATTTCCCACGTCGCGCTTACACCTCAAAATCCAGCCGTTACGCCATTAACGCCTGATACGTGGCATCAGGCCCTCCGGGACATGTCTTCTCGTCCGCTGCCTCTTCACCCAAGGGGCTGACGGACCGACCTGCATGCGATAAGACCGTCTGCATTCCACACTTTCGGAGCGTCTCTCTTCAATAAATACCTGCCTAAGCAACCGGCGCCGCCGGTCATCATCTATGCCATCCGTCTTCGTTTCGAGTCTGGCTGGCACATAAGCTCCGCTCCCGGAGATATCGAGCAAGTTGCCGACTGGTACCGCCGCGGCGGCCAAGGCGTTGACGAGATCCGCCAACTTGGCCCGCCCGTCGAAGAGGGGAATGGCCTCGCAGCTCGTTGGCGCGCGCACGCATTGGGCTGGTGGGAAGATCCACTCTGCAGGGTCTGGCGCGCACCGGACGAACCCATTCAACAGCCGTCCGGCGATCCGACGTCGTTCGAGACGCTCGCGGTCGCATTCGAGCCACCCGAGGCGGGCTGGATCGACTTCGTGCTCGCGTCCTACAGGCAGGTCGCGCTTATCCGCATCAGCTATCTCTACAGTTCTGGCGCTGAGATCGTTGCTTGGCTTGAAGAGGTGGCGCGCGGCGGCTTTCCGCGGGTGGCAATCAGCGAAGAGGGGTCCTTCGGCGAGCTTCACCTTTTCCCGGGAGATCGATTTCCCCCCAGTGTTACCTGGCAGCCGCCGCGCCGCGACCATGTCAGGCTCTGCGTGATCCTTCGCTGCATTGTGGGCGCAAAGCTGAAGCTCGATGTGGTGATGCCGCGCAAGGCCTTGGTGCGGGCGATCTATCGGGCGTGGCTCGCCTGCCATGACGACGATCCCGAGCGCTTTCTGGATCAATGGAGCCGCTTCGGGCATGATGACGATATGCCCGATGTTCCCTTTGCGCGCTCCGTGTTTCTTGAAGAATGGCTCGGCATTCCATCGCGCCCGACGCTCTAAAAAAGTTCATGCCCAATCATTTGCCCATTCCGATCTTGAAAACAGCAAACGATCAGGAGGCTCCCGCCACACCACACCGCACGCCGATCACCGGCAAAACTCTTATCGCCTGGGGCTTTGAGCCCGGACCTGAATTCCGCAAGCTTCTCGCCAAGGCGACCGAGATGGACGCCAATGGGGAAGACGAAGCCACCATCAAGCTGGTTCTTGCGGGGCTTCTGCCGCCGCTCCAGATCCTCCCTCGGCGACCGTCCGGCCGCTATACGCTCGCGATCCATGCGGAAACCCCGGAGGAAGAAGCGAATATTGCGTTCGTCCGGGCACACATGGACGAACTGATGAAAACGCCCGTGCTCGAGCATGGCGCGGTGATGCCTGACGCCTGTCCGGCCGGTACCGCATCGGGGACGATTCCTGTCGGTGGGGCGGTCATCAGCCGGGCGATCCACCCCGCCTTCCATTCAGCGGATATCTGCTGCTCGCTCCATGCCACGCTCTATCGCGCGCCCAACGTGCCGACGCGAGCGATCATGGATGCGATCCAGTCTTCGACCCGCTTCGGCCCGGGCGGGCGAAGGCCTGACGATTGGGTGGGCGACGGGATTACGCGGGAACTGGAAGAGACGGAGAACCCCTTCTTGAAGGGGCTGGCCCATCGCGCCAAGGCGCAACTGGCAGATCAGGGGGATGGCAATCACTTCGCCTTTGCCGGCGCCCTGTCTGTCACGCAGGGCTTGATCGAGACCCTCGCGCGCAATGGGCAGCAAGCGCTTTCTGAAGCTTTGAAACCCGACGTCAATGAAACCGTCCTTGCCCTGGTCACCCATCATGGCTCACGCGATCTCGGCGCTCAGGTCTATAAGCGTGGGCTTGCAGCGGCCACAGCTCACTGCGCGCACCTCTCTCCAGACACGCCAGCTCATCAGGCCTGGCTCGATCCGGACAGCGTCGAGGGTTCGCTTTATTGGGAGGCGCTCGGCTATGTCGCGCGTTGGACCAAGCGAAACCATGAGCTGATCCACGAGAGAACGGCCAGTCGCCTTGGCATCGAGGCGATTGCAGCGTTCGGCAACGCGCACAATTTCGTCTGGAAGCGGGAGGGCCTCTTCTATCACGGGAAGGGCGCAACACCCGCCTGGCGTGATGCGGACGGCCACCCCCTGCTGGGGCTTATTCCCCTGAACATGGCCGCGCCCATTCTCATCACGCTCGGGCGGGACAATGCGGACGCCTGTTCGTTCGCCCCCCATGGCGCCGGCCGCAACATGTCGCGCACGGCACTGCTGAAGAAGCTGGGCATCCACGGCCTGCCACCGGATCGCTATCATGCCGCCGCTTCAGACATCGTTGCGGCGCAGACGGAGGGTCTCGATGTCCGCTTCTTCTATGGACGGCCAGATCCTTCCGAGTCGCCGCTGGCCTACAAATCGGCGGCATCGGTGCGGGCGCAGATCGAGCATTATGGCCTTGCCGATGTGATCGCCACCCTTGAACCCTTGGGATGCCTGATGGCTGGCGACTACGACAAACCCTGGCAACGCAAGCGCAACCCGGCGGATTAGTTTCTGTCCGCTTCAGGCAAGGCGGGCGAGAAATCGCCCGCCTTTGCCCTCCCAGCTGGGATGCGCAGGCCGGACGAACTGAAGCTTCACTTTCCGGCCACCGTGGCTCGCACTCTCGAAACGAGCGACGAGCCCATAGGCTATGGAAGGTTGGCGCAAACCCATCAGTCGGGCAGGGCACGCGTCCGTCCATATCGTCCGGGTTGGTCACTGCTGGTATGGGTCTATTTCAACGGGCACTACATTCACGCGGGCTACGGCGCAACAACAGGCGCTCCCGATCGACGGCGCCGCAATGCGGTCGGTCTCGGCGCCATCCCAAAGTTCCCTCTGGCGAACAGTCAGGTGATTTTGTGGGCTGATTTGTGGGCCGGAATAATGAGATGTCAGGCAAGCATCTGAAAATAAAGGAAATGGTGCCGCAAGAGGGATTCGAACCCCCGACCCCCTCATTACGAATGAGGTGCTCTACCAGCTGAGCTATTGCGGCCCTGAAGCGTTCAAGGCTTCCTGTCTCGGGCGCGAGGGCCGGAAAAATCCGTGGTGCCTAGATCCACAGTGTCTAGATCCACAGTGTCTTGCGTGCGAGCACGCGCCGACGCAGCCCCAAGGCCGAAACAGGCGCTCCTCATACGTGGAGCCGTCGCGAGATTCAAGGGCGCCGTGCGGGAGCGCATGCGCCATCCCCGGCAAAAACATCCGCGGGGCCGCTCTTGCCTCCTTATCCAGGCGCGGCTAACCCTTGGCTATGGCCTCCGATCCCAAGACGCCCGTCCAAGACAAGTCCGCTCGCCTTGCCCAGGCCTTGCGGGCGAATCTTGCCCGCCGCAAGGCGCAGGGGCGCGCACGCAAGGAGGAGGCGGTTCGCCCCGCCGAGGGCCATCC
The DNA here is from genome assembly GCA_002304505.1 of Rhizobiales bacterium 32-66-11. GTDB lineage: Bacteria > Pseudomonadota > Alphaproteobacteria > Rhizobiales > Xanthobacteraceae > NCEH01. Next base: position 2,983 of record NCEH01000013.1, on the reverse strand, counting down.
GGGGTCCGCAAACGACCCCGGGCCGGAAGCGCCCGCCCCGGAAGAGGGCGAAAAGGTCTGAATTTCCGTTTCGGAAGGCAGGCGGCTCCGGTCGCCGGTGGATTGGAGCCGGCCATCATTGTGCCCGAGGGCGAGCCTTGCTAGATAACGCGTTTACTCGACGGCCGTGACGAGGGGCAGGGCGGCCACCGGGCACCAGGAGCGTTCAGCGCATGGATAAAATTCGCATCGTCGGCGGGTCTTCCCTTGAAGGCACGATTCCCATCTCGGGCGCCAAGAATGCCGCCTTGCCGCTGATGATCGCGAGCCTGCTGTCCGAAGAGAAGCTGATCCTCGAGAATGTCCCGCGCCTCGCCGATGTGGCCCTGCTTCAGCGCATCCTCGGCAATCATGGCGTCGACATCACCACCAACGGCAAGCGCAACGGGGACGATCCCCACGCCGGCCAGACGCTGGAGATCGACGCGCGGGTGATTGTCGACACCACGGCGCCCTACGATCTCGTCTCGCGCATGCGGGCGAGCTTCTGGGTGGTCGGGCCGCTGCTGGCGCGCATGGGCGAGGCGAAGGTCTCGCTGCCCGGCGGCTGCGCCATCGGCACCCGGCCGGTGGATTTCCACCTCGACGCCCTGCGCGCACTCGGCGCGGATATCGAGATCGACGCCGGCTATGTGCTCGCCCGCGCGCCCAAGGGGCTGCAAGGTGCGCGCATCGTGTTTCCCAAGGTCTCGGTGGGCGCCACCCACACCGCCATCATGGCCGCCGCCGTCGCCCATGGCGACACGGTGATCGAGAATGCCGCCTGTGAGCCGGAAGTGGTCGATCTCGCCGACTGCCTGGTGAAGATGGGCGCGCGCATTTCCGGCGCCGGCACGCCGCGGATCGAGATCCAGGGCGTGCCGCGCCTGCGCGGCGCCCGCCATGCGGTGCTGCCCGACCGCATCGAGACCGGCACCTATGCCATGGCCACCGCCATGGTGGGTGGCGACGTGATGCTTTCCGGCGCGCGGCCGGACCTGCTGGAAAGCGCGCTCGATACGCTGCGCGCGGCGGGTGCCGAGATCGACGCCACGAATGAGGGCATCCGCGTGCGCCGTAACGGCGCGGGCATCAACGCCGTTGATGTGACGACCGCCCCGTTCCCCGGCTTCCCGACCGATCTTCAGGCCCAGTTCATGGCGCTTATGACCCGCGCGAAGGGCCGCTCGCGCATCACCGAGACCATATTCGAGAACCGCTTCATGCACGTGCAGGAGCTGGCGCGGCTCGGCGCGAAGATCCATCTCGACGGCGACACCGCGACCGTCGAGGGCACGGAGCGCCTCACTGGGGCGCCCGTGATGGCCACCGATCTGCGGGCCTCGGTCTCGCTCGTCATCGCCGGCCTTGCGGCGGAAGGCGAAACCATGGTGCAGCGGGTGTATCATCTTGATCGCGGCTTCGAGCGGCTGGAAGAGAAGCTGTCGCGCTGCGGCGCGCAGATCGAGCGCATCAGCGGCTGAGGATGTCGCGTGCGCGGCATTGCGCGCCGCGAGGGGACGGCACGCAAATGCGCATCCTCCCTTGATGGATGGCGCGGGCGTCGCCATCTGCCATTCATCACAAGACGCGATAAGAAGGCCGCACGCCGATGGAAAGTCTCAAGCTCCTCGCCATGGATGGCGAAGACCTCGCCATCATCTCGGCTCATCTTCAGGATGCGGTGATCAAGGTGGAGGATATCGGCTTTTTGCCGAGCAGTCGCCGGTTCGCTTTGCTGCTCAACCGCTTCGACTGGGACCAGATGGAAACCGCGGACGAATTGGTGCGCCGCCGCGCCGGGCTGCATTTCGAGCGGGTCAGCGCCGTGCAGGCGCGCGGCTTCGACCCGCGCAAGAGCGATACGGTGCTGAATCTGCTCGCGGTGACGTTCGAGCCCACGGACGAGCCCTCCGGCCACATCTTGCTGACCTGCTCCGGCGGCGCGGAAATCCGCCTGTCGGTGGAGTGCATCGAGGCGCGGCTCAGCGATCTCGGCCCCGCCTGGGGATGCACCTGCGCCCCCAAGCATGACCCGTTGCCGGACCTGAAGGCCGGCTGAACGGGGCGGCGCGAGGGCCGGGCGATGCGTCATGTGATGCATCACCCCCGCGCCGAACCTGAGCGGAGCGGAAAAGGCATTCAACTTTTCCGGCACATGCTCTAGGGAGACGGAATGCCGATCCGTCTTCATACTCAGCAGAGCGATTTTCCCGCCGCCTTCGCCGCGTTTCTCGCCAGCAAGCGGGAAACCGACGCCGATGTGGCCACCGTCGTGGCGCAGATCATCGCCGACATCCGCGCGCGGGGCGATGACGCCCTGATCGAAATCTCCGCCCGGCTCGATCGGGTGGACCTCGCGGCACGAGGCATCCGCGTGACCGATGCGGAAATCGACGCCGCGCTCGCCTCCATCCCCGCCGAGACGCGCGAGGCGCTGGAATTCGCCAAGGCCCGCATCCATTCCCATCATGCGCGGCAGAAGCCCCAGGACGAGCGCTATACCGATTCGGTCGGGGTTGAGCTTGGCCAGCGCTGGACCAGCGTGGATGCGGTGGGGCTTTACGTGCCCGGTGGCACGGCCGCCTATCCCTCCTCGGTACTGATGAACGCCGTGCCGGCCAAGGTCGCGGGCGTGCCGCGCGTGGTCATGGTGGTGCCGGCGCCCGACGGGCAGATCGCCCCGCTGGTCCTTGCCGCCGCCCGCTTTGCGGGTGTCGACGAGGTGTATCGCGTCGGCGGGGCGCAGGCTGTGGCGGCGCTCGCCTATGGCACGCAGACCATCGCCCCGGTGGACAAGATCGTCGGTCCCGGCAATGCCTATGTGGCCGCGGCCAAGCGGCAGGTGTTCGGCAAGGTGGGCATCGACATGGTCGCCGGCCCGTCCGAGGTGCTGATCCTGGCGGACGGGGAGGCCAATCCGGACTGGATCGCCGCCGACCTGCTGGCGCAGGCCGAGCATGAC
>NCEH01000144.1 GCA_002304505.1 Rhizobiales bacterium 32-66-11 | reverse complement strand
CATCATCCCCAACAACATCAACCATCTCGAAACCGAGCCGATGGCCATCGGCCGGAACTTCCTGGTGAAGATCAACGCCAATATCGGCAATTCCGCCGTCACCTCGGGGGTTGCCGAGGAGGTGGACAAGCTGGTGTGGGCGATCCGCTGGGGCGGCGACACGGTGATGGACCTGTCCACCGGCAAGAACATCCACACCATCCGCGAATGGATCATCCGCAATTCGCCGGTCCCCATCGGCACGGTGCCGATCTACCAGGCGCTGGAGAAGGTGAACGGGGTTGCCGAGGACCTGACCTGGGAAATCTTCCGCGACACGGTGATCGAGCAGGCCGAGCAGGGCGTGGACTATATGACCGTCCATGCCGGCGTTCGCCTCGCCTATGTGCCGCTCACCGCAAACCGCGTCACCGGCATCGTTTCGCGCGGCGGCTCCATCATGGCCAAATGGTGCCTCGCGCATCACAAGGAAAGCTTCCTTTACGAGCATTTCGAGGAGCTGTGCGAGATCTTCGCCCAGTATGACGTCGCCTTCTCGCTCGGCGACGGCCTGCGCCCCGGCTCCATCGCGGATGCCAATGACGCCGCCCAGTTCGCCGAGCTGGAGACCCTGGGCGAGCTCACCGAAATCGCCTGGAAGCATGATTGCCAGGTGATGATCGAGGGGCCGGGCCATGTGCCGCTGCACCTCATCCGCGAGAATGTGGAAAAGCAGCTGAAGGTCTGCCACGAGGCCCCCTTCTATACGCTCGGGCCTTTGGTCACCGACATTTCCCCCGGCTACGACCACATCTCGTCCGCCATCGGCGCCGCGATGATCGGCTGGTTCGGCACCGCCATGCTCTGCTACGTGACACCGAAGGAGCATCTCGGCCTGCCAAACCGGGACGATGTGAAGACCGGCGTCATCTCCTACAAGATCGCCGCCCATGCGGCCGATCTTGCGAAAGGCCATCCGGCCGCGCGCATCCGCGACGATGCGCTCTCCCGGGCCCGCTTCTCGTTCCGCTGGCGCGATCAGTTCGCGCTCTCCCTGGACCCGGAGACGGCGGAGCAGTTCCACGACGAGACCTTGCCGGCGGAAGGCGCCAAGGTGGCGCATTTCTGCTCCATGTGCGGGCCGAAATTCTGCTCCATGAAGATTTCCCAGGAGCTGAAGATCGAAGCCGGCGACATCGCCCGCGCCGAAGCCGACAATCAGGCGGCGGCGGGCATGGCGGAAATGGCGCAGAAATTCCGCGACGGCGGCGGCAAGATCTACGCCCCCGCCCCCGATGTTGCGGAACCGCCCTCGGCCTGAGGGTCCGCACCCAAAAGAAAACCCCGCCCTTCACAGGGCGGGGTCAAGAACCGGAAAATCGTTCCAATCAGTCGAACGTGGCGCTTGTGGTATCCGATTTGCGATTATAGCGAATCGTAATCTTGGACACGCTGCAAAGATCGATATTCTGCCAGACTGCGGTCGAATCATCGTCGTCATAGACCACTTTCAGGTCCCATTTGCAGGTGCTCGTTTTGCGATTAAACTTGATCGTCCAATTTTATTTGGTGCCGTCAATCGTGACGCTTTGTCGTATGGCAAAATCAGGCGCAGGCTGGCGAAGCTCAAGCGATCGGGCGCGGCCCGCGATGCACCTCAATACCGCGGACCCCGCTCCGCGCGCCGAAGCGGCAGGCCGCAATTCGATCTGCGCCGCAGACACGCCGACCCGGCGCCTTCACTGCGGCGCGAAAGCGCAAAACGGCACTGGACAATCCGCGCCGCCCCCCTTGAAATGCCAGAACGTCCCGAGTAGGTTCCGCTCTCTCTTCAGTGCCCCTCGGCGCACAGAAGGTTCGCAGGTGTAGCTCAGTTGGTTAGAGCGCCGGTCTGTGGCACCGGAGGTCGGTGGTTCGAGCCCACCCACCTGTACCATTGCCAGTCTTCACCATTTCGCCACCTGCCACATCCGCCGCCCGAAGCATGCCCCATGCCGGACATGGCGGCTTTACTGCTGGCCTGTCCCCTTGCATCCATACCCGCCTGAGGCGCCACGCTCTCGCCGGGCCCCGCGCAACACGTGCGCGCCTGGTGTATGAAACGGGGCATGGATTTCTCAGCCCCCGCCGTCGCCCTCGCCGATTATGAAGCGCGCGCCGAACAGCGCATGAGCGAGAGCGCGCGCGCCTATGTGAATGGCGGCGCGGCCGATGAACTCTCGCTACGGGAAAACCGCGCCGCGTTCGCCCGCCTGAAGCTTCAGAACAGCGTGCTCGCAGATCTTTCCACCGCCAATACCCGCCTCTCGCTGCTGGGGCTCGCCCTGGAGCATCCGATCCTACTGGCGCCGGTGGCCTATCACCGGCTGGTGCATCCGGAGGGCGAGATCGCGAGCGTGATGGGGGCGGGGGCGGCCAAGGCGCTGGCCGTCGTCAGCACCCAGGCCAGCGAAAGCCTGGAGCGAATCGCCGCCGCCGCCACCGGGCCGCTGTGGTTCCAGCTCTATATCCAGCATGACCGAGGCTTTACGGCCGATCTGGTGGCGCGGGCCAAGGCCGCCGGCTATCGCGCCCTGGTGGTGACGGTGGACGCGCCGGCAAGCCTGCGCAATCGCGAGCAGCGCTCAGGCTTCCGCCTGCCGCCCGGCATCGAGCCGGTGAATTTGCGCGGCATGCGCGCCGGCCCACCCGCCTCTGCCGAAATCGGCCGTAGCCCGCTGTTCTCCGGCTTCCTGGAGGGCGCACCCACGTGGCGCGATCTGGACTGGCTCGCCGGCCTCTCCGATCTGCCGATCGTGCTGAAAGGCATTCTCAACCCCGCCGATGCCCGACGGGCGGTGGAGGCCGGCGCGTCCGCCGTGATTGTCTCCAACCATGGCGGCCGCGCCCTCGATACGGTGCCGGCGACCATCGAGGCGCTGCCCCGCGTCGCGGAAGCCGTGGCGGGCGCCCTGCCCCTGCTGCTGGACGGCGGCGTGCGGCGCGGCACCGATATCCTCAAGGCCCTGGCGCTGGGCGCGAGCGCCGTGCTCATCGGCCGGCCCCACATCCACGCCCTGGCGGTGGCCGGCGCGGCGGGAGTGGCGCACGCGGTCCATCTGCTGCGGGCGGAGCTGGAAGTCGCCATGGCCCTCACCGGCCGCGCCAGCCTGGCGCAGATCGATTCCGGCGTGCTGTGGCGGGCCTGAGCGCCCCTCACCCCACCGGACGGCGGGGGCGCGCGGGACGGCGCATGAAGCCGGCGGACGCGCGCAGGCTCATGTCCCGCTCCAGCATCGCATAGGCCACGAGCAGCGCCCGGATGGTCGCGCGCGCATCGCCCTCACAGGCCGCGATGGCCTCGTCGATATCCTGCTCGCTGACATCGAAATCCGCAGGGTTGGCGGGCTGGACCTCGGAAACGAGGGTATCGGTGGACTTCGGCTCGCGCGGCATAGGTCGCCCCCTCTTCGGTCGGGGCATATGGATTCCACAAGAACAAAAAGAGAACAAGAGGAGTCTTCACTCTTTCCCCCTGCGCGGAAGATCTGACCTCCCACGTCCGTCTGAGCCCCTCTCTGAACGGAGCGGCCTAAAACGGCAGCCGCCATGGGCGGCTGCCGTCATCTTACATCGCATTGTCCGCTGAGCCGGAACCCCCTGCTGAGGGCGATGGACGGCCCCTCGCACCTGTTCACGCCGCGCGCACGGTCTCCAGGAAGCGCTTCATGACCACGGTCAGGGTTTCCGACTGCTTTCCAAGGCTGCCCGCCGCTTCCTGCACAACATTCGCGGCGCGATTTGAATCCTGCGCAGCCCCGTTGATGCCGATGACATTCTCGGACACCTGCTGCGTGCCCTGCGAAGCGCGCGCCACGTTGTGCGCGATCTCCCGCGTCGCCACACCCTGCTGATCCACGGCCGATGCGATCGAAGCGGCAATTTCGTTGATCTGGCCGATGACGTCGGTGATGCCGACGATCGAGTCCGAAGAACTTTTCGTTGCCGTCTGGATGTCGGAGATCTGCGCTTCGATCTCGGCGATCGCACTCGAGGTCTGCGCCGCAAGCTGCTTCACTTCGGAGGCGACGACCGCAAACCCGCGGCCGGCATCGCCCGCCCTTGCCGCTTCGATGGTGGCGTTGAGCGCCAGCAAATTGGTCTGCCCCGCAATGTTCCGGATCAGATCGACGATCTGCCCGATCTTGTCCGCCGAAAGCGACAATTCCTGAACCGTCCCGGACGTCGCTTTCGCATTGACGGTCGCGGAGGCCGCAATACGGGCCGACTCGTCCACCTGACGCTTGATCTCTATGATCGAGGACGCCAGTTCTTCCGCTGCGGACGCGACGGTCTGGACATTGGCGGACGCTTCGTTGGATGCACCTGCGGCCGTTTCCGATTGGGCCGCGACCTTGACCGTCGCCGACGTCATCGTGGTCGCTGCGTTCTGCAACTGCTCGGATGCGGACCCGACGCCCAGAACCACGTTGCCCATGGCGCTTTCCAGCCCGTCGGCAAGCTTCAGCATGGCGGCGCGGCGCTCGCGATCCTGCTCCTGTCGGGTGACTTCCGCCTCGACGCTCTTGCGTTGCGCGTCCTCGGCGATGCCGACACGGATCTGATCGACGGCACGGGAGATGTCACCGATTTCGTCCTTGCGTCTCGCGCCGGCGATCTCTGCGACAGCCTCTCCGTTCGCCATGCGACGCAATGCGGTCGTCAGGCGCGTGATGGGACCGGAAATGCCGGACGCGAAAAACGAGGTCACGATCAGCGCCGTGGCGGTCACGCCAAGGGCCGTCACGATCTGCCAGAAGATGGAATTGCTGCTCTTGGCCTCAAGCTGCAGCTTCAGACGCTCGACGTCGGCCAGAACCACCGCGCGCGGCACCGTGATGAGGACCGACCAGGTCAAGCCGGTGCGGCCGAGCGTTACGGGCGAAAACACCTTCAATGCATCGCGCGCCTGATCCACCTCGACGACCGGAACACCGCTGCTCAGGTGCGTCATGTCCTTTTCCGCGTCGGGATCGATGGCCTTCAGGGGACCGCCGATCGCACGCGCGTCGGCGCTTGAAGCCACCACCAGCCCGGCGCTCGACACGATGGCGACCGACCCCTGCCCCTTATAGATCGATTCATTCACCTTATTGGCGAGGGTCTGGACGAAGGACAGGTCGAAATCGGTGCCCGCGACACCCGCGAACTTGCCGCCGATCATGATGGGAACGGAGAGGGTGGCGAGGAACACCGGCTTGCCCTGGACGATATAGGGCAGCGGCGCCAGGATGCTCTCCTTGCCGGTGCTTTCGGGACCGAGGAACCATCCGCCCTTCATCACACCGTTGGGATGCAGCTCGCGGCTGTCGTATTCCACCAAGGGCTGCAACGCGATTTTTCCAGCGGCGTCACGGGTCCAATACGGCAAGGCCCGGCCGGTTGCGTCGGACCCCATGCTGGTCTTGTTCTCAAACTCCGCATCATTCTGATCGAGCGCATTCGGAAGCCAGGCGCTGTAAGTACCGTTAAGACGCGGATTGTTTTTCAGCACGCCCAGCAGGATGCCGTTCAATTGAGCGCGGCGGTTTTCGGGGGAGGACGCGTTAATGTTCTTAGCGGCGATCACCTCCAGGCCAATGGCCATGGTTCGCGCCGCCTCAAAGGCAATATCAAGCTCGCTCTGCACGGTGCGCGCCTGGACCGTGGCCAGTCTCTGAAGTGCGTCCTTACTTAGCCCGTCAAGCAAACCATCGACATTTTCAACCACATAAGACGAGGTTTCGCGCGCTGATACGATGCCAAACCCAACCAGAGCCGCGGACGATGCGATGACCCCCAGAGATGACAATGCAATGACTTTAATTTTAATGGAATGCAGATTCATCTGGAAGCCCAACCTTGGTCGACTTTGCACCAGAGGAGATCGTTAAGTACCGGGGCATGCTCAGGGCTTGCACTGCACATAGGACAATAGTCAGATGGCATGCGGCATAGAAGCCGCCCCGGCACGCCATCAGCTGCGCGCCTTTTGTGGGCATCCGTGGGGCCCGCGAACCTCGGTCGCGATGGGACGGCGCACGACACCTGCGCTTCAAGGATTTGAAGCGATACCGCTGGTCATTTTGTGCTGAAGAATGAAGTGGCGGGAGTGACGGGGCTCGAACCCGCGACCTCCGGCGTGACAGGCCGGCGCTCTAACCAACTGAGCTACACCCCCCGAGCGACGCTGCCTTCGTGGCGGCGCGTCGAGATGGCGGGTGATAAGGCGCGGCCCGGATCAAGTCAAGCGAACCGCCCGCATTTTTAGCCGGCCTGTGCAAAACTCCCGGTCGCGCTGCCCACACACAGCACGAAAACTGGATTTTGCAGGATCTCCCCAGATACACCCCGACCCACCGCGCACCGCACCGGGCAGCCGGGCGGACTCACAAGGCGGCGGGTAATGAAGATTCGGGAAAATGGTGGGCGGTGACGGGCTCGAACCGCCGACCCTCTCGGTGTAAACGAGATGCTCTACCAACTGAGCTAACCGCCCGACCTGACGGGATAGTCCCGTTCGCCGCCTCGCCATGCGGCAAGAGGGCAGCGCGCGTGATGAACAGGCGCGAGAAAAGCTTTAAGCGCCGTCCGCTCCGCACGCAAGTTGCGTGAGACGGCATCCCCAACAGGCAAAGCCAACTCGCAAGACGCCCAAAAATGCGCGGAACGAGGCATTGGACGCCGGTTCCGGCGTTTCCGCGCCCACTGATCGGCAACGCGCCTGCCCCGGCTGGAAAAGGCTCTGGCGTGTCCGCCAGGCGCGCGCGGCGCATAGGCGGAGGAGAGGCGCGGCGGAGGAGCAAGGCGCGAGGAAGAATAGGATCGCGGCATGAACCGCCCGGCCCACGGCGCGGATTCAGACGCGCAACAAGGCCGCTGCTCCGCCCTGCCCGCTGCCAAGGCCAAAAGAAAACCCGATGTGGGCAGGCGAACCCATCCGGCGGCTGCGGCCTGCGCGGGAAGCGGGTGCCGGCGAGAGCATGGGCGCCGTCCGGATCTGTCACGGCGACCCCGGGGGGCGCTTCTTGGTCTTTGCGACGAAGCAGCACCCCCACGGGTGGAGGATCAGCCGTTCACGGCTTCCTTCAGGCCCTTGCCGGGCGTGAACTTCGGAGCCTTGGAGGCCTTGATCTTCACGGGCTTGCCGGTGCGGGGATTGCGGCCTTCGCGCGCCGCGCGGCTCACCACCGAGAAAGAGCCGAAGCCGATGAGCTTCACTTCTTCACCCTTCTGCAGGGCCTGGGCGATGATGTCGAACGTCGCGTCCACCGCGGCCGCCGCAGCCGCCTTCGTCAGCTTGGCCTCGTCGGCCACCGCGGCGATCAGTTCGTTCTTGGTGGTCATGTGACCGTTCCTTCCGTTGTTATCTTCGAATCGAGGGACATCAAAGCCCGCAGCGATGGGCGGGAAGCTTTACGGAAAATGCGGCTTTTGCAAGCGCGATCCGCCACAAACCCGCATCAATGCACGATTTCCCGCATTCCGTGACGCAAAACAAAAGAGGCGGCACCCTTTCGGGGCCGCCTCTCTTTATATGCTAAGCCTTTGAAATCGCTCAGTGAGCAACCACGCCAGCCGCGTCTTCCTCCGGCACGGCGGCGGTGATGGGCCGTTCGGTCCATTCGATGGGTTCCGGCTTGCGGATCAGTGCGTGCTTGAGCACCTCGTCCATCCGCGAGACCGGAATGATCTCCATCTCATTCTTCACATTGGCCGGAATATCGGCCAAATCCTTCGCGTTCTCCTCGGGGATGAGCACGGTCTTGATGCCGCCGCGCAGAGCCGCGAGCAGCTTCTCCTTCAGCCCGCCGATGGGCAGCACACGGCCGCGCAGGGTGATTTCGCCCGTCATGGCCACGTCGCGCCGCACAGCGATTCCCGTGAGCACCGAGACGATGGTGGTCGCCATGGCGACGCCGGCGGACGGACCGTCCTTGGGCGTCGCGCCCTCGGGCACGTGGACATGGATGTCCCGACGCTCGAACAAAGGCGGCTCGATGCCGAAATCAACCGCGCGCGAGCGGACGTAGGACGCCGCCGCCGAGATGGACTCCTTCATCACGTCCCGCAGGTTTCCCGTCACCGTCATCTTGCCCTTGCCGGGCATCATGACGCCTTCGATGGTCAGCAATTCGCCGCCCACTTCGGTCCAGGCAAGGCCCGTCACCAGGCCAACCTGATCCTCGCCCTCGATCTCGCCATAGCGGAAGCGCGGCGCGCCGAGGAAATCCTCGAGGTTCTTGGCGGTGACCTTGACGGTCTTGCGCTTGGACATCACCAGCTCCTTCACGGCCTTGCGGGCCAGTGTGGAGAGCTCGCGCTCCAGATTGCGCACGCCCGCCTCGCGGGTGTAGCGGCGGATCAGCAGCATCAGGGCGCCATCGTCGATGGCGAATTCCTTCGGCTGCAAGCCATGCTTCTGGATGGCGTTCGGGATCAGATGCTTGCGCGAGATCTCCGCCTTCTCGTCCTCGGTATATCCGGCGATGCGGATCACCTCCATCCGGTCCAGCAGGGCCGGCGGGATGTTGAGGGTGTTGGCGGTGGTCACGAACATCACGTTCGACAGGTCGTAATCGACCTCCAGATAATGGTCGTTGAACGTGGAGTTCTGCTCCGGATCCAGCACTTCCAGCAGGGCCGAGGACGGATCGCCGCGGAAGTCCGCGCCCATCTTGTCGATTTCGTCGAGCAGGAAGAGCGGGTTGGACTTCTTCGCCTTGCGCATGGACTGCACGATCTTGCCGGGCATGGAGCCGATATAGGTCCGCCGGTGACCGCGAATCTCCGCCTCGTCGCGCACCCCGCCGAGGGAGACGCGCACGAACTCACGGCCCGTCGCCTTGGCGATGGACTTGCCCAGCGAAGTCTTGCCGACGCCCGGAGGGCCGACGAGGCACAGGATGGGACCCGAGAGCTTGTTCGCGCGGCTCTGCACCGCGAGATATTCGATGATCCGCTCCTTGACCTTGTCGAGGCCGTAATGATCGGCATCAAGGATCGACTGGGCGAACGGCAGGTCCTTCTTGACCTTGCTCTTGATCCCCCACGGGATCGACAGCAGCCAGTCCAGATAATTGCGCACCACGGTGGCTTCCGCCGACATGGGCGACATCTGGCGCAGCTTCTTCAGCTCGTGGGTCGCCTTTTCACGGGCTTCCTTGGAGAGCTTGGTCTTCTTGATGCGGTCTTCCAGCTCCTGAAGGTCGTCGCGGCCGTCCTCGTCGCCGAGTTCCTTCTGGATCGCCTTCATCTGCTCGTTGAGATAATATTCGCGCTGGGTCTTCTCCATCTGGCGCTTCACCCGCGTGCGGATGCGCTTTTCCACCTGGAGCACGGAGATTTCACTCTCCATCAGCCCGAGCACCTTCTCCAGGCGCTCGGCGACCTTGATGGTCTCCAGCACGCCCTGCTTCTCGGGGATCTTCACCGCGAGATGGGAGGCGATGGTGTCGGCGAGCTTGGAATGGTCGTCGATCTGGCCGACGACGCCAACCACCTCGGGCGACACCTTCTTGTTGAGCTTCACATAATTTTCGAACTCATTGACCACCGAACGGGCCAGCGCCTCGCCCTCGACGCGGTCACCGACCTCGTCGTCGAGCGTGATCGCCTCGGCCTCATAGAGGTCGGTGCGCTCGGTGTACTTGACCACTTGCGCGCGGGTGATGCCTTCCACCAGCACCTTCACGGTGCCGTCGGGCAGCTTCAGCAATTGCAGCACGGTGGCGAGCGTGCCGACGGTGTAGATCGCGTCGGTCGCCGGATCGTCGTCGGAGGCGTTCTCCTGGGTCGCCAGGAGG
>NCEH01000143.1 GCA_002304505.1 Rhizobiales bacterium 32-66-11 | reverse complement strand
CGCCAGATAGCCCTCGCACAGGATGGGCAGCGCGCGGTCGCAATAAAAGCAGGTGCCGCAATGGGGATTCCAGGAGAGCACCACATGGTCGCCCACCTTAACCCCCTGCGCCTCTCGCCCGACAGCCTCCACGATGCCGGCCGCCTCATGGCCGAGCACCAAGGGCGGGGGATAGCGCAGGCCGCCTTCGATCACTTCAAGATCGGTATGGCACAGGCCGGCGGCCTTCACGCGGACCAGCACGTCGCGGGGCGCGAGGGCGTGCGCTTCCACGGTTTCGATGGAAAGCGGCGCATGGGGCGCGTGGAGCACCGCCGCGCGATAGCGCAGCGGGAAGGTGGGGGAAGGGGGCATCAGGCGGGATCCAGCTCCACCTCGCCGGCGATCACGCGCATCACGTCCTTGTCGCGATGGGCGGCCGCCACCGAGCCGGAGAAGATCAATTCGCCGCGTTCGATCACATAGAGCCGGTCCACATCCTCCGGCAGATGGTGGACATTGGATTCCGCCATCAGCACCGCTTGTCCCATGGCGCGGATGGCGGCGATGCCGGCGCCGATGACCGGGATGATGGCGGGCGAGAGCCCCTCGAACGGCTCGTCCAGAAGCAGCAGCTTGGGATCGAGCGCGAGGGCGCGGGCGACCGACACCATCTTGCGTTCGCCGCCGGAGAGCTGCATGCCGCCGCGGTGCAGATATTGCCGCAGCTTGGGGAAGACGGTCAGCGCCCGCTCGATGCGCGCTTCGCTCCCCTCGCCGCCGGGCCGCGTCCAGGTGGGAAGCGCGATGTTCTCGGCCACCGTCAGGTCGCCGAACACCTCGGACTCCTCGGGCGAGAAGCCGATGCCCAGCTGGGCGATCTTGAAGGTGGGCAGCCGCGTCAATTCCTGCCCCATGAAGGCGATGGAACCGGCCACCGGGCGGCGATAGCCCATGATGGAGCGCAGCGTCGTGGTCTTGCCGGCGCCGTTGCGGCCGATGAGGCACACCAGTTCGCCCGGCGCCACGGTGAGGTCGATGCCATTGAGGATGCGGCTGCCGCCGATATCCACCTTCAGCCCGGACAATGTCAGCATGGGCGGGCCTCCGCTGCGGATTTATGAGGAACGCTCGGCGGGCGCGTGCCGACCACGGCGGCGATCAGCGCGGGATCGCGGAAGAAGGTCGCCGGCGGCTCGTTTGCCAGCACCGCGCCGCCCTGAAGCGCGATGATGCGGTCGGAATAACGCGCCACCAAATCCATGTCGTGTTCCACCTGGATGATGCCGCGCACCCCGGCCTTGCGCGCCGCCGTGACCAGCAATTCCATGATGGAATGCTTGTCGCCGGTGGAGACGCCGGAGGTGGGCTCGTCGATCAGGATCAGCTGCGGCTTGAGGGCGAAGGCGCTCGCCACATCCAGCAATTTCTTCTCGCCCTGGGAGAGGGCGCTGGCCGGCTGGTCGAGCCGGTGACGCAGGTTGAAGATGTCCGCCACCTCCTCCACATCGGCGCGCACCTCGCGGTCGCGGGTGAGCGAGCGGAACGGGTTGGCGATGCGCTTGAGGCGCGAGGCGGCGGCGACCGCCAGGGTCTCGCGCACCGTCAGCGCGGGGAAGATGTTCACCAATTGGAAGCCCCGCGCCATGCCGCGCCGGGCCAGCTCCACCGGGCCGATGCCGGCGATGTTGGCGCCATGGAAATGCACATGGCCGGCGGTGGGCTTCAGCAGGCCGGTGAGCACATGCACCAGCGTGCTCTTGCCGGCGCCGTTCGGCCCGACGATGGAGATGAATTCCCCGTCCGAAATGGAGAGGGACACATCGCGCAGCGCCTGGAACGCGCCATAGCTCTTGGAAACGCCGTGGGCGGCGAGAAGGGCGGCCATGGATCAGGATCCCTTCCTGAAGCGGGCGACGACGTCACCGGCGATGCCGGCGATGCCGCGCGGAAAGAAGATCACCAGCAGCACCAGGATAGCCCCCATGACGAAGCGCCAATATTGGGTCGCCGCCATCACGCTGTCATGGAGCAGCACGAAGGCAAGCCCGCCAATCACCGGCCCGACGAACGAGCCCGAGCCGCCCAGCACCGCCATGAAGACGAGATTGCCGGATTGGGTCCAATAGACCATCTCCGGGTCGGCAAGGCCGATGGACACCGCCAGGATCGCCCCGCCCACCGCGCCATAAATGGCGGAGATGACGAAGGCGGCAAGCCGCGTGCGGGAGACCTGAACGCCGAGATAGGACGCCTTCTGCGCATTCTCTCGGATCGCCTGCAAATGCAGGCCGAACGGCGAGCGCACGATGCGCCACATGACGAAGCCGAGCACCGCCAGCAGGCCGAGCGCATAATAATAAAACGGCCCGGTGAGAAAAGCGGTCTTGCCGCCCGCGCTGTCCATGCCGAACAACAAAGGTCGCACCACCCGCATGCCCTGGTCGCCGCCGGTGAGGCCGTAGAATTTGAACAGGATGGAATGGAACAGCATGCCGAACGCCAGCGTCAGCATGCCGAAGAAAATGCGCGTATAGCGCACGCACAGATAGCCCACCGGCAGGGCGATGAGCGCCGATACCGCAATGGCGGTCAGCAAGACGAGCTCGAACGAACGCACGCCGAGCTTGCTGGTCAGCACCGCCGTGGCATAGGCCCCGACCCCGAGGAACATGGCATGGCCGAAGGACAGCAGCCCGGTGTAGCCGAACAGCAGGTTGAAGCCGAGCAAGGCGATGGCGAAGCCGAAGAACGGCACCATCAAGGTGAGGGTATAGGTGGAGGCAATCAGCGGCAGCGCCGCCATGGCCACCACGATCACCAGCAGCGCCCACAGGCCCTTGGGGCGGGAGAGGGGCGGGGCGGCGGGGGAGGCCACCGCGCGAACCGAAGTCTCAATTCTCACGCGACTGCCCTCCCGAAAAGTCCGGCCGGACGCAGGATCAGCACCGCGATGACGACCACATAGATGGACAGGATTTCCGCTTCCGGCAGCACCATGATCGCCGCTGCCCGGATCAGCCCGACGATGAGCGCGCCGGCGAGCGCGCCGCGCATGGAGCCGAGGCCGCCGATGACCACCACGGCGAACGCCTCCACCACCAGTTCCACCGCCATGTCGAGCGAGGAGGCGGACGCCGGCACCACGAGCGCCCCGCCCACCGTGCCGAGCATGCAGCCCACCGTGAAGACGGCGGCGAAGATGCGGTTGGAATCCACGCCCATGGCTTCCGTCATGTTCCGGTTTTCCGCCGTGGCGCGGATGATGCGGCCCATGCGGGTGCGCTGGAGGAACAGGCCGAGGCCGAGCGCGATGGCGATGCTGGCGGCGATCACCAGCAGATTATAGGTCGGCACCTGCACGCCCAGGAATTCGGCGGTGCCATAGACCAGATAGGCATTGTCCAAGGTGCGCGGCGTCGCGCCCCAGAAGAAGCGAAAGACATCCTGGAACATCAGCAGGAAGCCGAAGGTGATCAGCAGCTGGTAGCTTTCATCCCGATTGTAGATCGTGCGCAGCACCCGTTCCACCGGCAGGCCCACCAAGCCGATGGCAAGACCGGCGAGGATCAGCACCGGCAGCACGAGGATGCTCGGCAGGCCGAGCTGGGCCGCGAACCCCACCGCCGTGATGCCGAAATAGGCCCCGAGCGCATAGAAGGAGCCGCAGGCGAGATTGACGATTTTCTGGACGCCGAAGACCAGTTGAAGGCCCGCGGCCACGAGGAAAAGGATGGCGGCGTGAAACACGCCGCCGAGAAGCACGTCGAGGAAGACGGTCATGTCGCGCCGCCCCTCAGACCGGCAGCTTGGAGGTCTTGATCCAATCCCAGAAATCGACGCCCGGCGGCTTCTGGAGCTGGTCGGCGGTGAAGCTGTCGACGGTGGAGAGGGTGGGGAAGTCGTAAGTATTCTTATTGGTGGAGAGGCCCTGGTAGAAGGTCTGCTCGGCGATCTTGTCCTTGCGGAACTGGCCCGGTCCGCCGAGGCTCTGCACCTTCTGTTCGGGAATGGCGGCGATGATTTCGTCGAGCTTGGGCCAGCGCCCCGTCGCCTTGTTGGCGGCTTCCACGCCCGCCTTATAGGCGGCGAGGGCGAAATAGGCCCGGTCCGCCTCCCAATGGGGGGCTTCCTTATAGCGGCCCATGTAATCGTCCACGAACGCCTTCTGCAGCGGCGAGGCGGTGGGCAGCGCGAAATACAGCGTATTGTGCCCGAAGACGACATTCTCGGGCATGAATTCCTTCTTGAGCTGGTTGATCTGCCAGCCGGCGGCGGGAAGCGCGATGTTGACGCCCTCGAACAGGCCGGCGGCCGAGCCCTGCTTCATGAACACCGGCAGATCGGCGAACAGCATGGAGGAGAAGATGAAATCCGGCTTCGCCGCCTTCAGCGCGGCGACATGGGAGGTGAGATCCATGGTGCCGACCTTGGGCCATTGCTCGGCCACCACCTCGGCTTCCACGCCGGCCCGGCGCAAGATCTGCTGGAATGCTTCCCAATTGTTGCGGCCGTAGGAATAGTCCGGATTGATGCCGGCGATGCGCTTGATCTTGCCCTTGAAATATTTGATCGCCAGCAGCGAGGCCATCACCGCTTCGCACTCATTGTCGGTGGAGCGGAAGACATAGTTGGATTTCGGCATCGCCTCCTTCACGCCGTCCTGGGTGGTGCCGTCCCACATGATGAGGAGCGCCTGTTCCTCTTCCGCCGTGGGCGCGACGCCGAGGCTGACGCCGGTGGAAATCAGCCCCTGCACGCAATCCACCTTTTCCTGAAGCACCAGGCGGCGGAAGCGCTCGATCGTGTCCTTGGGCGAGGTTTCCTCCTCGATCACCAGTTCGATCGGCCGTCCGGCGATGCCGCCGTCCTTGTTCATGCGCTCGGCGGCCCATTGCACCGCGCGAATGCCGCATTCGCCCACCGTGCCCATGGCGCCGGAGCGCGGCGCGAGGATGCCGATGCGCACGGGTTTTGCCTGGGCAATGGCGGGCGCGAAGATGCCAGGGGTGGCGGCGGCAAGGCCGGCGACCCCGATTCCGCGCATGAGCGCGCGGCGGGTGATGTTCATTTGGCGTTTCTCCCCTGCGGGCTAGGCCCGTCTTTCATTCTGACATATCATAAGTATATGATTTGAATGTCTGCAAGAGGCAATTTCCATCTTGCGAAAGGAGGGCTTGCCTTGACCATGAATGGCGTCCGTGATGACACAGGGCACGCGCATCACGGAGTTGAGTCCATGGCGAAAAAGGCGACGCATCGCACGCCCCTCCCATCGCAGGATGAACCCGTGGGCACGCCGGCCCGCGCGGCCGGGCGGCGCGTCAAGGCGGCGCCTGTGCAGGAACCCGATGCGCCGCTCGCGTCCGCCGCGCCGCCTCCACCTGATCCCGAGGCGGGCGAGGATGCCAGCCTGACCGAACGCGCCTATCGCATGCTGGAAGAATTGATCTCCACGCTTCAGCTCCCGCCGGGCTCGGCGCTGTCGGAACTGGCGCTGTCGCAACGGCTCGGCATCGGCCGCACGCCGATCCGCGAGGCCTTGCAGCGCCTGGTGCGCGACGGCCTGGTGGTGGTGCTGCCGCGGCGCGGCGTGCTGGTGTCGGAAATCAATCTGCGCACCCAATTGCGCCTGCTGGAAGTGCGCCGGGTGCTGGAAAAGCTGATGGCGGGCCTTGCCGCCGAGCGCGCCACCGAGGGCGAGCGGCGCGAATTCGCTGAGATCGCCGCCGCCATGCGCCGGGCCGCCGAGCAGGAGGACGACATCGCCTTCATGCGCCTCGACGGCAGCTTCAATCAATTGATCGCCCAGGCTGCGCGCAATGAATTCGCCATGCGCTCCATGGGCCTGATGCACGGCCTCTCGCGCCGTTTCTGGTATCTGCATTACAAGCAGGTGGCGGACCTGCCGCTGGCCGCGCGCCTGCATGCGGACGTGGCCGATGCCATCGCCCGCCGCGACGCCGAGGCGGCGGAAAAAGCGGCCGCGGACCTCGTGGACTATATCGAGAGCTTCGCCCGCAAGACGCTGGACGCGTGATTCACCGCTGGACGCGTGACGCGCCGTGGCGCGTGCGCCAGGTTCTGGGCGCCAGGGTCTGCGCGCCGCGACCCGTGCTCGGGGCGGGCGTGCGCGGGGCCGCAAACTGCGGCGCCATCCGGCTTCAGACCATGGCGCGCGAGGCTTCCCGCACCTGTCGCGCGGCGGTGTCGACGCGCTTGGTGGAATCGGCGATGGCGAGCATGTTGTTCATCACGCCCTGCACGCTGCCGGCGGCCACCTGCATGTTCTGCGACATCTCCCGCGTCACAGAGGATTGCTCCTCCACCGCGGTGGCGATGTGGGCCGAGATCTCGTTGATCTGCGCGATGGTGGCGGAGGTCAGGTTGATCGCGTTGGCCGCTTCCTGCGTCGCCGCCTGCACCGCGGAGATCTGAACGCTGATTTCGTCCGTCGCCCTCGATGTCTGCGACGCGAGGCTTTTCACCTCGGTGGCCACGACGGAGAAGCCGCGTCCGGATTCCCCGGCGCGCGCCGCCTCGATCGTGGCGTTCAGGGCGAGCAGATTGGTCTGCTCGGCGATGGTCGTGATGATGCGCGTGACCTCGCCGATCTTCTGAACCGCGCCCACCAGTCCGGCCACGATGCCGGTGGTGGTCTCGCTGTGCTGCACCGCCTGGGCCGACATTCTGTGGGCCTCGGTCACGCGCGTCCCGATCTCGCGCACCGATGCGGCCATCTCCTCCGCGCCCGTGGCGACGGCCTGGACGTTGTTCGACGTCTGGGTGGAGGCTGCCGCGGCGATGGTCGCCTGGTCGTTGGTTTCGGAGATGGCGGTGGAAATGCGCTCCAAGTCCGCATCGATACTGCCCCCAAGGGACTCGCGCCGCAGCCGTTCGTCCACCTGCGCGGTGACGTCGGTGGCGAACTTCACCACTTTGAAGGGGCGGCCGTTAGCGTCCAGGATGGGATTATAGGACGCCTGGATCCAGACGATTTTCCCACCCTTGCCGAGGCGCTTGTATTCGGCGCTCTGGAATTCTCCGCGGGCGAGCGCTTCCCAGAAGGCGCGGTATTCGGGTTTGGCGCGATCGGCGGGGTCCACGAACATGCTGTGGTGCTTGCCGACGATTTCGTCGAGCCGGTAACCGAGCGCAGCGAGGAAGTTCGGGTTCGCGGAGATGATCTTTCCGTCCAGCTCGAACTCGATCATGGCCTGCGACTTGGAGATCGCATCGATCTGCCCGCGATAATCCGCATTCTTCATCGTTTCTGCGGTGATGTCGGTCGCAACCTTGACGATCTTGACCACGCGGCCCGAGCGGTCGAGGACCGGATTATAGCTGGCCTGGAGCCAGATTTCCCGTCCGCCCTTCGCGAGCCGCTTGAATTCGGTCGCCTGGAACTCGCCGCGGCCGAGCGCCGCCCAGAATTCCCGGTATTGTGACGTGGCAACGTAAGCGGGATCCACGAACATCGCATGATTCTTGCCGACGATCTCGTCCTCGGAATAGCCAATGACCTTCAGGAAATTGGCATTGGCCCGGAGAATTTTGCCATCTATGGAGAACTCGATCATGGCCTGCGAATTTTCTATCGCATCGAGAATGCTCTGGGCATTACCTCTACCAACCGCAAACATGGGTTCACCCTCGTCGCACACGCCAAAGAATAGTTATCGTGACGGGGAGTGCTTGCCTCAGGCTTGCGGGGCGGGCCGCGCCGGGAGAGCGGTCATCCCCGAGGACGCGGCGCACCGCACCGCCGCGTATCGGCGGGTGCATTTGGCGCCCGGTTCGCCAAGGCGGGGCTGCTCTATCAGGTGGCGGAGAAATTCGCCCATATCGACCTGCACCCGGACAAGGTCAGCAACAGCCAGATGGGGCTGGTGTTCGAAGAGCTGATCCGCAAGTTCGCGGAAATCTCCAACGAGACGGCGGGCGAGCACCTCACCCTGCGCGAGGTCATCCGCCTGATGGTGAACCTGCTGTTCGTGGAGGATGATGCGGTTCTCTCCAAGCCCGGCGTGGTGCGCGCGTGATGGATGCGCATGAGGCTCATAGCACGATGAGCCGGCAAGCTCTGGAGTCCGAACGGGTGAGGGCGGGACTGAAGGCCGTGCTGCTGGGGCCGGCGCAGCTTCATGAAGCCTTGCGCCGGCCGGCCGGCGAGGGGCGAATGCCAGCGGCTTGATTGCTGAGCTAAACGCCATTACCCGTCCCGCGTGACCATGGATTGCGTGACGCGATGAGCCTCATCCACAACGAGCGCACCAAGCTCACCGCC
>NCEH01000142.1 GCA_002304505.1 Rhizobiales bacterium 32-66-11 | reverse complement strand
AGTGGAGGCGCTCTCTTCCGAGCGCTCGGACCTGTGGGCGCGGGTGGGCGCGGCGGATTTCCTCACCGATGCCGAAAAGCGCGCCGCCGTGGGCTACGGCACCCGCGCGCCCGGCGGTTAGGCGTCACTATGGACGCGCTGATCCGCATCTTCGCCGAGCGCGGCGACCTTGCCCATCTCGCGCTGCTTCTGTGGGCGGCGAGCGCCTCGGCGGTGGCGTTTCGCGCGCTGGCGGGGCTCGCGAAGGCCACCGAGCGGCTGGACGATTTCGTGCGCGAGCTGGCCCGCTTCAACGCCCGCCACGGCGGCGAGTGAGCGCCGCCGTGTCCCGGCCCAGCGACGGCTTTGCCGGAGCGTCGAGCCGGGACCCAGCGCACGAGTTCTGCGCAGCAGCCGAACGCGCTGCGCGCTTTTGTTGAAGCGCCTGCGGCGGCTCCTTGCGCTGGGTCCCGGCGCGCGCGCCCCGCCTGCGGCGTTCCGCTTGGCTGGGACGCGGGGGCGATATCGGGCGTCCCGGCCCAGCGACGGCTTTGCCGGAGCGCTGAGCCGGGACCCAGCGCATGAGTTCTGCGCAGCAGCCGAACGCGCTGCGCGCTTTTGTTGAAGCGCCTGCGGCGGCTTTTTGCGCTGGGTCCCGGCGCGCGCGCCCCGCCTGCGGCGTCCTGCTTGGCCGGGACGCGGGCTTGATCGCCGTTCCACGCCATTCCCCATCCCCAACCGGAGACTCTCCATGCGTGCTCCCGGCCGCAAGGCGTCCACGCCGCGCATTCGTGCGTTCGGCCCCACCTTCCATCGCTCCACCGCGGCGCCGAGCGCGCCGGCCCCCGGCGGGGTGTTCCGCGAGTTCGTCGCGGCGCTGGAAAAGCTTGAGCGCGCCAAGCGCCGCAAGCCGCGCGGCACCGATCCGAAGGGCGCATGAGCAGCCCGGCGCGCACCGCGCTTTTCCCGCCCGGCGCGGGGGAAGCGGGCGCCGACATCGCCGGCTATGCCTGCCGCTTCGAGATGCTCGACCTCGGCCGCGACATCATCGAGCGCGGCGCGTTCGCCGCCTGCCTCGCCGCGCGCGGGCCGGGCGCGGTGCGCATGCTCTACCAGCACGATCCCGCCGAACCCATCGGCGTGTGGACCCACATCGTGGAGGATGCGCGCGGGCTCTATGTGCGCGGGCGCCTCGCCGGCGATGTGGAGCGGGCGCGCGAGGTGGCGAGCCTGATCCGCCTCGGCGCGCTCGACGGCCTCTCCATCGGCTTCAAGGCCGCCGCCGCCCGCACCGATCCGCGCACCCGCGTGCGCCGCATCTCCCGCATCGATTTGTGGGAGATTTCCATCGTCACCTTCCCCATGCAGCCCGACGCCCGCGTGATCGTCGCGCCCAGCGGGCAAGAGGCGTCGCGCATGGACACGGCGTCGCGCGCGGACGATCTGCGCCGGACCAATGCCGGCCGCGTGCCCGCCTGACCTCCCCCAACGCCGGCCGCGCGCCGGCCTGACGCCGAAAAATGCCGGCCGCATGCCGGCCTTGCTTTCAGCCCATCCGGCCCGGCGCAGATCCGCGATCGGAGCGCCGGCCGCCGCTTTCCTCTCCTCCTCCCACAGGACCGATCCATGACCCATCCCCTGAGCGCCCCCGAGACCAAGGTGACGGCCCCCGAGGCGAACGAGGCCCATTTCGACCTCATGCTCGCGTTCGAGGCCTATAAGGCCACCAACGAGCAGCGCCTCGGCGAAATCGAGCGCCGCGCCGCCGATCCGTTGACGCAGGAGAAGCTGGCCCGCCTCGATGCCGCCCTCGACAGCCAGAAGGCCCGGCTCGACGCCCATGTCACCAAGAGCCGCCGCCCCGCCCTCGGCGGCGCCCCGGAGCAGCGCTCGGGCGCGGCGCTGGAGCATGGCGACGCCTTTGCGAGCTACGTCCGCACCGGCGAGAGCGGCGGCCTGAAGGCGCTGGAAGCGAAGGCGATCTCGGTCGGCAGCGGCGCCGACGGCGGCTATCTGGTGCCGGCGGAAACCGAGCAGGAGATCGGCCGCCGCCTCACGCAGCTGTCGCCCATCCGCGCGCTCTCCAGCGTGCGCACCATCGGCTCCGGCACCTACAAGAAGCCGTTCATGAAGAGCGGCCCGGTCAGCGGCTGGGCGGCCGAGACCGCCGCCCGCCCGCAGACCGACAGCCCGGTGCTGGCCGAGCTCGCCTTCCCCGCCATGGAGCTTTACGCCATGCCGGCGGCCACCCAGGCCCTGCTGGACGATGCCCAGGTGAATCTGGAAGAGTGGATCGCCGCCGAGGTGGACAGCGCCTTCGCCGACCAGGAGGGCGCAGCTTCGTGCTCAACCGCCGCACCCAGGCGGCGGTGCGCAAGCTGAAGGACGAGACCGGCGATTATCTCTGGGCGCCGCCCGCCGTCGCCGGGCAAAGCGCGAGCCTGATGGGCTTCCCGGTGGCCGAGAGCGAGGACATGCCGGACATCGCGGCCGATGCGTTTGCGATCGCCTTCGGCGATTTCCGCCGCTTCTATCTGGTGGTGGACCGGGCCGGCGTGCGGGTGCTGCGCGATCCTTATTCCGCCAAGCCCTATGTGCTGTTCTACACCACCAAGCGGGTGGGCGGCGGCATCCAGGATTTCGACGCCGCCAAGCTGCTGAAGTTCGCCGCGAGCTGAGGGCGGGCAGGGCGGTTCCTTTACGGGGAGTGCCTGTTCCCCCTCACCCCAACCCTCTCCCCGCCGGGGAGAGGGGACCTGCCGGTGCTGGTGGGGAGATGGGCTTTCGCCGCCGGAATGGAAAACCCCTCTCCCGCTTGCGGGGGAGGGCAGGGAGGGGGCGGTTCCCTCACGAGCCCCACTTCCCCCTCTCCCCGCCGGGGAGAGGGTCGGGGTGAGGGGGCAGCGTGCACCCGCCTTCTGCGCAGGAGTCTTTGCGCTGGGTCCCGGCTCTGCGCCCCGGCTGCGCCCTCGCTGACCCTGGACGCGGGCGGCGCTTCCTCAGTTCGCGAGCACGATGCACGCCCCGCCGGCCTTGTGCAGGCTGGCGCAGAGCGCGTTCGCTTCCGCCCGCGTCTGGGCCGGGAGGCGCACGCGGTAGAACGGGCCGCGTCCGCGTCCCGGCACGCGGGTGCCGATGATCATGGGCGACCGTTCGCCGATCACGGCGGCAAAGCGCCGCGCCGCGCGGCCATAGGCGGCGAGCGCCACGCTCTTGGAGAAGGCGCCCGCCACCTGCACGCCCCAGGGCGCAAAATCCGGGCTTTCGTTCGCCGCGAGCGCCGGCTCGCCCTGGCGCAGGGAGGCCACCACGCCGAGGCAGGTCTTGCCGTCGTCGGAGAAGCCCCGCGCCGCGCCGGTCTTTTGTTCCGCCTCGGGAGCCGTGGCCGTGTCGGAAGTCCCCCTCGTCTCAGAAGGTGTGTCCGCCTCAGAAATCTTGTCCGCCCCGGACTTGCCGGCCTGCGGCGCGCCCTGTGCCGGCGTTTCGCGGCGCTTGACCGCCGCCCAATCCTCGGCGCTGCGGCCGGTGATGAGGCGCACGTACAGGCGCGTTTCGGACGGCAGGCCCGAGCGGCCGGCGAGGAACGCGTCCACCCGGGCGGGGCCGGCATTATAGGCCGCCGCCGCAAGGCCGAGATTGCCGAACCGGCGCTGAAGATCGGCCAGCAGGCTTGCCGCCGCCGGAAGCGCGGCCTCGGGATCGAACGGATTCTTCAACCCGCGCTCGGCGGCCGTGCCTGGCATGAATTGGGCGATGCCCTGCGCGCCCTTGGAACTCACCACATGGCTGCGGAACGAACTTTCGCGCCAGATCAGGCGGGTGAGGAAGGCCGCCGGCAGCGCCTCCTTCAGCGCCGCCTCTTCGATCAGGCGACAGAGCGCCTGGTCCACGCTTTCGCCGCCCGCCGCCAGGGCCGAAGGCGCGCCGAGCGCGGCCGCGACGCACGCCAAAAACACCGATCGCACCGCGCGGCCGAAGGCGCGGGCGCCGGCCATCTCAGCCCTTCACCGGGCTGCCGAGGGCGCGGGCGGTGGAGCTGATCCAGTCGCGATGCAGACCCACCAGCGTCACGCCCGTGACGCCGCCGCAGCCGCGCGCCCCATTGGGGCCGGTGGCCCAGCCGATGACGCCCGCGATCTCGCCCTCCTGGAACGCCGGGCCGCCGCTGTCGCCCACGCAGCCGCCCGTGAGCCCGCTTTGCGGCGACAGGCGCGCCATGATGCCGCCGGTGGTGCCGATGGACGGCAGCAGCGCGGTGCGCAGCTTGCCCGCGCTCTTCTCCGCGCCGTCGGCGGTGACGCCGAAGCCGGCGATGAGAAAGAACGAGCCGCGCGCCGGCAGGCCGCCGCTGGCGATCCGTGCCGGGCTGAAGCGCGCCGGCAGCGGCTCGGACAGCTTCACCAGCGCCAGGTCCGGCGTCGGCCGGCGGGTGCGGAACTGCTCGCCGTTGAAGGCAGGATGGATCGCGATGCGCAGCGCCGGCACGAGGCGCGGCGTGCCCTCGCCGACCAGGGCCACGGCATAATCGCCGGCCGGCTGCACGCAATGGGCGGCGGTGAGCACCAGGTCCTGCGCCACCACGCTGCCGGTGCAGGAGGCGCCGCGCGTGGAGACGATCAGCACCGTGTGCGCGGCGATGTCGTCGCCCGCCGGCTCGCCGCCGACGATGGCATGCACCGGCATCGCGGCGAGGCTCAGCAGCCCCACGAGCAGCAGGCCGGCAATCAGCCCCGGTCCGTTCCCTGCGCGGTCGCGGTGGGCGGGGGCGGGGGAAGGATCTGTCGCGTCGATGGTCATGGCGCGTTTCTGCCGGCCCGGCGGGCCGTTCGTCAATGCCGCGCCGCGCGCGCCGCAATCTTATCTTCCAGCGGAGATCCCCATGTGTGAACGCATCGACGGGCCATCGGCCGAGCCCCTGGGGCTCGCCGAGGCCAAGGCCTTCCTGCGCCTCGACACCGACGCGCAGGACGGCGTGGTGGCCGCGCTCATCGCCGCCGGCCGCCAATGGGTGGAGAGCGAAACCCGCCGCATCCTGCTGTCCCAGACCTGGCGCTTCACCCGCGATGCCTGGCCGCCGAGCGGCCTCATCGCGGTGCCGCTCGCCCCGGTGCGGGCGGTGCTGGCGGCCCGGCTGGTGGCCGAGGACGGCACGACGCAAGATCTGCCGCTCGATCTGTTCACCTTCGCCGGCGCGCGCCTGCCGCCACTGATCGCGGTGGATCTCGCCCGCGCCCCGGCGCCGACGCGGCGGCTCGGCGGCATCGTGCTGGAGCTGCAATTGGGCTATGGCGCGACCCCGGCCGAGGTGCCGGCGGATCTCGTCCAGGCGGTGCGCCAGCTGGTCGCGTTCCTTTATGAGCATCGCGACGAGCCGGGCGACCAGGGGCGCATGCCAGACAGCATCCTGGCGCTGCTGCGCCCCTATCGCTCGGTGCGGCTATGAGCGGCGCGGGCGTGAGCGGCGCGGGCGACCTGCGCCATCGCCTGATCCACGAGACGGCGATAAGCCTGCCCGACGACGCGGGCGGCGCCAGCACCACCTTTCTCGCCGTGGACCAGCTCTGGGCGCGCATCGAGAGCCCGGCGGGCGACCCTTCGCTGAGCGCCGAACGGCGCCTCGCGACCCTGATCCACCGCATCACCGTGCGGGCGCCCAATACGCTGTCGCGCGGCGACCGGCTGACGCTCGGCACGCGCATCTTCGCCATCGAGGCGCTGAGCGATCCCGACGGGCGCGGGCGCTTCACGCGCTGCCTGTGCCGGGAGGAGCAGACATGAGCAATCCCGTTTCCGGCCTCGACGGCCTCGCCAGCCGGCTCGCGGCGCACTTTGCCCCGCGCCTCGCCGAACAGGCGGTGGACGGGGCGGCGCGCGATCTTGCCGCGCGACTTGCCCCCGGGCTCGGCCTGCCGGCCGATATCCGCGCGCTGGGTCAGGCGCGCCTCGTGGGAACGGACGATCCCGCCGCCGTGGCGCGCGAGACCGGCACTCTGGCGCGGCCGGCGGAGCCCTGGCTTGCGCCCGTCCTCGCCGAACTGCGCCGGAGCGCGACCCCATGAGCGTGCCCCTCACCAGCCCCGCTCTGGCCCTGCGCACCGCGATCCGCGCGCGGCTTTCGGCCGATGGCCCGCTGCTCGCTCTGCTGGGCGGGCCGCGGGTCTATGACCTGCCGCCGCCGGACGCCGCCTTTCCCTTTCTCACCCTCGGGGAAGCGGTGGTGGCCGATTGGTCCACCGCCACCGAGGCGGGGACCGAGCAGAGCCTGACCTTGCACGCCTGGTCGCGCGAGAGCGGGCGGGCGGAGGCCTTCGCGCTCGCCGCCGCCGTGCAATCGGCGCTGCACGACGTGCCGCTCGCGCTCGCCGGCCACCGCCTCGCCAATCTGCGCGCCACCACCGCCGAGGTGCGGCGCGACGAGGACGGGCGGACCTTCCACGCCTTGGTGCGCTTTCGCGCCGTCACCGAACCTGCTTGAGGAGATTTCCATGGCCGCGCAGAAGGGCAAGGACCTGCTGCTGAAGATGCACGACGGCACCAGCTACGCCACCGTGGCGGGGCTGCGCTCGCGCACGCTCGCGTTCAACGCGCAGAGCGTCGATGTCACCCATTCCGACTCCGCCGGGCGCTGGCGCGAATTGCTCGCCGGCGCGGGGGTGAAGCGCGCCAGTATCGCCGGCAGCGGCGTGTTCAAGGATGCCGCCTCCGACGCCTTGGTGCGCGCCGCCTTCTTCGATGGGGCGTTGCGCGAGTGCCAGGTGCTGATCCCCGATTTCGGCACCGTCTCCGGGCCGTTCCAGGTGACGGCGCTCGAAGTCGCGGCCGAGCACGACCGGGAAGTGACCTTCGACCTGACGCTGGAGAGCGCGGGG
Organism: Rhizobiales bacterium 32-66-11; assembly: GCA_002304505.1. Classification (GTDB taxonomy): domain Bacteria; phylum Pseudomonadota; class Alphaproteobacteria; order Rhizobiales; family Xanthobacteraceae; genus NCEH01. The sequence continues at coordinate 11,332 of NCEH01000142.1, read as the reverse complement.
GAAATCACCTTCGCCACGCTGTGAGGCGGAACCGGCGCGCGCTCGTTCCGAAGCCGCCCACCCGTTCCAACCCTTGAGGAGATATCCATGTCCAACGCCCATCGCGGCGAGATCGAGGCTGTGCTTGACGGCCGGCCGCGCACCCTGGTGCTGACCCTCGGCGCGCTCGCGGAGCTGGAACAGGCGTTCGGCGCGCGCGACCTCGTCGCCCTCGCCGAGCGGTTCGAGACCGGCCGCCTGACCGCGCGCGACGCCGCGCGCATCATCGCTGCCGGCCTGCGCGGCGCGGGCGATGCGGTGAGCGAGGAAGAGGTTGGCGCCATGCGGGCGGAGGAGGGTGCGGTCGGCTATGCCCGCATCGTCGCGCGCCTGCTCTCCGCCACGTTCGGAGGCGCCGCCGACACCCGCCCTCAGCCGCCGCAGACGGCCTGAGCGCGCCCGCGCGGCCCTTCCCCTGGGAGGAGGCCATGCGGGCCGGGCTCGGGCTTCTGCGGCTGCCCCCAGACCAGTTCTGGCGCATGACGCCGCGCGAGCTTGCCGCCGCGCTCTCCGCCTTCGCGCCGGACCCGCGCGCTGGCCTCGATCGCGCCGGGCTCGCCGCTCTCATGCGCCGCTTTCCCGATACTGCATGAACAGGAGAGACCCATGACCCCCGTCGATGGCATTTCGGTCAAGGTGGATGCCGATACGCGCCCGTTCCGCGATGCTTTGGCCGATAGCGAGCGGCTCGCGCGCGGCTTCGCCTCCACCCTCACCGGTGCTTTCACCGGCATCGCCGTGAAGGGCAAGGATGTGGGCGACGTGGTGGAGACCATCGGCGCGCGGCTCTCTAGCCTGGCGCTGAACCTCGCCCTGAAGCCGGTGGAGCAAGGCGTCGCGGGTCTGTTCTCCGGCATCTTGGGCGGCACGACGTTCGCCCGTGGCGGGGTGGTCGCCGACGGCGCCGTGCGCCCGTTCGCCAAGGGCGGCGTGGTGGCCGCGCCGACCTATTTTCCCCTCGGATCGGGCACGGGCCTGATGGGCGAGCGCGGCGCCGAAGCCATTCTGCCGCTGGCGCGCGGCGCCGACGGTGCGCTCGGCGTGCGCACCCAGGACAGCGGCGCGCGCGCGTCAGTGACGGTGAATGTCAGCACGCCGGATGTGGCAAGCTTCCGCCGCTCCGACGCCTATCTCTCCGGCCTGGTGGCGCGGGCGGTGGCGCGGGCCCAGCGCGGCGCCTGAGCCCGCGGGCGCGGCCTCACTTTGCCGATCTTACTTGCCGGGCTTCACTTGACGGTCTTCCACGGGTCGAAGGCGGGGCCGGAATTGCCGCTGGTGGTGGTGGCGCTGCTGCCCGGATTGGGCGCATTGCCCGCCGTGGTGCCCGATCCCGCATCCATGCGTACCGCGCCCCCCACCTTGATGCAGGTGTCGGTGCCCGGCGCCCGCTGGAACCCCGCGCCGAACTGGGCGCAGGGGTTCGCGCCGAGGTTCGCGCCGGGCTTCGCGGTCTCGCCGGCGAGGGCGCCGCCGGCGCCAAATGTGCCCACCAGCGCCGCCAGGGCGAGGCGGCCACGCAGCGCGCGAACCGGCCCGCCGGCGCGGCGCGCAGGGGAGAAGTGAGCGAAAGGAAGACCCATGGCATCCTCGTGACGCGGCCCGGCCGGGCAAGATCGGGGAACCGTCTCGCACCCAGTTTAGACCGGCAGATCGTGGCGCGTCCAAGGCGATGACATTGGCCAAGGGGATGACGCCTGCGAATGCAATGATGGACGCGGGCGAGCGATGTTCAAAGCTAATCTGTCCAAGCCGCGCCAGAGGATCGACAGCGCGGTCGCGCGCGGGACGGCGCGGCTTGGTCCCGGCGCATCGCTGGTCGGCCTGCCCCGGCGGGCGGTGGCTGAAGGGCCCTGGCCGGCGTTCGCGGGTGGAGCAGGGTCCGTTCGGATGGCATCGCCATCTGAACGGCGAAACCTTCTCTATCAACGGTTGAGAGGCGGAGCGATGGCGTGTGCGACCGGCCGGATCGTGCAAAGCCGGCCTACGTCGCAACACAGGCCGCGCACCGGAGTCGATCGAGCTTCGGCAGCGTGGGATAGGGTTGGGCGCCTTGAGCGGCTGCGTGCCATTGTCCCTTCGATCGCGCGTCACGACCTGACTTGCCACGACCTGACTTGCCACGACCTTACTTGCCCCGGCCATCCGCGTGGCGCGGAGAGCGCGATGCTTGAAACGCCTGCCGACCGTTCCGCCATTATTCAGTTCCGCCATTATGCAAGGGCCAAGCCCCTGCATAACGGCGTTTTCTGCGAGAGCTTCAGGTCCTGACCCTCGATCGGTGCCAAGGCCGGGCCGGCCTCAGCCTTTCTTGTCAGCCCTTCTTGGCGGGTGCCTTGGCCTTCGGCGCGGCCTTCGCGGGGGCCTTCGCAGCAGCCTTTGCGGGGGCCTTCGCCGGCGCCTTGGGCGCGGGTTCGGCGGCCTTCTTGGCGGCGGCGGACTTGTCCGCTGCTGCCTTGATCGCGGCGACCTTGCTTGCCGTGCTGGTCTTGGCAGGGGCCTTCGCGCTGGCCGCCTTGGGAGCCGCAGCCGGAGCGGCTTCCGCCTTCACGGCGGCCGCCTTGGGTGCGGCCGCCTTGGGCGCGGCGGCTTTGGGCGCAGCTGCCTTGGGCGCGGGCGCCTTGCTCGCGGCGGGCTTGGCAGCCGATTTCTTGGCCGCCGGCTTCTCGGCCGGCGCCTCGATGGCGGGAGCCGGCGCGGCTTTCGCCTTCGCGGCGGGCTTGGCCGCAGCCTTCGCCGCCGGCTTGGCCGGCGCGGATTTCACCTCGGCGGCCGCTTTCGGCGCGGCAGCCTTCGGCGTTGCGGCCTTGGCCGCCGGCTTCTTGGCGGGCGCAGCCTCCGCCGCCGGCTTTGCTGCGGCCTTCGGGGCAGAGGTTTTCGGGGCAGAGGTTTTCGGGGCAGAGGTTTTCGGGGCGGCAGCCTTCGCGGGCGCCGGCTTTGCCGCTGCGGATTTGGGGGCTGCGGCCTTAACCGCAGGGGCCTTCGCCACAGGGGACTTGGGTGCTGCCGCGGGCTTCGCTGCGTTCGCGGTCTTCGTGGCCATGCTTCGGCTCCATCCTCAACGAGGAGTTGGAAGTCAAAGCTTCCCACTAATCTATGTCAAGACGCTGGATACTGAAAACACCTCAGAATTGGGAGGTTTTGAAACAATATGGCATCCTTTCATGAGGTTTTGTTCCCGCTGGACGTCGCCTTGGGTGCCTCCGGCGGTCCCGAGCGGGTCACCCAGGTGGTCACCACCGCCTCGGGACGCGAAGAGCGCAACGCCCGTTCCGCTGATTCGCGCCGCCGTTTCGATGCCGGTTACGGCGTCAAAACCCTCGCCACCTTGCACGATGTGCTGGCCTTTTTCGAAGAGCGGCGCGGGCGTCTTTACGGCTTCCGCTGGCGCGACCGGCTGGACCAGTTCTCGTGCCCCCCGGGCGCTTCGATTTCACCCCTCGACCAGACCCTCGGCACTGGCGATGGCGCGCGCGCCGTGTTCGCCCTGACGAAGACCTACGGCGCCTTCCACGCGCCCTATGCGCGGGCCATCGCCAAGCCGGTTGCGGGCACCGTGCGGGTGGCGATCGACGGGGTCGAGCAGGCGGAGGGCGCAGCCTTCGGGTGCGACCCCGCGAGCGGCCGCGTGACCTTCCTGCCGGGCCATGTGCCCCCGGCCGGCGCGCGGGTCAGCGCGGGGTTCCAGTTCGACGTGCCGGTGCGCTTCGACACCGATTTTCTCGAGGTCAATCTCACCGCCTTCGCCGCCGGGGACATCCCCCGGATTCCGGTGATCGAAATTCGCTGACAGGAGCCGCCATGCGCCCGGTGCCCACCGCCCTACAGGCCGCCCTCGACGGCGGCGCCACCACCTTCTGCCACGGCTGGCGCATCGCCCGCCGCGACGGCGTCACGCTCGGCTTCACCGACCATGATCGCGACCTCCTGGTGGAGGGCCTCGCGTTCCGCGCGGCGGGCGGCATCGCGGGCAGCGAAAGCGTTGTCGGACAAGGCCTCGGCGTCACCGGCGCGGAGGTCTCCGGCGCGCTCTGCGCCGACACGCTGAGCGAGGCGGACCTCGCCGCCGGCCGCTTCGACGGGGCGCGCATCGAGCATCTGCTGATCGACTGGAGCGCGCCGGAAAATCACCTGTTGCTCCGGCGCGGAACCCTCGGCGAGGTGCGGCGCGAGGGCGCTGCCTTCACCGCCGAAATCCGCTCCCCGTCCGATGCGCTCAACCAGACCCGCGGGCGGCTGTTCTCCGCTTTGTGCGATGCCGATCTCGGCGATGCGCGCTGCGGGGTGGATCTCACCATCGCGCCCCATCTGCGCATGGGCCTCGTGGCCGGCGTGGAAAGCGCGCTCCGGCTGCGGCTGTCCGGCCTTGGAAGCATCGCCGCGCAGGCGTTCCTGGCCGGGCGGCTGCGCTTCACCTCGGGCCTCAACGCGGGCTTCTCCACCGAAGTGAAGCTACACGAGGCGCAGGGCGAGACTCCCCTGTTCCAGCTCTGGCAGCGGCCGCCGGAAACCGTCATCCCGGGCGATGGCGTTGCGCTCACGGCGGGCTGCGACAAGCGCTTCTCCACCTGCCGTGACCGCTTCGCCAATGCGCTCAATTTTCGCGGCTGCCCGCATATGCCGGGCAATGATTTCGTCATCACCATCGCGGTGCCGGGCGAGGGCGGATACGACGGCGGTGCGCGCACATGACCCCGCACGCGCCGACACGCGCGCGCGTGGTGGAAGAGGCGCGGACCTGGCTCGGCACGCCCTATCTGCATCGCGCCTCGGCGCGGGGCGCGGGGGCCGATTGCCTCGGCCTGGTGCGCGGGGTCTGGCGCGGCCTCTACGGCGCCGAGCCGGAACCGCTCGCGCCCTATGCGCCGGACTGGGCGGAGGCGTCCCGTAGCGAGACCCTGGCGCTCACCGCTGCGCGTCATCTGCGGGCGGTTTCGATGGCGGAGGCGCGGCCCGGCGACGTGCTGCTGTTCCGCTTCCGCGCGCATCTTCCCGCCAAGCACGCGGCCATTCTCTCCGCCCCCGGATTCATGATCCACGCCTATGACGGCATCGCGGTGTGCGAGGGCCATTTCACGCCCTGGTGGCGGCGGCACCTGGCTTATGCGTTCGCGTTTCCGGGCGTGGAATAGGCGGGCGGACGCTTCCACACCGCATGCCCCCTCGCCAACCCTCTCCCCCTCTGGGAGAGGGGGCTTATTGGGATGACGGGGCGAGACATCTTCGCCGCACGCGCCGGCCGCCCCCTCACCCGCCCGCTTCCGCGGTCGACCTCTCCCCTTGGGGGAGAGGTGAGGCATGCGAATGGAGAGAGGGCTTATCGGGTGGGCGGCGAGAGCTGCCCTTTTCGCAAGACAAACGCGCCCCCTCTCCCCGCCGGGGAGAGGGATGGGGTGAGGGGGAAAGCCGCCGGCGCCAGCCGCGCAAGGCGGTTCCGCGCCGGTCCAAACCACTCAAACACAATCGGAGATCCTCAATGGCGACGCTGCTTCTCGGCGCGGCCGGCTCGCTCGTGGGCGGCGCATTCTTCGGGCCGCTCGGCGCGGTCGCAGGGCGGGCGCTCGGGGCCCTCGGCGGATCGGTGGTGGACGGTGCGCTGCTCGGCGGCAGCCGCTCCAATGTGGTGCAGGGATCGCGCCTGTCCGACCTCGACGTGATGACCTCCAGCGCCGGCGCGCCGGTGCCGCGCATCTATGGCCGCGTGCGCCTCGCGGGGCAGGTGATCTGGGCGACGCGGCTGGAGGAGGTGGTCTCCACGAAGGTGCAATCCAGCGGCGGCAAATCCAGCCGCGCGCAGAAGGTGACGACCACCACCATTTCCTATGCCTATTTCGCCAGTTTCGCCCTCGGCCTGTGCGAGGGCGAGGTGACCCGCATCGGCCGCATCTGGGCCGATGGCAAGCCGCTCGACACCTCCGGCCTCACGGTGCGCGCCTATCTCGGCAACGCCGATCAGCCGCCCGATCCCTGGATCGAGGCCAAGCAGGGAGCGGGCAATGCGCCGGCCTATCGCGGGCTCGCCTATCTCGTGTTCGAGCGCCTGCCGCTGGCGAAGTTCGGCAATCGCGTGCCGCAGATCACGGTGGAGGTGGAGCGCGCGGTGGGGCGTCTCGAACCTTTGGTGAAGGCGGTGACGCTGATCCCCGGCTCCACCGAATTCGGCTATGAGCCGCGGCAGGTGCAGCGGGTTCTGGGGCGCGGCGCCTATGGCGCGGAAAACCGCCATGTGACCAGCGCCGAGAGCGATCTGGAAGCCTCGCTCGACCAGCTCCAGGCGGCCTGTCCCAATCTGCAACGGGTCTCGCTGGTGGTCACCTGGTTCGGCGACGATCTGCGCGCCGGCGCCTGCACCGTGCGGCCCAAGGTGGAGCGCGCGGTGAAGGAGACGATCCCTTATGGCTGGACGGTGGGCTGGTTGCCGCGCCTGCTGGCGCCGCTCGTCAGCGACCATGACGGCCGCCCGGCCTATGGCGGCACGCCGAGCGATGCCAGCGTCATCGCGGCGATCCAAAATCTCAAGGCGCGTGGGCTGAAGGTGACGCTGAACCCGTTCGTGATGATGGACATCGCGCCCGGCAACGGCCGGGGCGATCCCTGGAGCGGCGCCGCCTCCCAGCCGGCCTATCCCTGGCGCGGGCGCATCACCTGCGATCCCGCGCCGGGCCGGCCGGGTTCGCCCGACGGCGGGGCGGGCGCGGAGGCGCAGGTGGCGGCGCTCTTCGGCACCGCGCAGCCGGGGCATTTCTCCAATTATTTCGGCGGCATCCTCTACATGGGTCCGGCCGAATGGAGCCTGCGCCGCATGGTGCTGCATTACGCCTTCCTGGCGCAGATGGCGGGCGGGGTGGAAACCTTCCTCATCGGCTCTGAATTCGCCGCGCTGACCCGCGTGCGCGGCGCCGGCGGCTCCTTTCCGGCGGCCCAGGCGCTGCGCGTGCTGGCGCAGGATGTGAAGGCCATGCTGGGGCCGGGCACCAAGGTGTCCTACGGCGCCGACTGGACCGAATATGGCGCGCAGAGCTTCCCGAACGGCGACGTGCGCTTTCCGCTGGATGCGCTGTGGGCCGCGCCCGCCGTGGACTTCATCGGCGTGGATTATTATCCCCCGCTTGCCGACTGGCGCGACGGCCGCGGCCATCTCGACGCGGCGCTGGCGGAAGGTCCCTACGACCTCGATTATCTCACCGCCAACACCCGGCGCGGCGAGGCCTTCGACTGGTACTACGCCGATGAGGCCGCCCGCGCCGCGCAGGCGCGCACGCCCATCGCCGACGGGGCTTATGGGGAGCCGTGGATCTATCGCCAGAAGGACCTCTGGTCGTTCTGGAGCCTGCCCCATTACGAGCGCACAGCGGGCGTACGCGCGGCGACGCCGACCGCCTGGACGCCCGGCTCTAAGCCGTTCCGCCTGACCGAGGCGGGATGCCCGGCGGTGGACAAGGGCGCCAACCGGCCGAGCACCTTTCCCGACCCCAAATCGGTGGAAGGCGGCCTGCCGCCCTTCTCCAACGGCGCGCGCGACGACCTCATGCAGCGCCGCACTCTGGAAGCGGTGCTCGGCGCCTTCGATCCCGGCGCGGGCGCGCGCGATGCCGACAATCCGCCCGCCCCGGCCTATGGCGGGCGCATGGTGGAGGAGGGCGGCATCTTCCTGTGGACCTGGGATGCGCGGCCCTATCCGCAATTTCCGCTCGCCCGCGACGTGTGGGCCGACGGCGCCAATTGGGAGACCGGCCATTGGCTCACCGGCCGGCTCGGCGCGGCGCCGCTGTCCGGCGTCATCGAGACGGTGTGTGCCGATCACGGGGTGGAGAATATTTCCGCGACCGGTGTGCTGGGGGTGGTGAGCGGCTTCATCGTGGACCGGCCCATGTCGGCCCGCAGCGCGCTGGAGCCGCTGGCCCGTGCCTTCGCCTTCGATGCCCGCGAGGAGGGCGGCCTCCTCGCCTTCCGCCCGCGCGGCGGGCCGGTGGCGGCGCGCATCGATGCCGCCGATCTCGTGGCGGGCGAGGAAGGGGCGGCTCTGTCTCTCGTGCGCGCGCAGGAAAGCGAATTGCCGCTGGAAGTGGGGCTGAGCTTCATCGACGCGGGGTCCGATTATCGCACCGCGAATGTCAACTCGCGCCGGTTGGTGGGCGCGAGCCGGCATGTGGCGCAGACCGAAATCCCGGTCGTCGCGTCCGACGCCGTGATGGTGCGCGCGGCCGACATCTGGCTTCAGGATCTGTGGGCCGGGCGCGAGAGCGCCACGTTCGCCCTGCCGCCCTCCCATATCGGCCTCGTGCCCGGCGACGTGGTGGAAATCCTCGACGGCGCGCGTACGCGGGTGCTGGAAATCACCCGCATCGAGGATGCGGAAGCGCGCGCCATCACCGCCCGCTCCATCGAGCCGGAGGTGTTCGACACCCCGCTTCAGGGCGTCGCTGCCGGCAGCGTGGCCCTGCCGCCGGCCTATGGCCCGCCGGCCGTCCAGGTGCTCGACCTGCCGCTGCTGGCGGCAGGTGATCCGGTGCCGCTGCAATCGCTCGCCGCCGCCGCCGTGCCCTGGCCCGGCACGCTCGCCGTCTGGCGCTCCGCCGACGGCGCGAGCTTCGAGGCGGTGGCCGCCTTCAGCGCCTCCTGCACCATGGGCGAGACCCTGGACGATCTCGCGCCCGGTCCGCTCTGGCGGTTCGATCGCTCCACCCATCTGCGGGTGCGGCTGGATGGCGGGCTGTTGCTCGGGGTAAGCGAAGGACAGGTGCTGGAGGGGGCGAACGCGCTCGTTCTGCTGGCCGAGGGGCGGGCGCCGGAAATCCTGCAATTCACCCAGGCGGAGCTGGTGGAGGGCGGCTTGTTCGCGCTCTCCGGCCTGCTGCGCGGGCAGGCGGGCACCGAGGCGGCGGGCGCCGCCGCATGGCCCGCCGGCACGAGCTTCGTATTGCTCGACGGCAATATCGCAAGCGTGGCCAGCGGGGTTTCCGCCTTCGGCCGCGCCTATGTCTATCGCGTGGGCCGCGCGGACCGCGACCATGGCGATGCGTTTGTCGCCGAGGTGAGCGGGCAGGTGGGCGGCGCGGCGCTGAAGCCCTATGCGCCGGTGCATCTTTCCGCCCACCGGCACGGCGGCGATATCGCGCTTTCCTGGGTCCGCCGCACCCGCTCCGACGGGGATGGATGGGAGGCCGTCGACGTGCCGCTGGGCGAGGCGGTGGAAGCCTATCGGCTGGAGATTCTCTCCGGCGCCTCGGTGGTCCGCGCGGTGGAGGTGGGCGCGCCCGCCTTCACCTATCCCGCCAGCGACGAGACGGCGGATTTCGGCGGGCCGCAAGCCGCGCTGACCTTCCGCGTCGCCCAGCTTTCGGCGGTGCTCGGCGCCGGCGATTTCGCCCACGCGACGCGCGCCGTGTGAGGCGTTGAAGTCCCGCGTCCCGGAGGCTTGGCGCTAGCCAGCCCTCACCGCGCGCCTCTCCCGCCGCGCCGGCCCTCACCCCAACCCTCTCCCCGGCGGGGAGAGGGAGATCTGGGCGTGCGTCTCTCGCTCCCATTCCCCGCCCCAAGGAGGCCCCATGTCGTCCGACCAGTCCGCGCGCCTCGCGCTGCCCTATCTCGCGGCGGCGCAGGCGCAGAAGCATGTCACCCATAATGCCGCCGTGCGCGCGCTGGACGCGCTGGTGCAATTGGTGCTCCAGAGCGTGACCCAGGCGAGCCCGCCCGGCGCCCCCTCCGACGGGCAATGCTGGTACGTGCCGGCGGGGGCCACCGGCCTGTGGAGCGGCAAAGAAGGCGCCATCGCCAGCTATGACACCGGCGCGTGGGATTATCTGCCCTGCCGCGCCGGCTTTCTTGCCTATGTGGCCGACCAGGGCGCGTTGCTGATGTTCGGCGGCAGCCTGTGGACGCCGCCGTTCGCCGGCGCGGGCGGTCCGCTCGCGACCAGCCCGCACGGCGCGGGCATCCAGGCGCAGGTGCTGGAGGAGGATTGCCCGCTTTCCGGCGCCAGCGTGGACACCAGCATGGTCATTCCCGACCGCGCCATCGTGCTGGGCGTGACCAGCCGCACGCTCACGGCCATCACCGGCGCCGCCTCCTACGATGTCGGCATCGCCGCCGAGCGGGCAAAGTTCGGCGGCGCGCTCGGCATCAGTGTCGGCGCCACCAATGGCGGGGTGATCGGACCCACCACCTTCTATGCCCCCACCGCCCTGCGCATCAGCGCCAATGGCGGGGCCTTCACCGGCGGCAGCGTGCGCCTGGCCCTGCATCTGCTGCTGTGTCCCGGCCCCTCGGCCTGATCGCCGAACCTATCGCCCGACCGTGCATTTCCAAATGGAAAGACCTCCCCCATGGCTTATGATTCCGCTCGCGATCCCCTGCGCGGCCATGCCGCCTCGGCTTCCTCTCCGGCCCGCCTGGTGCGCGTGCTGGTGCCGTCCGACACCCTCGACCTCGATCCCTATGCCAAGAGCCTGTGGCTCTACGTGCCGCCGGACGTGGCGGGGGGCGTCGCCAGCGTGCGCATCACGGCGGCCGGCGCCGCGAACGATGCCGACACCGTGGACTTTCGCGCGTTGAGCGGCCTCCAGCCGCTGCCGCCGGTGCAGATCCGCCGCGTGTGGAGCACCGGCACCACGGCCGGCGTCACCCTCTATGCGCTGGCGGACCTGTGATGCGGCTCGGCCTGTCGCTCCCGAGTGCCGCGCTCTATCGCCAGCGCGGCCAGCCCTTGGCGCCGGAGACCGCGGGTCTGCTGGCGCGCATGAGCGTTCCGCCGAGCCCGGCGCGGCGCACCCACATCGACACGCTGGTGAAGAGCCTGATCGCCGCCGGCCTCTGGACGAAACTCGACGCGCTCTACCTGCTGGCCGCCCATGACGCGCAGGCGGCGCGCCTCAACCTCGTGCCGTGGACCGGCACGGTGACGAACGCGCTGACGAACAGCGCGTTCGTTGGAGCTGCGCCCGGTGTTGTGCCCGATGGCGTAACACTGACCGGCTTCGCGGCGGGCACCGGCAATACTTACGAAATCCAGGGCGTCGATATCGTCAACGGCCAGCGGTTCCTCAGGCTGCGCCTTTATGGCACGTCGGTGGGCGTCGGGGCCGTTACGTTCAGCGTCCGGTCGGATGCGAACGTGGACATCGGGCAGCGATGGACAACGAGCGCGAGCGTGGAGCTTGTCTCGGGCTCTTGGGTCGCGGGCCTCTCTGCCGTGACACTGCGGCTGAACTCGGAGGGCGGCGGAAGCAACTTCATACCGGGGGCTCGGGCGCAATATACCAACACCCGCGTTGTGACCACCACGTTCGCCGGCAGC
>NCEH01000141.1 GCA_002304505.1 Rhizobiales bacterium 32-66-11 | reverse complement strand
AGCAGCTTCAGCTCCTCGGGTGAATGCAGTGATCCCTCACCGGCACCCGGCTGCAGTCCGCAGAGCCGCAGCACGAGGTTGCCCAAGCCGTTGAGCAAGATGATCGCCGGTCGGAGCAGGAACAGGAACATGCCGAGCGGCCGCACGACCCAGAGCGCCGTGGTCTCGCTGCGCTGGAGCGCAAGGCTCTTCGGCGCCAGTTCGCCGAGCACGATGTGCAGCGTGGTGATGATGGCGAAGGCAATGACGACGGCGATGGTGTGCGAGCCGGCGGTGGCGAGCGATCCGGGCAGGCCGCTCAACAGGGGCTCGATCAGATGCGCCAGCGCCGGTTCTCCGACCCAGCCGAGCGCCAGCGACGAAAGGGTGATGCCGAGCTGCGTCGCGGCAAGATTGGCGTCGAGATTGTCGACGGCGCGCTTGAGAGCGGAAGCGTTCATCTTCCCCGCCGCCACGAGTTCCGTGACACGGCTTCGGCGGACGGCAACGAGGGAAAATTCAGCCGCGACGAAAAATCCATTTGCGGCAACGAGAATAAGTACGGCGAGTATCCCGATCAGGTCGGTGATACTACTGCCATCGGTACTAGGCATGGTCTCCTCTCGGGCGGCTCCTGCCGCCTCGGGTTGTTGATAGGCAATACACTTCTAACATCGCCGCGTGACGATGGGGCAGACCGCCCGGCGGATGAACTGGACTGCGGCTTCATCGCCAGATCAGCTCGCGCACGGCAATGGTTGTGAGCAACAGCCCGGCGATCCCCTCGATGGCTCTTGTGATCCTGTCCAGCAGCAGTGGCCGGCCTTCGATCAGATGAACGACCCTCTGGCGAAAGAGGATCGTCGCGACCGCCACCAGCGACAGGACCAGCGCAACGCCGATCATCATCGTGACCGCGAAGGCGACACCGGCCTCCGGCACGCCCCGTGAAATCGCGAAGGTCATGACGAACAGCGTCAGCGGACAAGGGATGAGGCCGGCCATGAAGCCGAAGGCCATGCCTTCGCCGTGGTCATGCTGGTGCGGCCTATGCCGGAAGGCGCGATACAGCATCCACAGGCCGATCAGGCCGAGAAGCCCGCGGCTGACGTCTTCGAGCATTGGCGCGCGCCCGACGCTGCCCAGGCTGATCGAGACCAGCGGCAGCGCCAACAGCGCGATGATCACCGACATGGTGACATGGGTGAACGACAGTGCGAGCGACACGCCGAGCCCGCGAACGAGGCCGGACGGCGATCCGGCAAGATAGGTGGCCAGCACCGCCTTGCTGTGGCCCGGCGTCATGGCGTGGGCGGCGCCGAACAGGATGCCCATGGGCAGATAGACCAGAAACGCGCCCCAGCCGCCGCCATTGGCGAACGCGGTGATCTGGTTCGCAAAAGCCAGATAGATCTCGCGCTGGAAACTGATCAGCTCCTGGAGCATCTGCGTCATGCGAATCCCAGTGTTGCGGCCGCGAGAACAAGGTAGCGGCCAATCTTGGCGATTGTGACAAGCAGCAGGAACATCGGGAACGGCTCACGCAGAACGCCGGCGACGACGGTGAGCGGATCGCCGATGATCGGCGCCCAGCTCAGCAGCAGCGACCATTTCCCGTAGCGGCGATACCAGCGCTGCGCGCGCTCCAGTTTCCCGCCGCTTCCCGGGAACCAGGGCCGGTCCCGGAACCGCTCGATGCCGCGCCCGAGCAGCCAGTTGATCACCGATCCCAGCACATTGCCGACGCTCGCCACCGTGATCAGCAGCCCCGGCGAATAATCCGCGACCAGCAGCCCGACCAGAACCGCTTCCGACTGCATCGGCAGGATGGTCGCGGCGGTGAGCGCGGCCAGGAACAGGCCGGCATAGACGGCGAGATCGGCCATCACTCTGGTCCTGTCGAGTAGCGACGAGCATGCGCAACGGCGAAAGGCCACAACGCATTGTCAAACGTCACGGATGCGAATGCGCAGCAATTTTGCCGAATTCAGGAACACCAGGATATCAGGACCCAAGTGCAACATGGCAGCCTCGATGGGGCCGATCCAGCCCATCAGCGCCGCGGTAATGCCCAAGACATGCACAACACCGACGCCAACGAAGAGATTCTCTTGAATTGTCCGGTAAGCACGTCGAGCAATCGCGCGGGCGCTGACAATTTTTGTGAGATCATCCTTCATCAATGCAATGTCGGCGGCCTCCAGCGCCGCCTGCGTGCCGCCGCTGCCCATCGCAATGCCGACATCGGCGCGTGCCAGCGCCGGCGCGTCGTTGATGCCGTCGCCGACCATCGCCACGCGATGACCCTGCCTTTGCAGTTCGGCGATGGCGGCAACCTTGTCCTGCGGCATCAAATCGGCACGCACTTCATCCACGCCGAGTTCCTTGGCGATGGTCCGCGCCGTGGCCTCATTATCACCCGTCAGCATGACGATGCGCTTCACCCCGGTCGCGCGGAGTCGTGCCAGCGCTTCGCGCGCACCGGGCCGCAATGTGTCTGCAATGAAGATCACGCCCGCGAACCTGCCATCGATCGCGACGTGAACCGGCGTCTGTCCGCCATTCTCGATCGCATCGGAAAGCGGCACGCCGCTCTCGCGCAACAAGGATGCATTTCCGACCAGCACGGCGCGGCCGGAGACCGTCGCCTTCACACCGCGCGCCTGCAACTGCTGATACTGTTCCGGTTCCGGGACGTCGATTTTCATCCGGGCGGCGTAGTTGACGACTGCCTTTGCCAAGGGGTGAGCCGAGCGCCGATCAGCAGCGGCGGCAAGGCTGATCAGATCAGCTTCCGAAATCGTGCCATCTTGCATCTCCACGCCGACGACCTCCGGCTTGTTCGCCGTCAGGGTGCCCGTCTTGTCGAACACCAGGACGTCGACCTTGGCCAACGACTCCAGATAGATGCCTCCTTTGACCAGAATTCCGCTGCGTGCGGCCCGCGCAATGGCTGCGATGATCACCAGCGGGGTCGCCAATCCGAGTTCGGCAGGCGATGTAAAAATCAGCAGAGTGACGATCATCCGGATGTCGCGAGTATAAAGATAAACCGCAACGAGGAAGATCAGCACGACCGGAATCAGCCATGACGCGACCTTGTCCGCCAGTTTCTGGACGGGTGCCTGTTCCGCTTCGGCATTCTCGACCAGACTGATGATGCGGGCAAAGGTGGTGTCGGCACCGACCTTCTCGGTCTCGATGTCCAAAGCGCCGGATTCGACGATGGTCCCCGCAAAGACGTCAGCGCCGTCGCTTTTGTCCTTCGGAATGCTCTCGCCTGTGATCGACGCTTCGTTGACCGAAGCTGCTCCACCGACGACGGTGCCGTCGACCGGGATCTTCTCGCCGGCCCGCACCAAGACAACGTCGCCTGCGCGCAGTTTCTCGATCGGGACAATGCGTTCGCCGCGCGCGTCTCGCACAAGCGCAACCTGCGGCACGGAGCCGATCAGGTCTTTGATAGAGGCTCGCGCGCGATCCATATTCAGATCGGCGATGAACTCGGCGATCAGAATGATCACCATGAGGACCGCGCCGGCGACGGTCTCGCCTCCGATCAGCGCGACCACCGTGGCGATGGTAACGAATATCTCCGTGCCGATCTTGCGCTCTTTTACGAGGTCAACGACACCGGTCTTGACGAGCGGATACAAGCCGATGGCAACTGCCACCCACAAGGCTTGTATCGGAATGAGCAGCTGCCAATACAGCAGCGCCATCATGCCGGTAAAGACGATGCGCGCGACCTCGAACCAGCGCTCGCGCGTCATCAGCGATCGCCAGCCCGATGGACCCGCTACAGGCGCCGGTGCAACGCTTTCGGCGCCTGACATCTCGGACATCATGATCGGCTCGCTATCTCGGATTGCGGTCCTGGCTCGAAGCGTGCGCGCATCACGCCCCCGCACCGGATAGGCCGACCCAGCCGTGGTATCCGACATAGAGGCCGACGGCGATGATCAGGATGCTGGAGAAATAGGGAGCCCGCCGGGCGAAGGTCGAGAACCACGACCAGCGCTTGGTCGCGTGGCGGACGCTCAGTGCCGCAGCCGCGCCGACCGTCACCAGCGTGATCGCCAGACCGATCGAGAAGCACAGCACCAGCGCGAAGCCGAGCGTGAACTCCTTGAGTTGAAGGCAGAGCAGCAGCACGGTGATCGCCGCCGGGCATGGGATCAGGCCGCCGGTCAGCCCGAACATGATGATCTGCCAGGTGGTGACGTCGCGGTCGGCAAACTGGCGGCGGATGTCGTTGGCGTGCGCCAGCTCGTGCGCGTCTTGATAGCCGTCGGTCGCCACCTCGAGCCCGCGCAGTTCCTCGTGCATGTGGTCGTGGCCCTGTCCCTCGACGAAGGACAGGTCGTAGTCGTGGGTGTGGCCGCCATGGCCGAGGCTGACCCGCGCCATGAACTCATGCGGCTCGGGAATCTCGTCGACGGATTCGAGATAGCCGCCACGGTCGACGAAGGTGAAGGCCCGCCGTGCGCCGTCCGGCCGCTCGGTGACGACGGTCACGTCACCGGCCGTCCAGGCGTGACCGCGCTCGGTGCGGATGCGCCAGCGCGGCGGCACGCCATCCTCGAACACCTCGACCGCGACGACGCCATGGCCAGTGTCGATGCGGCGGATATCCTCCCCATGGGCATGACCGCCATGGCCATGGCCATGATCGTGCCCATGATGACCCTCATGGGCGTGGCTATCATCATGATCTCCATGTGGGTGAGGATGATCGTGCCCATGGCCGTGATCGCCGGCTGCGGCCTTGGCCCGCTGCTGATCCTGCCACGTGCGCCAGAGCATCCACAGCGCGATCGCGATGATGATCGCTGCCGAGGCGAGCTGGAAATACGGCTCGAACGTCTCGGCATCGACACCCCGCCAGAGATACATGCCGCCGAGCGCGATGCCCCACACGACGAGGGTGTGCGACGCCGTCGCCGCCAGGCCGAGCAGCACGGCCTGCGTCACGGTTCCACGGACGGCGACGATGAAGGCCGCCATCATCGTCTTGGAATGGCCGGGCTCCAGCCCGTGCAGCGCACCGAGCAGGATCGCGCTCGGGATGAACAGCCAGGCGTGGCCGGAACTCTGTTGGATCAGCTCGGCGAAGGACGGCATCGGGGACTCACAGGTACTTGGTGATTTCCTTGAACTCGTCGATCGAGCGGCGCTGCTCGCGCGCCAGCGGGCCGACGACGTCTTCAAGGCAATGGTCGAGATGGTCCTGGATCAGCGTCCGCTTGGCCTGACAGACTGCCTTCTCGACCGCATGAAGCTGCTGGGCGATATCGAGGCAGGGTCTGCCGGCCTCGATCATTTCGATGATGCCCTTCAGGTGCCCATCGGCGCGCTTCAGCCGCTTGACGATCTCGGGGTGGGTTTCGTGGACGTGAAGGGTTTCGTTCATGGGCTTGATACTATCCCCCTGGAGAGGATATGACAAGGCGTCGACCGGCAGATGATTCCGGCCCGACAACCATTCGTTAAGATTTGAGTGAATAATCGTTAAGCATGTCGAACCGAGTGCACAGCATAGCCTTTCGCCTCGTCATCGCCTTCGCGATGACGATCGGCATGCTGTTGTCCCCGATGGGCAGTTCCGCCTCGCACAACCCGGTCGCACTGGCCGCCGCCGAGGCCATTCGCCATGCCGAATTGGTGGCGCAGGTCGAGGCGCATGGCCACACCCATGATGACGGTGAAGCCAACGAGCAGAGCCCCGGCCATTCCCACGGTCACAATCCCGCCGACCATAGCCACGAGACGGCCAGCACGCTGCCGGGTTTCGCACAGCCGGTTCCGCCGATAGGTCGGCGCTGGCTGGCTCAGCCGCCTTCGGTTGCCGACCTCGAAGCCTGCTTCCGGCTTGAGCGCCCTCCGAGACCGATCCTCATCGCATGATCGCGGCCGCTCGCGCGGCCACCCTCAACGACGAAGATTGGAATTCTCATGCAAGGACCCTTTTACGAGGGCCCGCCACGCACGCCTTGCGCGCGCTGGCGGCTCGCCCTTCCTATGCTCATCGCTCTTCTGACCCTGCCGCTCCTGGACGGGGCGGCCTTCGCCCACGCCGTGGCCGAGGGCGACAAGGGTTACATCCAGGAGATCTCGGGTATCAATCTGCTGCCCTTTATCTATCTCGGCGCCAAGCACATGGTGACCGGGTACGACCACATCCTCTTCCTGTTCGGCGTGATCTTCTTCCTCTATCGGATGAAGCACATCGGCATCTATGTGAGTCTGTTCGCGCTCGGCCATTCCACGACCATGCTGCTCGGCGTCTATTTTAACGTCGGGATCAACAGCTACATCATCGACGCTATCATCGGCCTGTCGGTCGTCTACAAGGCACTCGACAATATGGGCGCCTTCCAGCGCTGGCTCGGCTTCCAGCCGAACACCAAGGTCGCGACCCTGGTCTTCGGCTTCTTCCACGGCTTCGGCCTGTCGACGAAGATCATCGAGTACAACATCTCGCCCGACGGCCTGGTGCCGAACCTCCTCGCCTTCAATGTCGGCGTCGAGATCGGTCAGCTCCTGGCGCTCGCCGCCATCCTGATCGTCATGGGCTATTGGCGCAGAACCGACAGCTTCTGGCGCCACGCCTATACCGCCAACACCGTCATGATGACCGCCGGGTTTGTGCTGATCGGCTATCAGCTCACCGGCTGGGTCGTCTCCTGAACATCTGAAAAGGACTCTTCCCATGTATAACACCGATATTCCGACCCGCGCCGAGCTGCCGACATCAAAACAGCTTCTCCGCTCCACCATCATCGCCATCATCGCGGCCGCAGCGATCCTCGTCACCATCGTTCTGCCGGCCGAGTACGCGATCGACCCCACCGGCATCGGCCGCGCACTCGGCCTGGCCGAGATGGGCGAGATCAAGACCCAGCTCGCCGATGAGGCGGAACGGGATCGTGCCGCCGGCCGGCAGGGAGAAAATCCGGCTGTGCTGCCGACGCCCGATCAGCGTTCCAGCTTGGCCACCAGGATCTTCGCCGAGCTGGTGATCGGTTCGGCCGCAGCGCAAACCGCGCCGGCAGGCCGCACTGATGAGATGACCATCACGCTGAAGCCGGGCGAAGGCACCGAGGTCAAGCTGGTGATGATTCAGGGGCTGCCTTCGACGGCAACCACGGCTGGTTCTGGCGAAACCGCGACCGCGCCGACGTTACGTTGACGCTGCGTACCAATGGCGACTACGCGGAGATCAAGCGGGCGCTTTGACCAAGCCTCTCATGGCCGACTTTCGACGATGAAGCGAGGCGGCCTGCTCATCGAGCAGGCCGCCTGACGGAACAATCTCGCTGGCCGAGGCATTCGTTCACGAGGCTGTCGGCCTCACCGAGGAGGATTCGTCCAGCTCCGTCAGACAGGCCTTCTACGAGGGCTCGCGCGCGACGGCTATGTTATCGTCCGGGGCGAGCGGCGCGAGCCGCCAACATTGCGCGCCGCTTTCCCTAAAGATCTTCATGGCCGAGTCGGATTCCGATGATCGAAAGGGACCGTGGAGACCGCTCGATCGTTAGTGGTTGCCGGTGCAGCGTTGAGGTGCTGCTCGAGCTGCGCGATCGCTCCGGAGCCGAGGGCGACGCGGGCAAATCCCGTCGCCAGGAAGGTTCGGCGGTCCATCGGAAAACCTCCCGAGCAGAATGGCGTCGACATGACGATAGGGAATGGACCAGCCTCGCGCGGCCGGCGCAAGACGCTCCCGCCGATCCGCCATTCACGGCCGCGCGAGCGGGAAGTCACGCCATCGCGGCCGCCACCATCCGCCGCGCCTCAAGGTCGCGGCGTGAAAGCGCCCGGCTTCGGCAACCGCCGCAAGGCGATGCTCAAGGACATCGCGGTCCTGACCGATGTTCACGTCGAGCACAAACTCGTCGAGCAAGCCCGACTCATCATCTCCAGCGCGGGTAGGTGAATCGTGTCACCATGAAAATCGCGCAGGAAATCCTCGTGCTTCTCGACGACCGTCACATCGACGCCGGCTTGGGCGAGCAGCAAGCCGAGCATGGGCCAGGCCGGCCCTGCCTCGACGATGACGCAGCCGGTGTCGAGGTCTCCCGCTGCGCCGACCGTCGTCATGAATCGATGGTTGTGGCGGCCTTGCGTCCCCTCTTGGGTCTTGCGGCCGGTTCCACCACCGGCTCAGCAACGGCTTTCGTCCTGCGTGGTGCGCGCTTCGACGCGGCGGTGTCCGGCGCAGCCACAACCGCGGTCGGTGCGCTTGCCTTGATGCGCGAGGCGCGTTTCGGCTTCTCCTCGACCACAGGTGCGGCCTCGACGATTGGCTCAGGCACGGGAGCGGCAGCCTTGCGCAACTGGCCAAGGCCGGACGCCTTCGCCAGCGCTGAGCGGGATTGCGCATAGCTCGGCGCGACCATCGGGTAGTCGGCCGGAAGGTTCCATTTCTGCCGATACTCTGCGGGCGTCAGACCATATTGCGTGCGGAGATGCCGCTTCAGCGATTTGAATTTCTTGCCGTCTTCGAGACAGATGATGAAATCCGGCGTGACCGATTTGCGCACCGACACCGCCGGTCCCGGTTTCTTCTCCGGCCCAATCGGCGCCGCAGCGCCCAGCGACCGGAGGGCAGCGTGGATGTCATCGATCAATTTCGGCAGCTCGGCCGTCGGTACGGAATTGTTGGAAACGTAGGCTGCGACGAGCGCGGCGGAAACCGCCACCAGGTCGGGGGTGTCGGACTGCTCCGGATGCATCCTTGAGTGCCCTTTGTGTTCAATGAGCGCCGCGCTGGACTTGGAATTGCGCGACAGTCACTATTTCAACCATTCGTGGTCCACATCAACTCCGATCGGCGGCGGCGGGCGCCTTCGGTGCTGGACGTCGGATTACACGGCGCATGTAAATAGAACTCCTTAGGGCAACTGACGATGGGGAAGGCGCCGGATTTCGGGCAACGGCAGGCGAAGCTCATCTGCCAGATGCCCTATGACGAGTTGCTCCGATTTATCGCGGAAGGACTGCCCATTCTCCTGGAGAGTGCCAGAGGATTTTGGTCAGCCTCTTGCCATCTGTCAGCGCAGCCACGCGAGGCTGAGGTGTTGGCAGGCTTCGCGCAGGAGGAAGCGGCAAAGATTCTGATTTTGATGGATGCCGTGCGCTGCCCAAGGCACCTCATCGCCGCGAGATTGAGCCAGATCGTCAGTCGGTTCTACGGCCATCTCGAGCGATTGATTTATGCCGAGGTTTGCGACGGATGGAGCCAGGACATTGCGGACCTTCGAAAGCGCGTCGAGCCTCTTCGCAAATCTCATTACATAGAAGGTGATGTCGGAGAGTATATCGTTCCGAACGCAAATCTCTATCGGCGCGAAAGTAAACTCTATGCGGACATCGAAGCCTATGAGGACCGCGTTCCAATCTGGAATGCACCGAAGACCTATCCTGGTTTCTTCGAGCCCCGGAAGCCATCCGTTCTTGCTGTCGCCGAAGCGATGGCCGCATTGGGGATGTTTTCATTGCCTGGCCTGAACGCAACAGCGCAGGTGTGGGGAGCGCTGGATTTTGTCGAGCATGAATCGCTGCGAGATGCAGAACGGCTCACGGATCAACTTGTCGAGCGGCTCGTTACGGAGGCGTTGCCCGCCGACTTTGCAACACAAGATCATGTCTTTGTACTCGGTCGACACTGGCCGTTACCAATGTATAACGTCGAGCTCAAAATGGTTGATGTGTCGCTGGAGGATTTGAAGCAGGAGCAGGACCGGATTTTGTGGGCAGAAGCCGGTTACTAGTCACGAACAGCTCGTTGATTATCGGTTTTCACGCAGGCTTTCGTTCCACCCGTTGCCTTGCGGTCTAATACCGCGTCAGGATTTCCCGGAGACGACCTTCACCCCGATGCGATCCGCGAGGGAGATCAGGTCCGCATAGACGCCGGGTGTGCCGATAACCTCGAGCGACGGGGCGATCATGCGCAGCGCGTCGGCCGGAAGCCGGTTGCCGAACAGGATGATCGCGAGCGCACGATCATCCTGCCTCGAAACCCAACATAGTCCGTGAATGTCGGGGCGTGCGGCGTAGAATGCCTCAGCCCAAGGGCGGGTTTGCGGGTAGCGATCTTTCTCAGTGTCGATGAGCTCGATGCGCCGGACGCCCAATCTGCGAAGTGCCGTGGCGCTGAGATCGGCAAGGACGAGATCCTGGTGTGGCTCCAGCCGCGAATAGGTCTGACCCGTGAGTTTGCCCTTGTCGTAGGTCTTGAGACCCGATGAGAAAGGGACATCGTGAAAAACGGTCTCCATGGCGGCGCAATCGAAAGTCGTGCCGCCATAGAGCGTCGGGATTGCAACGTCGGCGCCGTCGACGATCGGGCTGAAGCGCGCATTGCCCTTGAGGCCCGGGTTGAACTGATCGCCGAGATAGGCGTCCAGGTGCATCCGATGAATGATCTGGCCCTTGGGCCAGATCACCGTTGAGGTCTTTGCTCCCAAGTCCGCCGGAGGAGGGGGCGTTGCATCGTCGGGGGCCTTCGCCTTTGCGTGCTTCGGCTCGGCCGGCGGCTTAGCCATGCGTCACGCCTTGCCGCTCATCTTCGGCCGCCGCGATCACGCGCTGAGACTGCTCCACCAGGAGATCCTGCGGACGCTTGCCGCTGAGGAAGCTGTTGTCCGAGGCGAACCAGTATGCGAGCCCCCAATCGTCCTTGCTGCCGTTAAAGACCTTGAGCACGGCGGCGAGAGCCTTGAGCGGGCGATAGCCCGTCTTCGGATCCAGCGCGTAGCCAGGAAAGTAATCGATCCCCCGATGCCGAACTGCGAAGATAATGCCATCCTTCTTCCACTTGTTCGGCTGGGCGCTGGGATTGTTGGTACTGAAGCCGGCCATCTCGGCGATCTGGGCCGCCGTCAGCCATTCACCGCTCTCCAGCACGGCCTTGCGCGCCTCAGCCGTCATCCGCGCCTCGAGCAACATATGCTGGGGGGGAGGGACGTGAGGCACCAACAGTTCAAGGATCGACTGCATGGCCTCAGTCTCGCGGCGTGCGAGAATGGCGCCGACAAGCGGTGCGATGCTCTCGAACGTCTCGGCGAGCGCGCGCACGGCCGGCTCACTGCCGTGTTCGAGGGTCAAAGCGATGACCTGCTTCGGCTTACCGCCGAGATGGTCGAGACGATGCCGGACCTGCTCCGGCGTGCCGGTCATCGTGGCGAAGCCGGCGAGTGCGCCAGTCGCATCGGTGGCAGCCATGGCCGCGTTCCCTTCGTTGGTTATCATGGTTATCCATATAAATAGATAACCAGAATAATCAAGATGGATTCGCCGCAACCTCCGCGCAGCTGCCGTCTCAGGCAGGTGACCTTCACTACCATGCTTGGCTGGACATGATTCCATATATCGAGTAAT
Organism: Rhizobiales bacterium 32-66-11; assembly: GCA_002304505.1. Lineage (GTDB taxonomy): Bacteria > Pseudomonadota > Alphaproteobacteria > Rhizobiales > Xanthobacteraceae > NCEH01. The sequence goes on along the minus strand of NCEH01000141.1, from coordinate 4,024 downwards.
CTCGAATTATGGAATCAGAAAGAGCCATTCTCGCCTTCGCGGCGCTTGCCCAGTCGACGCGCCTCGACGTGTTCCGGCTGCTGATCGCACGCGAACCGGAAGGGCTGCCGGCCGGCGACATCGCCCGGCACATGAGCGTACCGCAGAACACCATGTCGACCCATCTGGCGATCCTGACACGCGCCGGGCTCATCGAAGCCGAGCGGCAAAGCCGGTCGATCATCTACCGAGCCAAGCTTGATGCGGTGCGCGAGCTTGCCTTCTACCTCGTCAAGGATTGCTGCGGCGGGCGCCCGGAGATCTGCGCCCCGTTGATCGCCGACCTGTCGCCCTGCTGCACACCCAAAAATGAAGCCACCCAGGAGGCTGTTCATGAGTGACCGTATCTACAATGTCCTCTTCCTTTGCACGGGCAATTCGGCGCGGTCGATCCTCGCCGAGAGCATTCTCAACAAGGATGGCGGCGGCCGCTTCCGTGCCTTGTCCGCCGGCAGCCAACCGAAAGGGACTATCAATCCGTTCGCGCTGAAGGTGCTGGAGAGCTTCGACTATCCGACCGAGGGCTTCCGCTCGAAGAGCTGGGAGGAGTTCGCGATGCCGGATGCCCCTGTCATGGATTTCGTCTTCACCGTCTGCGACAACGCCGCCGGTGAAGCGTGCCCGGTGTGGCCGGGCCAGCCGATGACGGCCCATTGGGGGATCGAGGATCCCGCCGCGGTCGAAGGCACGGATATCCAGAAGCAGGCCGCCTTTGTCGCCGCCTTCCGCTATCTCAGGAACCGGATTTCGGTCTTCGCGGCTTTGCCGGTCGCAAGCCTCGACAAGGCCTCGCTCAAGGCGAAGCTCATTGAGATCGGCCAATTCGAAGGGGCAACCTCGCCCCGCCACAGCGCGGCGTGAGGTCGATCATGGATGTCATCATCTATCACAACCCCGACTGCGGTACCTCGCGCAATACGCTGGCGCTGATCCGCAATGCCGGCGTCGAGCCGCATGTCATCGAATATCTGAAGACACCACCGTCACGGGCGATGCTGGTCCAGTTGATCGCGCGGATGGGGATTTCCACGCGCGGGCTGCTGCGCGAGAAGGGAACGCCCTATGCCGAACTCGGTCTCGGCGATCCCGGCCTGACGGATGACGAGCTTCTCGACGCCATGCTGGCGCATCCGATCCTGATCAACCGGCCGATCGTCGTTTCGCCGAAAGGCGTGAGACTCTGCCGGCCGTCAGAAGAGGTTCTCGATCTGCTGCCTTCGCAACTGGGCGCGTTTACCAAGGAAGACGGCGAGCGCGTCATCGACGAGCGCGGCCGCCGCGTCGCGACGGCGTAAGGAAAACCCATGTCCATTTTTGAACGCTATCTCACGCTGTGGGTCGCGCTGTGCATCGTCGCCGGCATCGCGCTCGGGCACATCATGCCCGGCGCATTTCAAGCGATCGGCGCGGCCGAGATTTCCAAGGTCAATCTGCCGGTTGCCGTGCTGATCTGGCTGATGGTCATCCCGATGCTGCTCAAGATCGATTTCGCGGCACTCGGCGAGGTCGGCCGCCACTGGCGCGGCATCGGCGTCACCCTGTTCATCAATTGGGCGGTGAAACCGTTCTCGATGGCGCTGCTCGGCTGGCTGTTTATCGGCTGGCTGTTCCGACCGCATCTGCCGGCCGATCAGATCGACAGTTATATCGCCGGCCTCATCATCCTCGCCGCCGCGCCCTGTACCGCGATGGTGTTCGTCTGGTCGAACCTGACCAAGGGCGAGCCGCATTTCACGCTGAGCCAGGTAGCGCTCAACGACGCCATCATGGTGGTGGCCTTCGCGCCGATCGTCGGCCTGCTGCTCGGCCTCTCCGCTATCACCGTGCCATGGGGCACGCTGGTTCTTTCGGTCGTGCTCTACATCGTCATTCCGGTGATCATCGCGCAGCTTCTTCGACGCCGACTGTTGGCGACAGGTGGGCGAGCCGCGCTCGATCGGCTGCTGACCAAGCTCGGCCCGGTCTCACTCGTCGCGCTGCTGGCAACGCTGGTGCTGCTGTTCGGCTTCCAGGGCGAACAGATCATCGCACAGCCGCTGGTGATCGCGCTGCTCGCCGTGCCGATCCTGATCCAGGTGTATTTCAATGCCGGGCTGGCCTATATCCTCAACCGGATTGCGGGCGAGCAGCATTGCGTCGCCGGCCCCTCGGCACTGATCGGCGCGTCCAATTTCTTCGAGCTGGCGGTCGCCGCCGCCATCAGTCTATTCGGATTCCATTCCGGAGCTGCGCTCGCCACCGTCGTCGGCGTGCTGATCGAGGTGCCGGTCATGCTCACCGTCGTCTGGATCGTGAACAGGTCCAAGGGCTGGTACGAGCGCGGCGACAAGGTCGCGGCGATTGCCGAGGCCCACCGTTGATGCAGAACGATCTTCCCAATGTCGTTGTCGACAACCTCGACGTGCCGACCATCGACCGGCTGTGCGCGACGCCCTCGACGCATCCGCCGCGTATTCTGTTACTCTATGGATCGCTGCGCGAACGCTCCTACAGCCGGTTCCTGACGCTGGAGGCCGAACGTCTGCTGAAGCACTTCGGTGCGGAGACGCGTATCTTCGATCCGCACGGCCTGCCGCTACCCGACGGCGCGGAGATCGACCATCCGAAGGTGCGAGAACTGCGCGATCTATCGGCATGGTCCGAGGGTCAGGTCTGGACCAGCCCGGAGCGGCACGGCGCCATGAGCGCGGTGATGAAGGCGCAGATCGACTGGATACCGCTATCGGTTGGCGTGATACGGCCGACGCAGGGCCGGACGTTGGCCCTCATGCAGGTGTCCGGCGGTTCGCAGAGCTTCAACGCGGTCAACCAGCTTCGTGTGCTCGGCCGTTGGATGCGGATGGTGACCATCCCCAACCAGTCTTCCGTCGCCAAGGCTTACGAGGAATTCGACGAGGCGGGCCGCATGAAGCCATCCTCCTATTACGACCGGGTGGTCGACGTGATGGAGGAATTGGTTAAGTTCACGCTGCTGACACGCGATCTCTCCCCCTATCTCACCAACCGCTACAGCGAGCGCAAAGAAGCGGCAGAGAAGCTAGCTACCGCATGAACTTCGGCAATCGCCGTTTCCAACGCTGCCCACGCGGCAAACAATCTTGCCCCTCCAGCAGTCTTCGGCGCCGGCGGACTGCCGGGAGTGAAGCGGTGCGCGGCTCGGAAGTCCCAGCCCTCGCTCCATCATCCCCTGCCGGCGCCATCTGCGGGCCTGCACCGACATCGGCAGGCGCGGAAACCGCAACTTGCTTCCGCGCCTTTGTCCTGCGAGGTGACGCTCTCGCTTCGATTGCCGGTGATGACGGGTCATGCAGCCAAAGGGGATCGTCCTGGGTCTGCTCGGTTACAGGCGTGCGGTCGCCTTCAACCGTAAGGACCGGCAAGATACGCGGCTCCGTCGGCACCGAATTGGAGGTGGGACTCGACTGACTTGTGATCTCGAACAGTGCGGAGGCTGCTGCCTGCGGAGATTTCGGGATCGAATCAGCTGCGGGTGTCGGAAGGCTCGCAGCCATATCCCTTGCCGAGATCGCCGACGGTCCGAAGGCTTTTCGCGCGCTGCGCTTGTATTCGACAACAAAAGGCTTCGTCGGGCGTTTCATGGAACCGATTCAAGTTGGGAGATCTTTCTCCATTAGCACGGGTCAATGAGGGCATGAATCCTTAACTTCTCAACCGAGTTCCCGTGAGATCTCGAGTTCGGCGGGCTGCGCGATCGGCTCGGCACGGAGATGCTGGCCTGGCGGGAGCGCCGACCCCGCTGTTAGGTGACGTCGAGCTTCGGGTGTATCGGGCCGATGCTGGCCAGGGCGTGATGGCCCGGCGCTAAGCCTGGGTGTTTGCAAAGAGCTTGGACCGTGGCTGGGGATCGACGTGAGGGTTCCTGCCGTTGGTGGCGGTCCGTGGTTCCGGCGGGCGCCGGCGCGGCGCCGTCGGCGTGATCGACCTGCGTATGCCGGATGTCCGCGAGCGGGCGTGAACGTCGGTG
>NCEH01000140.1 GCA_002304505.1 Rhizobiales bacterium 32-66-11 | reverse complement strand
GGCGCATCAAGATGTGGGGCACGGCGCGCGCGGTGGAGGATGATCCGGCCCTGCTGGAGGCCCTGCGCGTCGAGGGCTACAAGGGCGCTCCGGAACAAGCGCTGGTGTTCACGCTCAAGGCCTGGGACATGAACTGCCCGCAGCATATTCCCCAGCGCTTCGAGGCCGCCGATGTCGCCGCCGCGCTGGAGGCGCGCGACCGGCGCATCACCGAACTGGAAGCGCAGCTGGCGCGTCTTGGCGAGACCCCCACTCCGGACACGACGCAGGCGTAGACCGCGCCGCCCCTATCCGCGCCGCCGACCTGCGGTGCGGGCGGGTGGAGAAGGCAGGTGGCGCGCGCATGAAGCGCACGGCGCCCCCGCGAGGCCACGCCCGTACCGCATCGCAATGGTTCAACACATCCGTGATATTCTCTTCCAAGCACGCGATGCGCGTTGCATGACCCGCGTGCCGGATGATTTGATCCGCCCGGTGTTTGCGCCACGGTCGTCCGCCTGGGCCGGCCGGAAGAAGCGGAAAGTATCCGCCACGCCTGCGCGCCGGAAACTCAAGGGAGAGAACATGATTACGAACGCCCCCAAAAGGGCCATTGCCTGCTTTGTCGCGGCCTTCTGCATCGCCTTTTCAACTGCGCCGCGCGCGGAAACCTCCACTGTGCGGCTCGGGCTGCAATATGGCCTCGTCTATCTGCCCATTGTGGTGGCGGCTCAGGAAAAGCTGTTCGACAAGCAGGCCAAGGCGCTGGGCCTGCCTGGCCTTGAGGTGACGCTGAACCGCTTTTCCGGCTCCGCAGCCATGAACGATGCCTTGTTCTCGAACAGCGTGGATTTCGGCGCGTTCGGCATCGCCGGTGCGCTGATCGCTTGGGACAAGACCCGCGGCCGCCAGCAGGTGAAGAGCCTCGGCGGCCTCTCCGTGGTCACCTATACGCTGTTCACCAACCGGCCCGAGATCAAGTCCTTCAAGGATTTCACGCCCGATGCGAAGATCGCGGTGCCGGCCTTCAACTCGCCCCAGGCGATCCTGCTGCGTGTCGCCGCCCAGCGTGACCTTGGCGACAAGAGCAAGGCCGACGCGCTCATGGCGAGCCTGCCGCATCCCGACGCAACGGCAGCCCTGCTCGCCGGGCAGGCGATCGGCGGCTATTTCGCCACTCCGCCCTTCTCCCAGATCCTGGAGCGCGACCCGAAGATCCACAAGATCCTGGTTTCCGCCGACCTGTTCGGCGGCAAGGAGGCCACCGCCGCCACGCTCGCCGGCATGCAATCCTTCGTCGATGCCAATCCCAAGGCGGCCCAGGCGCTGCTCGCGGGGCTGGACGAAGCCTGCAAGCTGATCCGCGCCGATCCGAAGAAGGCGGCGGACATCTACCTGAAATCGGAGACCGTCCAGCTCGCCCAGGCGGAAGCGGAAAAGATCATCACCGACGGCTCGATCATCTACCAGACCGAGCCGCAGGGCGTGATGACCTATGCGAAATACATGGTCGATCAGGGGATGATGAAGAAGATGCCGGAGAAATGGCAGGATGTCTTCTTCCCCTATATCGCCGACCGCAAGGGCGATTGACCACAGCGACGGACGCGGCGAGGACAGAAAAAGGGCGCCCGCGGGCGCCCTTTTGATGCGTTCAATCCGAGACCAGATAGCGCGCGATGGTATCGCGCAGGAGCGCGATAATCTCGCGCTCGCGCCGCTCGATGTCCTCCAGCACGCCGGACACCGCGATCACCATGGGGCGGTTGCGGCGCTCGATGCCATCGGGCAGCGGCATGGCGAGCGCGCCCGCGCCGGGCGACACCAAGGCGCGGGAAAAGAAATAGCCGGCGCGCCGCGCTTCATGCACATGGCCGAGCGCGGCGCGATAATCGATGCGCGGCCGATCGCTCGGTGCTTCCGCATTGGTGCGGGCGACGAGGGCGCGCACCTCCTCGTCCGGGGCGCGCATCAGCAATGCGAAGCCGGTGCCGGACCACGTCAGCAGGCGACGCGAGCCCTGGGGCACATGGTAACGGATCGGCGTCGTCGCCTGCACCACGTGGATATATTGAGAATAGATGCCGTTGCGCACGGCGAGAATGATGGTGTCGCGGCTCTCCCGCGAGACCTCCTCCATCAGGCGCAGCAGGCGCCCATTATGGACCGGCCCCTCGTTCAGCCAAGTGCCCAGAAGCGCCACGCGGGCGGTGGGCAGGAAGGTGCGGCGCACCCGGTCGTAATCGAGATAGCCGAGCTGCGCCAGGCTCTTGAGCAGGGCGGAGGTGGACGATTGGGGGAACTGGAGATGCGCCGCGATCTCGGTGACGCGCGCGTCGCGCTGGATCTCGTCGAAATATTCCAGGATGCGCAGCACCCGTTCGGCCGATTTCACCACCGGGCTGTCGGCCATGTCGCCGACCGCGGCAACCGCGCGGACCCCATCGTCTTCTTCGAAGATCTTTGATTTTGCTGGCTTCCGCATGGCCGCTCCCGTTACGTGCGTTACTCATCTGATCACATATCTGATGTTTTTTCCATATATGTGTAAAGCGCTTGCCGCCTGCCCCGCGCGGATGCTTTTCTGCCCGCAACAACACCGCGCCCCGCACCGCCACCGGGGAAAAGCAGAGTGACCAGGGAGCGCCGCCCATATGCAAAGCTTTCGATTCGGCTTCGACCATCTTCCGGCAGAAGCCGAGCAGGTCCGGCAGGATGTTCGCGCCTTTCTGCAAGCAGAGCGGGAGGCCGGCCTGTTCGTTCCGCATCGCTGTTCATGGAGCACGTTCGACCCCGCCTTTTCCCGGCGCGCGGCGGCCGCCGGATTTGTCGGCGTCACCTTGCCGAAAGCCTATGGCGGGCAGGAGCGCTCCAGTCTGGTGCGCTTCGTCGTCACCGAGGAGATGCTTGCGGCCGGCGCCCCCTGCGGCGCCCATTGGATCGCGGATCGGCAATCCGCCCCGCAGATCCTGCGCCATGGCACCGAATACGCGAAAAACCTGATCGTGCCGCGCATCTGTGCCGGCGAATGCTATTTCGGCATTGGCATGAGCGAGCCGGATTCCGGTTCGGACCTTGCCGCCGTGCGCACCCGCGCCACCCGCACCGAGGGCGGCTTCGTGCTGAACGGCTCGAAGATCTGGACCACCAACGCCCACCGCGCCGATTATCTGATCGCCCTGGTCCGCACCGGCGATGCCGGCCCCGATCGCCACGGCGGGCTGACCCAGTTCATCATCGACATGTCCGCCCCCGGCATCGTGGTGCGACCGATCTACGATCTCTCGGGCCATCACGAATTCAACGAAGTGTTCTTCACCGACCATCTGGTGCCCGACGCGCTGATGGTGGGCGAGGAGGGCCAGGGCTGGGACCTGGTCACCCAGGAACTCGCCTTCGAGCGCTCCGGGCCGGACCGCTTCATGTCCGATTACCGCCTGCTGGTGGAATTGGTGGACCGCATCGGCCAAGAGCCCGACCGCCAGCAGGCGGTGGAGACCGGGCGCCTCGTCGCCCATATGGCCGCGCTCATGAACATGTCGGCGTCCGTCGCCGCGCTGCTCGGCCGCAACGAAATGCCGAACGTGGAGGCCGCTTTGGTGAAGGATGTCGGCACCGCCTTCGAGCGCGACATTCCCGAGGTGGCGCGCCGCCTCATGCCGGTGGAATCCAGCCTCGATGCGCAGGACGATCCGTTCGCCGAGACGCTGGCGGACGTGATGCTGCGGGCCCCCTCCTTCACGTTGCGCGGCGGCACGCGGGAAATCCTGCGCAGCGTCACCGCGCGCGGCCTCGGACTGCGCTGAGACACCCCATGCTCGATATCCACACCGCCCCCGCCGCGTCCGAAGAGGACGATTTCGCCGCCATCCTGCTGGAGCAGACCGACCGTCTGCTGGCCCATCACGTCACGCCCGCCGCCCTGAAGGCGGCCGACGAGGGCGCCTTTCCGCTCGCCGCATGGGCGGCGGTGAGCGAAGCCGGTCTGCCGCTCGCTTTGGTGCCGGAAGAGGCCGGCGGCGCCGGGCTTTCCGCCGTCACCGCCGGCCAGATCATCCGCCGCTCGGCCTATCATGCTTTGCCCGCGCCGCTCGCCGAAACACTGATCGCGCAGGCGCTCTGGACCCGTGCCGGCGGCGCCGCGGTGGACGGCATCGTCACGCTCGCCACCGGCACGGGCCTTGCGCTTTCGTCCACGGCACAAGGGGCCGTGCTGAGCGGAACGCTCGCCTCGGTTCCCTGGGGCGCGCACGCAAGCTTCATCCTGCTGATCGCCCATGACGGCGACGGCAGCGCCCATCTGGTGCTGCTGCCCCATGCCGACCGCCCCGTCCGCACCCGGCGGAACGTGGCGAACGAGCCGCGCGACAGCCTCACGCTCGAGAATGTGCACGTGGACGCGGACAGCCTCCGCCCCCTGCCCGCGGCGCTTGCGGATGCGGACGGGCTGATGATGTTCGGCGCCTTCATCCGCGCCCAGCAGATGGTCGGCGCGATGGAGCGCAGCCTTGATCTCGCGCTCACCTATGCCAACGAGCGCAAGCAGTTCGGCAAGCCCATCGGCCGCTTCCAGGCGGTGCAGCATATGCTCGCCGAGGCCGCCGGCCAGTGCGCGGCAGCGGGTGCAGCGGCGCAATTGGCGGCCTCCGCCTGGGGCGGCGCGCATTTCCCCTTTGCGGTGGCGGTGGCGAAGGCAAGGTGCGGGGAAGCGGCCGGCAAGGTGGCGGAAATCTGCCACCAGGTGCACGGCGCCATGGGCTTCACCCATGAACATCCGCTGCATTTCTTCACGCGCCGCCTGTGGGCCTGGCGCGATGAATTCGGCCGCGAGGCCCATTGGCAGGAACGCATCGGCCGCGCGGTGTGCGGCCAGGGCGGGGATGCCCTGTGGCCCATGCTGGTGGCCCTGCGCCCGTCCGGCGCGCAGGATTGAGGAGAGCAAGACCCGTGTCTTCATTTGAGAACAGCGGCCCGCTCGCCGGCGTGCGCATCATCGATCTGACCAGCGTCATCATGGGCCCGTTCGCCACCCATATCCTCGCCGATCTCGGCGCGGACGTGGTGAAGGTGGAATCCCCGGAAGGCGACACGTTCCGCAGCTACAAGCCCTCGCGCACGCCCGGCATGGCGGGGAATTTCCTGCACCTCAACCGCAACAAGCGCTCGCTCGTCCTCGACCTGAAGCGCCCGGAAGCCCGCCGCGCGCTTGGCCGGCTGATCGCGGGGGCGGACGTGTTCGTCCATTCCATGCGGCCGAAGGCCATCGCCCGCCTCGGCTATGAATATGAGGCGGTCAAGGCGTTGAACCCCAATATCGTCTATTGCGGCGCCTATGGGTTCAGCGCCAAGGGCCGCTATGCCGACAAGGCGGCCTATGACGATCTGATCCAGGCCGGCTCCGGCCTCTCGGCCCTGCAGGCGGCGATGCACGGCACGCCGGGCTATCTGCCCACCGTGCTGTGCGACAAGATTGCGGGCCAGGCCATCGCCTCGTCCATCATGGCGGCCCTGCTCCAGCGCGCCAATGGCGGCGGCGGGCAGGCGATCGAGGTGCCCATGTTCGAGACCATGGTGGAATTCAACCTGGTGGAGCACATGGTGGGCGCGGCCTTCGAGCCGCCGCTCGGCCCGCCCGGCTTCAACCGGGTGATCTCCCCGCGCCGCAAGCCGTACGCCACCAGCGACGGCTATGCCTGCATCCTGCCCTATTCGGATCGCAACTGGCGCGACTTCTTCGATTTCACCGGCCGCACCGAATTCAAGGACGATCCGCGCTTCGCCACCCTCGGGGAACGCGTGCAGAATATCGACGTGCTCTATACTGCGGTGGAGCAGGAGGCACTTCGCTTCACGACAGCGGAATGGGAAGCCTTCTGCGATCGCGTTTCCATCCCCTGCATGCCGGTGAACGGGCTCGATGATTTGCTGGAGGATTCCTATCTCCAGGAGGTGGGCTTCTTCACCATCGAGGAGCATCCGAGCGAAGGCGCCTATCGCTCCATGCGCCAGCCGGTATCGTTCAGCGCGGCGCCGTTCCGCATCCGCCACCATGCCCCGCGCCTCGGCGAGCACGGCGCGGAAATCCTTGCGGAAGCCGGCCTTACGGACGCGGAAATCCACGCTTTGACCACCCCCGCCGATGCCCCCGAGGAAATGGAGCGGATGTCGTGAGCGACCATCTCAAATTCACCATCTCCGACGGCGTCGGCACGATCCTGCTGAACCGCCCCGAGCGGATGAACGCCTTCACCTTCGACATGATCGCCGCCTGGACCGATGCGCTCCAGCAGTGCCGCAAGGACCCGGCCGTGAAGGTGGTCCTCGTGACCGGCGCGGGCAGCGCTTTTTGCTCCGGCGGCGACATCGTGGAAATGGGCGACCGGCTCCAGCAGGAACCGGCGCAGCGCAAGGAGGAATTGTTCGAGAAGATCCAGCGCATTCCCCTCACCCTGGAAGATCTGGACAAGCCGGTGATCGCGGCCGTGAACGGCGTCGCCACGGGGGCGGGCATGGATCTCGCGCTCATGTGCGACCTGCGCTATGCCGCCAAAAGCGCGCGCTTCGCGGAGACCTATGTGAAGGTCGGCCTCGTGCCCGGTGCCGGCGGCGCGCATTTCCTGCCCCGCCTGGTCGGGACCGCGAAGGCGCTGGAATTGTTCTTCACCGGCGATTTCATCGACGCCGAGGAAGCGATGCGCATCGGCATCGTCAACAAGGTGTTCGATGATGCGGTGCTTGTGAGCGAGGTGGAAAAGATCGCCCGCCGCATCGCCCGCGCCCCGCAACTGACCCTGCGCATGATCAAGCGCGCGGTCTACCAGGGCATGCGCAACGATCTGCGCACCAATCTAGATCTGATTTCCTCCCATTATGCGGTGATCACCTCCACCGACGACCACAAGAATGCGGTGGAAAGCTTCATCGCCGCCAAAGCCAAGGCCTGATCCGCGCCGACCGCCAAGCCGCAGAACCAAAGACATTGAAAAGCAATAAAAAGATCGACCCTCAGGGGAGCCAGATGAAACATATGCCCACGCCGCAATATCCCGACGCCAAGGTCAAGCCGCTGCTCGAAGTGGATGGCGTGACGCTGCAATACAAGACCCGCGACCATCTGGTGACGGCGACGTCCGAGGTGAGCTTCGAGATTTTCCCCGGCGACCGCTTCGTGCTGCTCGGGCCGTCGGGCTGCGGCAAATCCACCTTGCTCAAGGCCATCGCCGGCTTCATCCGCCCCACCCAGGGCGCGATCCGCCTGAAGGGCCACGAGGTCACGCGCCCCGGCCCGGACCGCATGATGGTGTTCCAGGAATTCGACCAGCTCATGCCCTGGAAGACGGTGCGGCAGAACGTGGCCTTCCCGCTGCGCGCCAACGGCATGTCGGCGGGCGAGGCCGATGCCCGCGCCGTCGACGTGCTGGAGAAAGTGAATCTCACCAAGTTCGTGGATGCCTATCCCCACATGCTGTCCGGCGGCATGAAGCAGCGCGTGGCCATCGCCCGCGCCATGGGCATGCGGCCCGACATGCTGCTGATGGACGAGCCCTATGCCGCGCTCGACGCGCTGACCCGCCGCAAGATGCAGCAGGAATTGCTGGATCTGTGGGACGACATTCGCTTCACCGTGGTGTTCGTGACCCATTCCATCGAGGAGGCGGTATTGATCGGCAACCGCATCCTGGTGCTCTCACCCCATCCCGGACAGGTGAAGGCGGAGCTGAACTCCCACCATTTCGACGCCAGCCACCAGGGCGGCGCCGAGTTCCAGACCCTCTGCGGGCGCATCCACACCATGCTGTTCGACGAGACCCAGCCGGCTCACTGAAGTCGCGGCCGCCGAACCCATCCCGAGGAGGAATTTCCATGTCGCAGACCGCGATGAAACTTGAGCCGGTGATCCGGCCCGAATATGTCCGCACCACCCTGCCGCCGGTGAAGACCGGCGCGGTGGAAGCGCCCTTGCCGTTCGTCCAGCGCATGTTCGCCCATGCCATCGTGCGGCGCGCACTGGTCCTGGTCGCGCTCGCGATCGTGTGGGAAATCTACGGCCGCTGGCTCGACAATCCGCTGATCTTCCCGAGCTTCACCGAGACCTTGCGGGCGCTTTGGGACAACATCATCAACGGGCGCATTCCCCAGCGCCTGGGCGTGTCCATGCGCATCCTGGTCATCGGCACCGACCTGCTCTCGACGCTCACCGCCATGTTCAATCCCATGCCGGCCATCGCGCTGCTGCCGCTGGCGCTGCTGTGGTTCGGCCTCGGCGTGCCCAGCCTGATTTTCGTGATCGTGCATTCGGTGCTGTGGGCGGTGGCGCTGAACGCCCATGCGGGCTTTCTCGCGGTGTCTGAAACCCAGCGCATGGCGGGGCAGACCTTCGGCCTGCGCGGCTTGCGCTTCGTGGTGCAGATCCTGATTCCGGCCGCCTTCCCCTCGATCCTCTCGGGCCTCAAGATCGGCTGGGCGTTTGCCTGGCGCACGCTGATCGCTGCGGAACTGGTGTTCGGCGTTTCCGCCGGCCAGGGCGGGCTCGGCTGGTTCATCTTCGAGAACCGCAATTTGCTGGAAACGCCTGGCGTGTTCGCGGGCTTGATGACCGTGATGATCGTCGGCCTGTTCATTGAAGGGGTCATCTTCCAGACCATCGAGCGCTACACTGTGCGCCGCTGGGGCATGCAGCGCTGAGTCTGGCCGAACGATGCGGAGTTGAGAGTATGGATCTGGCGCACCATGTCGCCGGCAAGGGCATCGTCGTCACCGGCGCCTCATCGGGCCTGGGCGAACATTTCGCTAAGCTGCTGGCCGGGGCCGGAGCGCGGGTGATCGCCGCCGCGCGGCGCACCGAGCGGCTGGCGGCGCTCGCCGAGGAAGCCAAGGCCAAGGGCTGGCACATCACGCCGCTCGCCCTCGACGTGACCGACGATGACGCCATCGCGCCATTCTTCGGTCAGGTGCGGGAGACGCTCGGCCGGCTGGACGTGCTGATCAACAATGCCGGCGTCGCCGACACGACCCCGGCACTGGACCTGACGCCGGACGCCTTCGACACCGTGATGGACACGAACCTGCGCGGCGCCTTCTTCGTCGCCCAGGGCGCCGCCCGCGCCATGAAGGAGAGCGGCGGCGGCAGCATCGTCAATATCGCCTCCATCCTGGCGCTGCGGGTGGCGGGAAACGTCGCGCCCTACACCATCGCCAAGGCGGGACTCGCGCAGATGACGCAGGCCCTGGCGCTGGAATGGGCGCGCTATAACATCCGCGTCAACGCGCTCGCGCCCGGCTATCTGAAGACCGAGCTGAACGCGGATTTCTTCGCCTCGCCCGCCGGCCAGGCGCTGATCAAGCGCATCCCCCAGCGCCGGCTCTCGCGCCTCAGCGACCTCGACGCGCCTTTGCTGCTGCTCGCGGGAGACGCCGCGCCGACGCTGACCGGCGTGGTGCTGCCTGTGGACGGCGGGCATCTGGTTTCCTCCCTCTAGAGTATTTTCAAGCGAAGTGGGTACCGGTTCGCGTGAAGAAAATACGATAACCAAAGACTCTAACTCTCCCTCAGGGGTTCCGATGGACTTCACCCTCCCCCCGCATATCGAGGCCGTTCGCGCCCGCACGCGCGCCTTCGTGGCCGACCACATCCTGCCGCTGGAGGCGGACCGGGCGAATTACGATGCCCATGACAACATCGCCGAGCCGGTGCTCGCGCGGATGCGCGCGAAAGCCCGCGCGGAGGGGCTGTGGGCGCCGCAGGTGCCGCAGGCGCTGGGCGGCATGGGCATCGGCATGGTGGGGCAGGCCGCCATGTATGAGGAGGCGAACCGCTCCATCTTCGGTCCCGCCTGCTTCAACGCCGCCGCCCCCGACGACGGCAACATGATGCTCATGTCCAAGGTCGCGACGCCTGAGCAGCAGGACTGGTGGCTGAAGCCGGTCATCGCTGGCGAGATGCGTTCCGCCTTCGCCATGACCGAGCCCCATCCCGGCGGCGGGTCCGACCCCGGCATGATGCTGACGCGCGCGGAAAAGCGCGGCGATCGCTATGTGGTCACCGGCCGCAAATGGTTCATTACCGGGGCCGAGGCGGCGCAGCGCTTCATCGTGATGGCACGCACATCCGACGACCCGCGCACCGGCCTCACCGCCCTCCTCTTCGACGCCAAGGTGCCCGGCTGGCGCATCGAACGGCGCATCGAGATCATGGGGCCGGAGGAGCATGGCGGCCATTGCGAGCTGATCTTCGACGGCCTGGAGATTCCGGCCGAGCACGTGCTCATGAAGGAAGGCGACGGGCTGCGCGTCACCCAGATCCGCCTTGGGCCTGCGCGCCTCACCCATTGCATGCGCTGGCTCGGCCTCTCCAAGCGCGCGCTGGAGATCGGCCATGCCTATGCCAGCGAGCGCACCGGCTTCGGTATCCGCCTCGCGGATCGCGAGAGCGTGCAGATCAAGCTCGGCCGCGCCGCCTCGGCCATCGAGGTGGGCCGCCTCCTGGTGATGAAGGCGGCCTGGCTGCTCGATGCCGGCGACAAGGCCCGCAAGGAAGTCTCCATGGCCAAGAACCACGTGGCCGAAACCCTGCACCTGTGCGCCGACACGGCGCTCCAGCTCTGCGGCGCCAAGGGCTATTCCAAGGACACGCCGCTGGAATGGATCTATCGCTATGCCCGCCAGGCCAAGCTGGTGGATGGGGCGAGCGAGGTGCACGACATGGTGCTGGCCGGCAATTATGCGCGGGAAGGCCAGGATTTCTGGCGCTGGGGCGTGCCCAATGGCAAATGAAGGGCCGCCCGATGAGGGCCTCCCCCTCGACACCCTCGCCGCTTATCTCGCCCGCGCGCTCGGCGCCACCGCCATCGTGCCACGCGCGGCGAGCCTGCTGAAGGGCGGCGCGATCCAGCAGAACTGGCGGCTCGACCTCACCATCGAGGGCGGCCCGGAAGCGGGCGAACGCTCCTATGTGCTGCGCAAGGATGCACCCAGCGTGGTGGGCTCCAGCCATGGGCGGGTGGCGGAATTCGAGATCATCAAGGTCGCGCACGCGGCGGGCGTCACCGTTCCGCGACCGATCCTCGCCTGCGCCGACGCGAGCCTCCTGGGCACGCCCTTCGCCCTGATGGAGCGGGTCGAGGGCATCGCGCTTGGCCCGCGCGTGGTGAAGGACACCGCGCTCGGCGGCGACCGGGTGGGGCTGCTGCGCCGGCTCGGGGCGGAGATGGCGAAGCTGCATCGCGTGCGCCCGCCCCATGCCGCCCTCGCCTTCCTGCCCCCGCCGCCGGAGGATTTCGCCCGCGCCGACATCGCCGATCTGCGCGCCGCGCTCGACGCCTTGGGCGAGCCGCGCCCGGCGCTGGACTGGGGGTTGCGCTGGGGCGAGGTTGCCGCCCCGCCGCCGGGAGACATCTGCCTCATCCATCGCGATTTCCGCACCGGAAATTACATGCTGGACGGCTCCGGCCTGACGGCGGTGCTGGATTGGGAATTCGCCGGCTGGGGTGATCCGATGGCCGACCTCGGCTGGTTCTGCGCCGAATGCTGGCGCTTCGGCCGGCCGGACCTGGAGGCCGGCGGCATGGGCGCGCGTGCCGATCTCTATGCCGGCTACGCGGCCGA
>NCEH01000211.1 GCA_002304505.1 Rhizobiales bacterium 32-66-11 | reverse complement strand
CGCCTCACCTCCATCATGGTCGGCCTCGGCCGCCGCACGGTCGACGGGCGGGCCAGCTGATGAACCTGATGCCGAATCGGCCGCGCGTCGCCCGCGTGGCATCCGCCCTTGGCCTCGCGATCGCGCTGGCGGGCTGCCAGACCACGTATGACAGCCTCGCGTTCGGGCCGGCCCTGACCCCGGTGGGAACCGGGCTCGACACCACGCGCCAGCCGGTGCCCATGGCGTTCCGCCAGCCGGCCCAGCGCAGCTTCAGGTCCACCTGGGACCAGGCCAACGGGCAGAGCATGTATCGCGACCTGCGGGCCTCCAAGGTGGGCGACGTGATCCGCGTGGCCATCGCCATCGACGACAAGGCGCAGTTCGACAATGCAACCGACCGCTCGCGCGATTCCAAGACCCGGCTCGGCGCCGAGGCCGCGCTGAATCTCTCGGGCTTCGGCAAGGGCGCCAACGCCGCCGCCGGCTCCGGCAATCTCGATACCAATTCCTCCACCAGCACCACCGGCAAGGGCACCATCGACCGCTCGGAGAAGCTGCGGCTTTCCATCGCCGTGGTGGTGACGGAGGTGATGCCAGACGGCAACCTCATCATCAGCGGCTCGCAGGAAATCCTGGTGAATTATGAAGTGCGGGTTCTGAACATCGGCGGCATCGTCAATCCGCTCGACGTCTCCGCGACCAATATCATCCCCTACGACAAGATCGCCGAGGCGCGCATTTCCTACGCCGGACGCGGTCGCCAAACCGATGTGCAGCAGCCCGCCTGGGGCCAGCGCATCTACGACATGGTCGTTCCCTTCTAGAGCCCGCACCGATCCGCCTGCATCGCAGGCTGACCGGATGAAATACATTCTCTCACAATTGCTTAGAGACTGATTCACCGATCAGTCTCTAGGTGGAGAAGACAGAAAAATGGCCGCCGCGCCCGCCAAGAAAGCCACCCCGGAACCCGCCGCCGCCACCGCCACCGCCAAGAAAGGGGGCGGCATGATTCTCGCGCTGCTCATCCTCACCGTGCTCGGCGTGGTGATGGGCGGCGGGCTCGGCTATCAGCTGGCTGGGACGGTGGAGAAGGTGGTCGCCGCCAAGCCGCCCCCCGAGCCGGAAAAGAAGCCGGAACCCCTCGCTTATACCGGCAACCTCTCGTCCCAGGCATTGAAGCCGGTGGTGGTGAATCTCGCCGCCCCCTCGGGAACCTTCGCGCGCCTTGAATCCACGATCATCTTCAAGACCGGCGCGCTGGCGAACCCGCAAGTCACCGCGAGCGAGATCCGCGAAGACATCGTGGCCTATATGCGCACGCTCTCGCTCAGCCAGCTGGAGGGGCCGAGCGCGCTCCAGCACCTGCGCGAGGATCTCAACGAACGCGCCGGCATCCGCTCCGAAGGCAAGGTGAGCGAATTGCTGCTCGAAACCCTGGTGGTGCAGTGAACCGGCCCGGCCTGCCCGTGTGGGTCCTGCCCGCGTGGGTCCTGCCCGTGTGCGCCCTGCTGCTCGCCGGCGCGCTGTTGCTCGCCGCCGGCCCGGCCGCGGCGCAGACCCTCAATCTCGAACAATTGCTGCCCGACAGCGGCGGCGGCAGCACCAGCGGGCGCATCATCCAGATGGTGGCGCTGCTGACGGTTCTTTCGGTGGCGCCGGGCCTGCTCATCATGATGACGAGCTTCACGCGCCTCGCGATCGCCCTGTCGTTCCTGCGGTCCGGCCTCGGCCTGCAATCGACGCCGGCGAACCTCGTGCTGATCAGCCTGTCGCTGTTCATGACCTTCTACATCATGGGCCCGACCTTCGATCGCGCCTGGCAGGAGGGCGTGCGCCCGCT
>NCEH01000210.1 GCA_002304505.1 Rhizobiales bacterium 32-66-11 | reverse complement strand
GGGACGCTGCGCACTTGCGGCCGAGCGGTGCGGGGTGTCATGAAGCGCGGCAATGGCTGACGTAACCCTCCCTGCTGCTTTCCTCGCTGGCCTCGCCAGCTTCCTGTCGCCGTGCGTCTTGCCGCTGGTGCCGCCCTATCTGTGCTTCATCGGCGGGACCACGCTGGAAGACCTCTCCAACTCCAAGCCGCTGGAGCGCGTGGCGTGGCGCACCTTCCTCGGCGCACTGCTGTTTGTTGCGGGTTTCAGCACGGTGTTCGTGGCGCTCGGCGCCGGTGCCTCCGCCATCGGCGAGGTGCTGCGCACTCATCTCGATGTGCTCTCCATCATCGCCGGGCTCGCCATCATCATCATGGGGCTGAACTTTCTCGGCGTGTTCCGCATTCACCTGCTGTCGCGAACCGCGCGCAAGGAAGTGGCGCCGCCAACCGGCATCTGGGGCGCCTTCGTGATGGGGCTGGCCTTCGCTTTCGGCTGGACGCCGTGCCTTGGCCCGGTGCTGGGCGCCATCCTGGCGGTGGCGGGCTCCTCGGCGACGGTGGAAAAGGGCGCGCTGCTGCTGGCGGTCTACTCGGCGGGGCTTGGTGTCCCGTTCCTGCTGGCGGCGCTCGCGGTGCGGCCCTTCCTTGGGGCGCTGCGCCATGTGCGGCGGTTCCTGCCGGTACTGGAAAAGGTGATGGGCGCGCTGCTCGTGCTTACCGGCATCGCCTTCATGTCGGGCTGGATCGCCAGCGCCTCCTACTGGCTGCTGGAAACCTTCCCTTCGCTCTCCACCATCGGCTGACAGGGCGGCGCGCGCCGCCCTGTCCGTGACGATGGGGTCAGGTCAGCGGAATGGCGACCGCCGTGCGATAGGCGGGGCGTTCGCTGATGCGCTCGTACCAGGCCATAAGATGGGGCAGGTTCGGGCGCTCGATGGACATTTCAAACCACGCATAGGCGAAGCAGCCGAGCGGGATATCGCCCATGCGGAAGGTGTTGCCGGAGAGATAGGGCGCGCTGGCGAGCGCTGCGTCCGCCCGTTCGAACAGCCCGCAGCAGATGTCGCGGCCCTTCTCAACGGCGGCCATATCGCGCTGGTCAGGCTTCATGCGCACCATGTTCCAGAACACGTCGCGGAACGGGCCGGCGATGCTGGATGTGGTCCAGTCCATCCACTTGTCGCCGATGGCGCGTTCCACCGGGTCCTCGGCCCAGAGGGTGCCGACGCCATAGCGGGCCGCGAGATAGCGCACGATGGCGTTGGATTCCCACAGGACCACGTCGCCGTCCTCCAGCAGGGGCACGAGGCCATTGGGATTCTTGGCGCGATAGTCGGCGTCATTGACGACACCGAAGGCGCCGCCGGCCTCCTTGCGCTCATAGGGAAGGCCCAGTTCCTCCAGAGTCCAGAGGGCCTTCTTCACATTGGTCGAGTTGGCACGGCCCCAGAGCGTGATCATGTGGTTCTCCCGGCATCCCTTGGCGGATCGCTGTCCGCGAAGCCCTTGTACAAAAGAAAACGGCCCGCGCGAATACGCGAGCCGTCACAAGGGCATGACAGAATGGCGGCCAATCAGAGTTCGCTATAGGCGCCGTCCTTCCAGACATAGACCACATAGTCCTTCTTGGTGATGTCGCCCTTCTTGTCGAACGCGAGAGGGCCAAGCACCGTCTGGAAGACTGCACCGGAATGCATGTAGTCCGCCAGCTTTTTAGGGTCTGTGGACTTGGTGGCGTCCATGGCATGCTTGATGACCTGAACGGCGGCGTAGGAATAGAGCACGTATCCTTCCGGATCGACGCCCTTGGCCTTGAACCTGTCCACCACGTCCTTGGCGGCGGGG
>NCEH01000012.1 GCA_002304505.1 Rhizobiales bacterium 32-66-11 | reverse complement strand
TATCAACGACCTGCTGCCTTTCAACTTCAAAAAACAGCCGGCATGAACGCATGAACCGCTTCAAGCCGGTTTACGACGTGCTCTGAAATGAGCGCTTACAATGGAGCAGTGGTCGAGGGCGATAGAGCGGCCTTCGAACGCGATGCGCTCTTCGCTACGTTCGTGATCGGTTTGCCAGTCTGCGAAGCCGCGATCGCTGAAGCGCGCTACATGCAGGCCTGTGGACTGCTCCGGCAGGAACTAGAGATTCTCGCTCAATTGAAGGCGGTGAAAGCGGACAGACGAAAATCAAACGGCGCACCAAATGTGGCTTCACTAGAGCAATCGCTGGCGCGTCTATATGGCGACCTCTCGGCGGCAGCGCATGTGTCGAAGCACCACGTTGTCCAAGTAGCGACAGCTTGGGGCGGCGAAGTTGAAAATCTTCCGGGGCCAACGAATTTCACCCGACACTTCCCGGAGACCGATGACGAGTTTGCGCGTAAAGCCTACGCGCTTCATATCTATATTATTATTCGCTTGATTGAAGAACTAAGCCTCGATCTCGCCGCACGTTACGACGGCGCGGCGCTTACGGCGCACGAGATCGGAGCAGTCAACCTGTCCGTTGAATTGATGATCTCCGAGGGCATGCTAGAGAGCGACCGCGGCGAACAGTCTGGGACATAGAGCGCACGCGAACGCGGCTTATTGGAGTAGTCGGCATCCTCGCCCATGCCGGCTGCGTGGATCCTCGAGCTCTTCTCGCCCGGTTATGGCCGCGATTGAGGGGGTTCAAGGTTCGATTCCCTCCACCTTCGAAGCTAGCAAACAGAGAGGGTGGCGTACCCAAGCCGAGCGGGTCCATCCGACGACCTCAATCGGATCACTGCGCTCCCGCACGATCGGCACGCACGCGAGGCCTCCCAATCCTATTTCGTCGGGGGAGCACCTATGCCGCTGTCGGATTTGGGCCCGTGCGGATGCTCTTCATTGAAGGAATGGGTCGCGCGCTCGTCGGTAGGAGAGCCTGTGAAACCGTCGGCGCCGTAGAAGCCGGCATGCAGGCCCCAATAGGCCGTCATGAACAGGGCCATGGCGGCGGCGATGCCGCCCGGAATGGCCGGAGCGTGCATCTTCAGCGAGGGCAGGAACCGCGTGATGCGATACTGGTCGCAGGCGACCGCGACGAGGATCGCCATAATCAGGCCATGCCCGATCAGGTCGATCCGCCCGAACGGCCACACCGCGGCGGTGAAGATCACGAGAAGCGCCACGGCAGACAGGCGCCGGACCAGCGGCGTCCAGAGCAGGCCGAAGCCCATGGTGAACTCGGCGATCCCCGCCATGGGAATGAAGACGTCCCGCGGCATCCCGAACGTGAGGAAGGGCTTTTCCTCGACGAGAGGGTAGAACCAGCCTGGGAAGGCGAACTTCTCCAGGCTCGACCACATGAGCGCAATGGCGAGGCCCCAGCGAAGCACCTCGAAACGGTGCGATCTCAAGGCTTCATTCTTCGACGGCTCGATGACCAGATAGCCGGCGATGCCGACGCCGAGCGCGAGATAGTCGAACAGATGGAAGAGGTCGTAATCGCGCAACGCCAGGAGCCAAAGGGCGATGATGCCGATGCCGGCAAGCGGCATGGTGCTTCGGTAGAAGATGAGCGCGGCGATCAGGAGTTGCAGCCAGGACACCCATTCGGCCGGCGTCTTGAGATCTGGGGTGAGGTACACCCCGCCCACGGAGAAGATCGCGACGAAGAACGCGCCGACAGTCACCCTGATATAGTCGTCGATGCGCTTCCAGAGTGGGGAAGTGACGTAATCCAGCCCGTCATGGATCCTCTCTCCCCACCGGCTCGTCTCGACGAGCCGCGTCACCGAGAAAAAGACGACCACCAAAGCAAGGCCGATCCAGAACCAAGGGTCGCTCAGGACTGTACCGATGGATTGCGGTGCCGCACCGACGATATAGGGCGCGAACCATTTTACATGGGCATCAGCCGGCATAGGGAAAAAAGCCACCGCGCCCGCAAGAAGGCACAGGAGAAGGAAATGTCTTCCTGATCGCATGAAATTCGCCTCCGTGGGCCTGTCGCTGCCAGTATCTTCTTGTGCCGACATCTTCGCGATACGCGCACGGCATTCGCCTCTTCAGGCGGCCATGGCCCATGCCGGCTTGATTGGTGAGAGCTAAGCCCGCATGCCACGTCCGGTGCATCGTGATATGTTCTGGGCTAGGGCATTATTACTGTCCGCAAGCTGCGATCGCCGGGATCAGCTGTTCCGCCGACGCGATGATATGGGCGTAGGTGGGGCCGTTGATGGCGTGAGCGCAGTGGAGGGCCTCGTCCGTGAAGGCAGCGGTTGCGTCCGTCACCAGCGTCACGTGGTAGCCGAGCTCGGAGGCGAAACGGCCCGTTCCCTCGACGCAAGTGTTCGCCACGAGGCCGATCAGGATGACGTGCGTGATGTTGTGCTGCTTCAGCAGGTAGTCGAGGTCGGTGTTGGCGAAGCCGCTGCTCGCCCAGTGCTCCTTGACGATGATGTCGCCGGGCTGGGGCACGAAATCGGGATGCCATTCGCCGCCCCAGCCGCCCTTTTCGAAGACCAGGCCGCGCGCGCTGGCCTGAAGATAGGGTGAGGGATGCGACCAGCCGTCGAGGTCGCCGGGGGCGAAGCGGTGGTGCGGGACGATGAAGACCGGGACGCCGGCGGCGCGCGCGGCGTCCGCAACGGCTTTGAGGCGGTCGTGGAGGCCGGCGGCGGCCGTCGTCGTGGCGACACGGCGCCAGAGCTTCCCGCCCTCGGACAGGAAGTCGTTATAGGGATCCAGCAGGAGCAAGGCCGTGCGGCCCTTGGGATAGGTCGGCTGCGTCGTCTGTGTCATGGGTCTCGTCTCCGATGCAGCGCAAAGATGGGCGCCGCCGGCAGGAGGGCCTAGTAAAGCGATGCTAATTGGTGTTGGCGCCGCAGCCCGCGAAAAGCAGGCCCGAGAGCCCAGCGCTTGCCATCGCCTTCATCGTCCGGATTCAACGGGGCGGGTGATGGAGAGCGCAACGGGGTCGCTCGCGGGGAAGGTGGCTTCCAGCGCCTCGTCCAGCGCCTCATCGAGTGGCGCGGTATCCGTGGCAAGCTCAGAAGGCTCGGCAAGGCCGGGCGGTTGGGGAATGGTGGTCATATTTCCTCCGGCGGTCGATACGCAGCGGCGCTGGATGGCCGCGTCATGCGCCGGCAACACTGATGCCGTTCCCTGGGGAAGGCGAGTTAAGGGATGCAAAACGGTGTTGACGAAGGGGAATGCAATCTTCGCGAGTGAGAGCCCGGACCGGCTAAGCATACGATGCGTCTCCCATTATTCGAACGTCGCCCTGCGCCCGGACGCAGGACGATGATATGAGGTAAGCATCCCGGCCAAGGTCGAGGTTGAGCAAGGGGTGGCGCGGAGGATGCACGGAACAGATGAGCATGTCCTCTCGTTCGGCCCGTTCGATCTGTTCCCGGGCCAGCGCCAGCTCATCAAAGACGGTGTGCCGGTGCGCCTCGGCAGCCGGGCCCTTGACATCCTGCTGGCGCTCACCGCGCGCGCCGGGGAGATCGTCAGCAAGGACGAGCTGATCGCCTTCGTCTGGCCCAACACCTTCGTGGAGGAAGCAAACCTCCGGGTCCACATGGTCTCGCTCCGCAAGGCGCTGGATGATGACGGGGGCTCCACCAAGTTCATCACCAACGTGCCGGGGCGCGGCTATTGCTTCGTCTCACCGGTGACCCGCGGCGCCCGCGGGAAGGTTCCTGTTCCGCCTGCAAAGGCGCCGCCGGCCGCGCCGTCGCTGGTCCCTTCCAACTCGGCGGGCCGGGTGATCGGCCGCGAGGCGGTGGTGGAGGCCATCGCCGCCCAGTTGCCGCAGCGCCGGCTCATCACCGTCGCCGGGCCCGGCGGCATCGGCAAGACTACCGTCGCCCTCTCCGTCGTGGAGGCGCTGTCTGGGGCCTATGGCGGCGGCGTGGTGTTCCTCGATCTCGCGCCGGTCTCAGATCCGGCGCTGCTGCCGCGGGCGCTCGGCTCCGCCCTCGAATACGCCGGTCACTCGCCCTCCTCGGTGGATGACATCGCCGCCTTCCTACGCGCGCGGGACATGCTGATCGTGCTCGACAATTGTGAGCACGTCATTGAGGCCGCCGCCGTCATGGCGGAGAGCCTGCTGCGCAGCGCGCCAGGTTTGCACATCCTTGCCACCAGCCGGGAGCCGCTGCGTGTCACCGGGGAGTGGGTGCAGCGCCTACCCTCGCTGGACGTGCCGCCGCCCACTGCCGCGCTCGATGCGCAAGAGGCGATGCGCTATTCCGCCGTTCGCCTATTCGTCGCCCGTGCCTCGGAAAGCCTCGGCGGATACGAGCTGACGGACGCGGATGCGCCCCTGGTCGCGGAACTGTGCCGCCGTCTCGACGGCATCGCGCTCGCCATCGAGCTGGCGGCCGGGCGGGTGGACATGATCGGCGTCCGTGGGCTGGCGGAATCGTTGGACGACTGCTTCCGCCTGCTCACGCGTGGTCGCCGCACCGCCCTGCCGCGCCACCAGACGCTGCGCGCCACGCTGGACTGGAGCTACCGCATCCTGCCGGCGGAGGAGCAGGCGGCGCTGCGCCGGCTCGCCATCTTCAATGGCGGCTTCTTCCTGCCAGCGGCGCATGCGCTGGCGGGGGAGGGATCTGAGAGGCTCGACATGGACGAGGCGGTGGCGAGCCTCGTCGCGAAGTCCCTGGTCACGGCCGAGGCTGCCGGCGGCACAGTTCGGTATCGTCTTTTGGAGACGACCCGCGCCTATGGCCTCGAAAAGCTGAGGGAGTGCGGAGAGGAGGCGGCTTTCGCCGGCCTCCATGCCCGCACGTTCGAGGCCCTGTTCCAGCGCGCCGCCGCGCAATGGGAGACGCAGCCCACCCGGAACTGGCTGGAAACCTATGCCTGCGAGCTGGGCAACCTGCGCGCGGCGCTGGACTGGGCCTTCTCGGAGAGCGGCGTGCCGGGCGTAGGCGTCGCCCTTACCGTGGCGGCGGTGCCGCTCTGGTTCCAGCTCTCGCTGGTGGAGGAATGCCTGCTGCGGGTGCGCACGGCCATCGGCGCCCTGGAGGAGACGTCCGAGCAGCACAAGCGCTGGCGCATGCAGTTGTCCGCTGCGTTGGGCTGGCCGCAAATGCGCGGCATTGCCGGCGTGCCCACTGGCTCGGCCGCCTGGCGCGCCACCCTCGCCATCGCCGAGGAAATCGGCGATGTGGACTTCCAGGCCCGTGCCCTCTGGGCGCTGTGGGTGGACCGCACCAACAATGCAGAGCCGCGTGCCGCCCTTGACCTTGCGGATCGCTATTGCGCCCTTACCGCCGGGCTCGGCGACATTGCGGATGAGAGCATCGGCTGGCGCATGCGCGGGCGCTCGCTCCATTTGCTTGGCCAGCATGAGGAGGGGCGCCGGGCGGTGGACCGCATGCTGAACGTCTATGCGGCGCCCACCGTGCGCTCGCATCTCGTACGCTTCCAATATGAGCAGAGGATCACCGCCCGTATCACCCGTGGCCGGACGCTCTGGTTGCTGGGTTTTCCGGATCTGGCGCTGGAGGATATCCGGGACAATATCGAGGGGGCGCTCGCCTATGGCCATGTGCCCACCCTGTGCCATGCCCTGTCGGATTCCGCCTGTCCCATCACCCTGCTGGCAGGCGAGCTGGAGGCGGCCGGGCACTATGTCTCGCTCCAGCGCACCTATACCAATACGAGCGCGCTCGATGTGTGGAACACCCATTGCGACTGCTATGCCGGCGACCTGCTGATGCAGCGGGGCGAGGGGGAGACGGGCCTCGCCATGTTGCGCGTCGCCATGGGGAAACTCGCCCAGGCAGGTTACATCCTCTACCAGACCGCTTTCTTCGCCGCCTATGCGCGCGGCCAGCTGGCCACCGGGCGGCCTGATGAGGGCCTGGAGATAGTGGACCGCGCGCTCGCCCAATGCGCCAGGACCGGGGAGGCGTGGCTGCTGCCGGAGCTTCACTGCATCCGGGGCGATATCCTGCTGAGTCAGAAGGCGGCCTATGCGCCGCTCGCCGCCGAGACGGCCTATCTTCAGGGACTGCATCTGGCGCACGACCAAAGTGCTCTCTCCCTGGAGCTGAGGTGCGCCACCAGCCTCGCCCGCCTGCGGCGGGAACAGGGGCGTTCCGCCGAGGTGAGTGCCATCCTCGAACCGGTGATTTCCCGCTTCACGGAAGGCTTCAGCACCCCGGACATGCGGGCGGCCGCCGCGCTCCTCGCCTCCTAGCGCGTCTTTACATCCCTTAACTCGCGCGCGCCGCCTCCCGCTGCCAGGGTCTCGTCCGTCGAACGGCCGACGGCGACCCAACACCGGGAGCACATCCATGACCACCTTCTCCTCCTCCGTGCAGTCCCTGGCGACGCGCCGCTCGGTCCTCCTCGGCGGCCTCGGCGCCGCCGCGGCCATCGCCCTGCCTTCGGCGGTCCTCGCGCAGGCCGCGACATCCCCTTCTTCCCCCTCCAGCACAGGAACCACGACCATGGGCAGCACCATCACCACCAAGGACGGCGTCGAGATCTTCTACAAGGACTGGGGCCCGAAGGACGCCCAGGCGATCGTGTTCCACCACGGCTGGCCGCTCTCCGCCGACGACTGGGACGCGCAGATGCTGTTCTTCCTCGCCCGCGGCTACCGGGTGATCGCCCATGACCGGCGCGGCCATGGCCGCTCCACCCAGACGGCGACCGGCAACGACATGGACACCTATGCCGCCGACCTGATCGCGCTCGCCGCCGCGCTTGACCTGAAGAACGCCTACCATGCGGGCCATTCCACCGGTGGCGGCGAGGTCGCCCGCTACGTGGCGCGCGCCGAAGCCGGCCGGGTGGCGAAGGCGGTGCTCATCGGCGCCGTGCCGCCCATCATGCTGAAGACCGAGAAGAATCCCGGCGGCCTGCCGCTGGAGGTGTTCGACGGCTTCCGCGCCGCCGTCGCCGCCAACCGCGCACAGTTCTACATCGACGTGCCGGCGGGCCCCTTCTACGGCTTCAACCGGCCGGGCGCGAAGGTTTCCCAGGGGATCATCGACAATTGGTGGCGCCAGGGGATGATGGGCGGCATCAAGGCCCAGTACGACTGCATCAAGGCCTTCTCCGAGACCGACTTCACGGACGACCTGAAGAAGATCTCCGTGCCCACCCTCGTCATGCATGGCACCGACGACCAGATCGTGCCCTATGCGGACTCCGCCCCCCTGTCGGTGAAGCTGCTGAAGAACGGCACGCTGAAGACCTATAATGGCTTCGACCACGGCATGTGCACGACCCATGCGGACGTGATCAACGCCGATCTCCTGGCCTTCTTCAAGTCCTGACCCCCTGCCGCCTCCTCGGCCCGGCCGAGGAGGCGGCGCGGCAGCGTGGTGCGCAATGCGAATCCTGATGATCCTGATTCCCGACGAAGCTCCCGCCGGCCCCGGCCATGAGACGGTCCTGCGGCTGGAGCGCCTGGCGGGCCCCTATTATGTGTTCAGGGATCGCGGGATGGAGGTGGTCCTGGCCTCACCCGAGGGCGGCTCGCCCTGGATCAGGCCCAGCCCGTCGGAGGGGGAGCCGCTCTCCGGCGTTCTTGGCCGCTTCCGCGCCGACCGCCCGGCCCGCGACGCGCTGAACGACACGCTGAGCCTCGACCAGATCGCCCCGGAGGACTTTGCCGGCGCCTTCTGCATTGGCGCGCCGGGGGCCATCTGGCGCGACGCCCACGCCAACCGGGCGGCGGAGGTGATCGCCGCCTTCCTGACCGCGGGAAGGCCCGTGGCGGCGGTTCCGGCTGGGATCGACCTCGCGCCGATGGGTAGCGACGAGGGGCTGGTCATCATCGCCGACAGCGACGGTGCCGTACTCAAGGCCGCCCATGCGCTGCTCGCCGCGCTCGACCCCTGACAGGAGAGCCATATGGACCCGACGGTTTCCAGCGCCGTGCCCCATCGCTTCACGCACGGGGCCTTCGACATCACCGTGCTCAGCGACGGCTACATCACTCTGCCGGGGCCGATCCTGATGCCGGACATCGCGCTTGAGGACCGGGCGCCCGTTATTGCCGCCATGGGCGGGAGCGCCGATGCCTTTCATGCCAAGGCCAATATCCCCGTGCTGCGCGCGGGCGCCGACCTGATCCTGGTGGATACCGGCTCCGGCAACAAATACGAGCCCACCGCCGGGCGCCTGCGCACCAATCTCGCGCTGGCTGGCATTGATCCTTCGGACATCACCAAGGTGGTGTTCACCCACGCCCATCCCGACCATGTCTGGGGCACACTGAACGATAACGGCGGGCTCCTCTGCCCGGACGCGACCTACTTCGTCTCCGCGGCGGAATGGGACTTCTGGATGAGCCCGGACATATGGACCATCCTGCCGGCGGCATGGCACGATTTCGCCCGCGGCGCGCAGCGGGACCTTGGCGCCATCGCCGGGCGCATGGTGCGGGTGCATCCGGGCGAGGACATCGTCGCCGGCATGCGCGTGCTCGACACGGCGGGCCATACGCCCGGCCACATCTCGCTGGAGATTGCGGGCGGGCAGGGGCTCATCATCACGGCGGATGCGGCCACCAATCAGTTGCTGTCCTTCGCCCATCCCCGCTGGCGCTTCGGCTACGATGCGCTGTCCGACCTCGCCATCGCAAACCGCACGGCGCTGATCGACCGTGTCGCCTGCGACCGCACCCTGCTGCTGGGCTATCACTGGACCTATCCCGGCATCGGCTATGCCGAGCGCGACGGGCTCGCCTGGCGCTTCGTTCCGGCAGCTTGACCTTGGGCTCTAGGCTTTCGCGCGCGGATGGGCGATGGTGCGCCCATTCAGCTTCCTGGGGGGGATATCATGCGGGCCGCCTTGGCCATGCTGTTGCTGGCGGGGGCGCTGCTGCTGGGAGCGGTGGGGGCGCAGGCGCAGCAGGCCGGCGGGACGCTCACCGCCCTCATCCAGCCCGAGCCGCCAACGCTCATGGTGGGCCTCAACCAGCAGGGCCCGGTGCAGACAGTGGCCGGCAAGATCTATCAGGGCCTCCTCACCTACGATTTCGACCTCAAGCCCATGCCCAGCCTCGCGCGCAGCTGGGAGGTCTCGGCAGACGGGCGCACCTACACCTTCCACCTGGAAGAGAACGTGCGCTGGCACGACGGCGTGCCCTTCACCGCCGCCGACGTCATCTTCAGCACCATGACCTTCCTGCCGGAGACCCACCCTCGGGCGCGCGGCACCTTCGCTCGCGTGGAGAGCGCCAGCGCGTCGGACCCGCACACGGTGGTGTTCCGTCTGAAGGAGCCCTTCGGCCCCTTCCTCTCCGCCTTCGCGGCGGGCAGCGCGCCCATGATCCCGAAGCACATCTATGAGGGCACCGACTATCGCGCCAATCCCGCTAACCGCACACCCATCGGCACCGGCCCGTTCAGGTTCGCGGAATGGAAGCGCGGCCAGTATATCCGCCTCGTGCGCAACCCGGATTATTGGAAGCCGGGGCGGCCCTATCTCGACGCCATCGTCTACCGCGTTGTGCCGGACGCCACCGCCCGGCGCATCGCGCTGGAGAGCGGGGAGGTGCAGCTTTCCGCCTTCAACGACATCGAATGGTTCGACGTGCCGGCGCTGCGCCGCAGCCCGTCGCTCACCTATACGGACAAGGGATACGAGTTCTTCTCGCCGCTCGCCTGGGTGGAGCTGAACGTGCGCAGCGCGCCCCTGAGCGACCGGCGCTTCCGGCAGGCGCTCTACTATGCGCTCGACCGGAATTTCATCCGCGAGCGCATCTTCTTCGGCCAGGGGCGGGTCGCCACCGGGCCCATCGCCTCCACCACCCGCTTCTATTCTCCAGACGTGACGCGCTACGCGTTCGACCCGGCGCGCGCGGAAGCGCTGCTGGACGAGATGGGCCTCGGGCGCAAGCAGGACGGCACGCGCGCTACTCTCCGCCTCCTGGTGCTGCCCTATGGCGAGGCGTGGATGCGGCTCGCGGAATATGTGAAGCAGGCCTGGGCGCGCATCGGCATCGCGGTCACGCTCGAGGCGACGGATGCGGCGGGCTGGGCCCAGAAAGTGGCCAACTGGGACTATGAGGCGACCTTCGACTTCCTCTACCAGTTCGGCGATCCCGCGCTCGGCGTTGCGCGGGTCTATGAGACGAGGAACATGAAGCGCGGCGTGCTCTTCAACAACACCATAGGCTATGTGAACCCGGCGCTGGACGCCGTCTTCGACGAGGCCGCCATCACCTCCCCCGACGAGGCGCGGGCCGCGCTCTACCACACGGCGCAGCAGATGCTGGTGGAGGACGTGCCGGTGCTCTGGCTGCTGGAGCTTCAATTCCCGACCTTCACCGCCAATCGCCTGCGCAACGCGGTGACCACCGCTATCGGCGTCAATGACAGCTTCGATTCCGCATATCTGGCGAAATAGGCTGGGGGCGGGCAGGTCCGTTCTCCGCCTGCTGGGGCGCTATGTGGCGGTGCTGCTCTTCGCGGCCACCCTCTCCTTCGCCCTGGTGCACCTCGCGCCGGGCGATGCGGCCACCGTGATGGCCGGCGAGCAAGGCGCGGCGGACGCCACCTACATGGCCCAGCTCCGTGAGGAATTCGGCCTCGACCGTCCGCTGGCGGAGCAGTTCGCGGTCTATACGGGGCGCCTCGCACAGCTCGACCTTGGATACAGCTATCGCTACCAGCGCACGGTTTTGAGCCTCGTCGCCGAGCGTCTGCCCGCGACGCTGCTGCTGACTGCCACTGCCTTCCTCCTTGCGCTGGGTATGGGTATCGCCGTTGGCGTGCTTGGTGCGATGAAGGCGGGCACCTTCGTCGACGTCGCCATTGGCGCCGCAGGGCTCGTCGCCTACGCGACGCCATCCTTCTGGGCGGCGATGCTGGCGGTGCTCGTCTTCTCCGACTGGCTCGGCTGGCTGCCGGCCTTTGGCATGGGCACGGTGGGCGTCGAGGGCCTGCCGGCGCTGGCGGACATCGCCGCCCATCTGGTGCTGCCGGCCGCGACGCTGGCCTTGTTCCATGCGGCGGCCTATGCGCAGATGACGCGGGCCGCCATGGCCCATGTGCTGGCGCAGGACTATATCCGCACCGCGCTGGCGAAGGGCGTGTCGCGCACGCGCCTCGCTCTCAGCCATGCGCTGCGCAACGCGCTGCTGCCGGTGCTCACCCTCGCCGGCCTCCAGGCCAGCATGCTGCTGGGCGGCTCCGTGCTGGTGGAGACGGTGTTCGCCTGGCCGGGCCTCGGGCGCCTCGCCTTCGAAGCCCTGCAGGCGCGGGATATCAACCTTCTGCTGGGCATCTTCCTCGTGACGTCGGCTTTGGTGGTGGCTGTGAACCTGCTGGTGGACGCGGCCTACCGCCTCGCCGACCCGCGCATCGGGGCGGGGCCATGAAGGGCCGCGTGCGCCTGCTCTGCGGCGCGGGGCTGCTGGGGCTGGTGGCTCTGGCTGCCGCTTTTGCCGGCGTGATCGCGCCCGAAGGGCCATGGGCGCTGACCGGCATCCCGCTCTCCCCGCCATCGCTGGAGGCACCGCTGGGCACGGACAGCCTGGGGCGCGACGTGTTGGCCGGCATCGCCTATGGCGCGCGGGCCACCCTTGTTGTCGGTGTCGCGGCGAGCCTCTTCGCCCTCCTCTCCGGCACCATGGTTGGGGCGTGCGCGGGCGTCTTGGGCGGTGTTGCGGAACGGGTGCTGATGCAGGCGGCCGAGCTGTTTCAGCTCCTGCCCGCCTTCCTACTGGCGGTGACGCTGGTGGCGGTGTTCCATCCCTCGCTGCCTGTGCTGGCGGGCGCCATCGCGGTGGTGAGCTGGGCGCCGGTGGCGCGCCTCGTGCGGGCGGAGATCCTTTCGCTGCGCGCCCGGCCCTTCGTGCAAGCCTCCGTGGCTATCGGCCGTACGCCGCTCGGCATCATGCTCCGTCACATCCTGCCCAACGTGGTGCCGGTCCTGGCGGGCTACGCCTCCGTGTTGGTGGCCAACGCCATCCTGCTGGAGGCGGGGGTGAGCTTCCTTGGGCTCGGCGATCCGAACGTGATGAGCTGGGGCTATATGGTGGGTGCCTCGCGCTCCATCGCCCGCATCGCGTGGTGGACGGCGGTGTTCCCCGGCCTTGCCATTCTGCTCACCGTGCTCGGCGTACATCTCCTGGCAGGTGGGCTCAGAGGCGCGCGTGACCGGCCCTGAGCCCCACACCGCCTCAAGCCGCGGCGGAGGCGCCGGCGGCCCGGGTATCGACCCAGGCGATGATATCGGCCATCACCTCCTCCTTGCCGATATCGGCAAGCAAGTCGTGATAGGCGCCGTCATAGAGCTTCAGCGTCTTGTCGGCCGACCCCGCCGTCTCGTGGAACATCACGCTGCCGCTGGGCTTGGTCGCCTTGTCGGCGGTGCCGTGCAGGATGAGCACGGGCAGGACGATGCGCGGGAACTCGCGCTTCAGCCGCTCGTCTGCCCGCACCAGCGCCGCCACCGTCTGGGAGGGCTGCACCTCGTTTGCGATGAGCGGGTCGGCCTTCAGTGCTGCCAACGCCGCGGGGGCGCGGGTGAAGTCCTCGATGTGCAGCTTCAGCACATGGGCGTGGGGCGCGAGGTGGCTGATGCCCTTAATCACCGCCAGGGCAAAATCGGGCGCCGGCACCTGGAAGGCGAAGCTCTCGCAGATGAGGCCTGCGATCTCTTCCTGATGGTCGAGTGCATACGTGCAGGACACCACCCCGCCGGCGCTGTGGCCCAGCAGGAAGACCGGCAGACCGGGCTCGCGCGCCTTGGCAGTCCGGATCAGGGTGGCGAGGTCTTCCACATAATCGGCCACGCTCTCCACAAAGAAGCGCTCCCCGTCTGACTGGCCGCGGCCGCGCAGGTCGAGCGCATAGACAGCATAGCCGGCCGCCACGAATTGCTGCGCCACCCAGGCATATTGCCCGGAATGGGAATTGAGCCCGTGGCAGATAGCGATGACCGCGCGGGGTGTGCCGAGGGGATGCCAGCTCCGCATGAAGATGCTCAGGCCGCCCCTGCCCTCGAAACGCTCCTCGACGGGGGAAATGGAGGTGTGATCGCTCATGTGCCTCTCCTCTGCCCGCCGATGAGCCGCGGGCGCGCCGGCGCCGGCCTGGCGCCTTCCAACGGGACCGAATGTGGAGGGGGACGCGGCGCGCGGGCGAGTGAAGGGATGTAAAGCGATGCAAGCCTTCCGAGGCTGAATGCGGCTTTGCATCCCTTAACTCGAAGCCCGGGGGAACGGCCTCTAGCGTCTGGCCTCAGCCGCGCATTGGGTTGCGGCCCAGCATTGGAGATGGCCTGTGCCGCACATTGCCCCCGATCTGCCGGAAGGCGCCGTCCTCTCGGCCTCCCAATGCACCGTGCCGGTGGCGATCCCACCCGGCGGCACGGATCTCAAAGAGTGGCTTTTCGCCATGAGCGACGGCGCTTGGCGCGCCTGTTCGCCGGACCACATCGCAGCCGCCGTCTCACCGGGCGCGGAGCTGCGGCTTCTTCTGGTACAGGTGCTCGATGGCTCACCCCTCGTCCATCGCTATGCAGTGGAGGCGCGGACGCCGTCGCATCTCAGCCTGCGCTCGCAATCGGACCTCTTCCATCCCCTCGGACAGGGCCCGCTCGACATGACCTGGGATCTCTTGCTGGAGGATGGCCGCCTTTCCAGCACCCTGACCGCTCGCACCACACCCGCGCTCGTAGCACTCTTGGCGCAGGAGGAGGGCGCGCTACGCGACTGGCCGGCCTGTGCGGACGCCTATCTGGCCGATACAATGCCGCGCCTCGCCCGAAACCTTGAGGCAATGGCCGGCGGAGGGAAGCCCGATACTGTGCCCGAGCCCGCGCCGCTGGAAGATCGTGGGGCGATCCTCGGGGAGTCCGCCTGCCGCGCCGTGATTGAGACACCCATCTCCTCGCTTGATGTCAGTGCCTGGCTGTTCGGCCTATCTGAAGAAGACTATCGCCGCTGCTCCACCACCCATGTCTCGGCCGGAACGAGCGGGGGAGGGGAGGGGCGGCGGCTCTCCATCAATGTGGAGCAGCCGGGCAGTCTCCTCATCCAGCACTATCAGGAGGTGGTCGGCGAGTCCCGCCATTGCCGTGTGGTCTCGCCTCGCTCCGAGGTCTTCCTCGGCGAGCGCCGCAGCACGCTCCACGTCACCTGGGACCTGCGCCTCGACCTCATCGATGCAGGCCGCACGCAGCTCACCAACACCGTGGTGGTGCGCACGACGCCGGAATTCGAGGGCTTCCTCGAAGCTGCGGGGATTCCGCTGGCGGCGGCCCAGGCGTCCCGTGGCGCGATCATTGCGGCCCACAATGCGGAAGAGACGCCGGGCTTTGCCCGCGACATGGAGCGCAAGGCCCGCTTGGCCGCCGCTGCCCTCTGACCGGAGCCCACGCCATGACCAGGCTCTCCATTGATGCCACGAATCCCGCCTGCTGGCAGGTGGTCATCGACAACCCGCCCATCAATCTCTACGACCCGGAGATGTTCGCCGAGCTGCGCCTGCTGATGGACGCCATCGAGGCGAGCCGCGATCTCAAGGTGGTGGTCTTCTCCAGCGCGAACCCCGACTATTTCATCGCCCATTACGACGTTGTGCGTGGGCGCACCATTCCGGAGCTTCCGGGCGCGGCGCCCTTCACCGAATGGCCGAACTTCGTGACGCGGCTGTCGCAGTCACGGGTTGTCTCCATCGCCAAGATCAGGGGGCGCGCCCGCGGGCATGGCAGCGAACTGGCGCTTGCCTGCGACATGCGTTTCGCCGGCCGGGAGCGCGCTGTGTTCGCACAAATTGAAGTGGGCATGGGCGTCGTTCCCGGCGGCGGCGCCACGGAATGGCTCTCCTTCCTAGCCGGGCGCTCGCGCACGCTGGAGATCATCCTTGGGGCGGATGATTTCGATGCAGACACGGCCGCGCTCTATGGCTGGATCAACCGGTCGCTGCCGGATGCCGAGCTCGACGCCTTCGTGGAGGATCTCGCGCGCCGAATTGCAAGCTTCGATGCGCGGACGCTGGAGATCGCGAAGAAGCTCATCAATGCTCGCGCGCCGATCCCGACCGATGCCGACCGCTGGTCTTCCAATCATGTCTTTCTCGGGACCGCGGCGCGACCGGAAACCAGGGAACGTGTCCACCGCCTGATGGCGAAAGGCCTTCAGCAGGACGGCG
Organism: Rhizobiales bacterium 32-66-11; assembly: GCA_002304505.1. Taxonomy (GTDB): domain Bacteria; phylum Pseudomonadota; class Alphaproteobacteria; order Rhizobiales; family Xanthobacteraceae; genus NCEH01. The sequence continues at coordinate 23,643 of NCEH01000012.1, read as the reverse complement.
AGTTTGAGCGGGCTCTCGGCCGGGAGATTGCGGACGAAGACGGTGATGGTGAGCCTTTCAGCGGATGAAGACGCTTAACGAACCGCGCGGAGCCCAACTTTTCCAGGCAGTCTGATGTTCGATGCCGTGCGAACGACCGTTCCTAACGGATCGCGCAGGTCCGATTCCTTCCACCTTCGAAAAGGTGCGGTTCTGACTTCCGTCAACTTCCGCTCCTGGCACCCAATTGCTGCGGATAACCCATAGCGGCCCTTCACAATACCCGCTGCCAGGCAGGCGGGTACGAGGCATGGCATTTGATTGGTTGGCCTAGAAACTTCGAAGGGTTCCGATCGGCCAAAATTAAAGAAAACCTACGCAACGAGCATCCCATAAAACAGACCGGCAATCGAGCAGGCGGCAATGACCTTGATCATGCCGACCTTGAAACGGAACACCGCGATCATGGCGGCGAGCGTCAGCACCAGGGACGCGACGTTGATCGTGCTCAGGACCGGTACGTCGAGGTCCATGCCATATGCGCGGACCTCGTGGACCTGTGCGAACAGCACGTGCAGCGCGAACCAGATCGACAGGTTCAGGATCACGCCGACGACGGCGGCCGTGATGGCTCCGAGCGCGGCCGAGAGCGCCTTGTTGCTGCGCATCGTCTCCATGAACGGCGCGCCGAGGAAGATCCACAGGAAGCACGGGACGAAAGTGACCCAGGTGGTCAACAATCCGCCGAGCGTGCCTGCGAGGAGAGGGTTCAACGAGCCCGGCGCGCGGTAGGCGCCCAGGAAGCCGACGAACTGCGTGACCATGATGAGCGGGCCGGGCGTGGTTTCGGCCATGCCAAGACCGTCCAGCATTTCACCGGGCTTCAACCAGCCATAATGATCGACCGCCTGCTGGGCGACGTACGACAGGACCGAGTAGGCGCCGCCGAAGGTCACCATCGCCATCTTGGAGAAGAAGATCGAGATCTGCGTGTACACGTTGTCCTGGCCGAAGAAGGCCAGCAGGGCAACGATCGGCGCAAACCAGAGAAAGAAGCCAATGGCGGCCACCTTCAGCGACCAGCTCAGAGGTGGCTTGGCGTGGGCGGGGATGCCTTCCCCGAGCGCGGAATCGATGTCGGCGACCTGCTTGCCACCGACCTTGCCATGCCCCCCTCCTGCCAGGAACGCGGACCAGCCGGCGCGACCACCGACATAACCGATCAGGCCCGCAACGAAGACCACGAGCGGGAAAGGTGCCTGGAACAATGACAGGGAGAGAAAGGCCGCTGCGGCGAGGCCGATCATGACGTTGTTCTTCAGCGAGCGCCGACCGATCCGCAGGACGGCTTCGAGCACGATCGCCAGGACCGCGGCCTTCAGGCCGAAGAACAGCGCCTGCACGCTCCCGACATTGCCGAAGATGGCGTAGATCCAGCTCAGCGCCATAATGGCGACGGCGCCGGGGAGCACGAACAGGATGCCCGCGACGAGGCCTCCCTTGGTCTTGTGCATCAGCCAGCCGATATAAACGGCCAGTTGCTGCGCCTCCGGCCCCGGAAGAAGGGTGCAATAGTTCAGGGCGTGCAGGAAGCGCGTCTCGCCAATCCAGCGCTTCTCCTCGACGATAATGCGATGCATGACCGCGATCTGGCCCGCCGGGCCGCCGAAGCTGAGCGCCGCGACCCTCGCCCAGACGCGCAGCGCCTCTCCGAACGAAATGCCGTGTTCGGGGATCGCATTCTGCTTGATGGGTGCGGCGTCGATGGTCTCGATCTTGTTCATGGCTGTTCCCCGGTCGTCAGGAGCGCTTTGACTTGAAGTACTGGTAAAGGTTGTCGAAGACCGGGGCGCCGTGAGCGATCCGCTGCTCGTCCTGCGGGTTCGCCGCGCAGACCCCTGTGATCAGGCTCGCGATGCCGGTCGATTCCTCGCGTCCGAACTTGGCGTCCTTCAAATCGATGTCGTGGACGATCTCGGAGATGGCCTGAAGCGCAGGATCGGAGAGCCCCGCGCGGATGAGCAGGACCTCGAAGCTGCAACGATCGCCCTCATGAGTGATCTCGCCCTCGAACATGTCGAAGCGCAGTTCCCCGGTCTTGGGCTCGTATCCCTTGCCCGGGACGAAGCGGATGACGGCATCCTTGTCGATGAAGCGACGGATCAGCCAGCTACAGGCGATGCGGTCGATATGCACGCCCTTGCGCGTGACCCAGACCCGTCCCTTGAGATCCGCCGCGGTCTGCGGTGCAGTTTCCGGTGATTTGTCGGCCATGTCGCTATCCTTTGCCAGCCTGCGCTCCAGTTCCGCGATCAGGCCTTCCGCCGAGAGGCGGCCGGTCGCGGCGAAGAAGTCGATGGCCGCGATATCCACGAGCCGCTTGCGCAGGCGATTGATCTGGGTCCGGACGTCGGCGGTCTCCTCCGGGGGCGCGCCCTGTTCAATGCGGCTCGAAAGGGACCGGGCCTCCTTGGAAATCTCCTCGTAGTCCTCGTCGCGCGCCGCATCGAAGAGGGCGCGGGCCTGGCCATCGGAGAGGCCGTCGATCAGGCGGGCTTCGCACACCATGGCCTCGCCGCCGCCTTCAACGATCTCCTTCAGCAGCCATTCGAAATCCTCCTGCGTCTCGGCATTCGCGGGGAGCGCGTAGACCGTGCTCTTCACCGCGACGGCACCGATGCCTTGCAGGCGGCGCCAGATCTTCACCCGGAAATAGGCTGGCTTGCTCGGTAACTGGTGGATCAGCAGCAGCCAGCGCTGCTCGGTCGCGATCGCATCATTCTTCATATTCATACCGTATCATTGAAAATTGAAAAAGCAACACTTGTATCATTTTTGATTCGGGCGTAGCGTCCGATCCATCGCGTATCCGAACGAGGATGCCATGCATCGGATCATGCCCTTAAATTTCAAGCCCCCGCGCCTTGACGGGCTCTCGGAGCGGCTTCTGGCGAGCCACTACGAGAACAATTACGGAGGCGCCGTTCGGCGGCTGAATGCGATCGAACGCCGCCTGGATGAACTCGACTGGGGGCAAGCCCCGGTGTTCGACATCAACGGCCTCAAGCGGGAGGAGCTGGTCGCCGCCAATTCGGCGATCCTGCATGAGATCTATTTCGACGCTCGGTGGCACCGGCGATGCCGCGGGGGACTTGGCCGCGGCGCTGGAGCACGACTTCGGCAGCGTCGCCAGGTGGCGCTCGAAATTCTCGGCTTGCGCGAAGGCGCAGGCGGGCGGCTCGGGCTGGACATTGCTGGTCTGGTCGGAGCGCCACGACCGCCTGATAATCCAGTGGGGACAGGACCATACGAACTGCCTCGCCGGGGGCATCCCGATCATGGCGCTCGATATGTACGAGCACGCCTATCACATCGACTTCGGGGCGAAGGCTGGCGCCTACGTCGATGCCTTCATGAAGAACATCCATTGGGAGCGGGTTGGCGCCCGCTATCAACGGCTCGCCATTAACCGACGCACCCTCGGCGAGGCCGCGCCCGTCGTTGCCGGAGATGGCATTGCCGCAGAGGACCTCTTGGCGCGCATGGAGCGTAGGGATGATTTCGTCCTGTTGGACGTCTGCCTCGCGGAAGACCTGGCGAAGCGCAGCGACATGATCCCGGGTGCGCTTCTGCGCGCGCCCGAGCTGATCACCGATTGGGCCGGATATCTGCCCAAGGACAAGCCGATCGTCGCCTATTGCGTCTACGGCTTCCAGGTCAGCGGCGATGTGGTCGGAGAGCTGCGTCGTCGCGGCCTCGATGCCCACATGCTCGCAGGCGGAATAGCCGCCTGGCACGCGATCGGCGCCCCGACCGTCCCACTCACCAAGGCCGAAGGGAGGACAACGCCATGAAATGGGTCACACGCGAACGCCCCGTCATCGATCGGATCGCCTGCCCCTGGCTGATCACGCGGTTCATCGACAAGGAGCCGGAGTTCCTGTTCGTGCCGCCGGACCAGGTCAGGAAAGCCGCCGAGGAAACCGGCGCCATTCCCTATGACGTGCCCGGCGTCGAATACACGCATTTCGGTGAAGGATGCAGCTTCGACGCCTTCGTCGAGAAGCATGACCTGGCCAAGGATCCCGCCATCGCGACGATCGCCGCCATCGTCCGCGGAGCCGATACGGACAGGCACGATCTCACGCCGCAGTCGGCTGGGCTCCTGGCGATCTCGATGGGGCTTCGCGACCTCTCTTCGGACGATCACGAGGTCCTGAAACACGGCTTCGTCATCTACGACGCGCTCTACGCCTGGGCCTCACGGCGGAAGACGGAGACCCATAGCTGGCCGCCTGCGATGGCGAGCAGCGTGACCATGGTTCCTCCTTTGGAAGGGGGCCTTCCATGAGAAGATCATTGTTTCCCGTTGCGGTGATCTTGATCCCGCTGGTTCACGGAGCGACTGCAAGTGCGCAGGATGACCTCAAGCGCCTCGGTGAGAAGGAAATACGGGCCAAGGTCATTGGCAAGGAGATCACCGATGCTTCGCACTGGGGCATCTATCTCCGGCCGGACGGCGTGCTCCTCAGCGATGAAATGGGCCGCAAGTGGCCGGGAACTTGGGAAATCCAGGAGGGCAGGCTCTGCATGTCCAATCCGGGTAACGACACGCTCGACTGCTTTGAGGTGTGGATGTCCGGCTCGAGGTGCGGATATAATCTTGGAAGGTATGATGGGCGTCCTCAGTTTTGCCGCCCCCATTCACCCAGGCATTGATTGTATCGAATCTTGCAGTGCGTGAGTTCATGCCATCTGTAACGCCTGTTCTTGTCGACGCATTTCGTGCGAGCGGTCACGCACGACAGATTGTGCTCCGCCTGGGTCGCGTGGGAGCAACCTAGGAAATTAAAAACTTGAGCCGTTGCTGGCGTTGCGGGCAGAATTTCCACGACGAATGCCAGAAAAAGGAAGTATACGATACTCCACGTGATCCGCTTGATTGGCTTTGTTCCGAAACCATTACCGGCCATGATCGATAGGAGCGCCATCTCGGACATAATTCTATTTCCCTCTCGGGGAGCTATTCTCAGCCAGGCCGTTTGCGAATTGGAAAAGGCAGCGGGCGGAAGCCCGCTGCCTTCCCGGACACGCGTCGGGGCGTGGTCATGAGGACCGGCTTGTCATTGAGTGAGTTCGGCAGAATCCCGATGTACGGGTTGGCCGGTTGGACGATGACCGGTACGCCAGCCCTCGATGTTCCATAGGTACCCGTGGAACCGCTCAAGCGGCCGCTCGGGAAATCGCCTTGCTGCACATCGAAGAACTCGTGCCGCTCCTGCTCCTCCGAGCTCAATGTGGAGGAGTAGGGTTCAGCCTGTACACTCGACAGGGTGAGAAGCACGGTGGATGCGATCACTGCATAACGAAACATGACTTACCTCGAATGTTGGAATTGAAGTTTGGTCCTTGGCTTCATTTCCAATCGGTCGGGGCGGCGGGGTCGGAATGTCCGGGTGGGCGATCTTGAACGAGGGCACCGTGGGGACCCATTCGTCGCCGATCTTCAGGAACCGCATGGGCTGGGAAAACGCAGGGATCGCTGCATGCACGCAGTGACATGCCGGTGTCCCGGACATCGCTTCATGGGCGTCGACGTCGTCCGCAACGAACGTCAACCAGATCGCTTCTTCGGCAACGGGCCGGGGATCCCCTGCGGTGTAGGCCACATGGGTCATGGCCGACGTCCCATAGGCCACCAACAGCAGCAGGACGATGAAGTGACGAAGAGCACGCATTGATCGGTCCGCCGGATGTTTTCTGGACAAGGGAGCAACGGTGTCCGGGTCCATGGATTTCGACGATGCCACTAGCAAACCAATGATCACTTCGCTGGCGCGGCCGGTCCCGGGATCGCGGAAGGATTCGGCTGCTCGAACAGGAAGTCCCAGGGAAAGACGAAGGGCTTGCTCGGACGCACGACCTGCTGCGTCGGCGTATCGGCGGGATGGCCGACGCCCCTCTGGACGTCGCGGTACATGTGCCGTTCCCGCTCGCGGTAGGTCTTGGGCATGATGCCGTCGGCGAAAGCTGCCGGCGTCGGAGCCGCCAGGATGGTTGCCGCGCAACCGATCACCATTGCCTTACGGGCTGTTCCAAGAATCTTGACCATGAGTGCGTTCTTTCATCTTCGAGGTTGGAAGAAGGAGCGTGGCGCCCGACCAGCCGTGGCCGGACGCCGCCGGGCATGCGGGTCAGTGCGTGGCGAGCGGAGAGCCATCCGGGACGGGTTCCGGCGAGGTCGTTCGGGCGAGGCGCCCGGGCCGGTGGACCAAGCGGTAGAGCGCTGGGAGCACGAACAGGGTGAGGAGCGTCGATGAAGCTATGCCCCCGATCACCACGGTCGCGAGCGGCCGCTGCACCTCCGATCCAGCCCCTACGTTGAAGGCCATCGGGATGAAGCCGAGGCTCGCGACCAATGCCGTCATGAGGACGGGCCGCAGGCGGGTGAGGGCGCCTTGCTGGATGGCTTCATCGAGGTCGTGCCCTTCCTCCCGGAGCGCCCGGATGAAGGTGATCATCACGACGCCGTTCAGCACGGCGACGCCCGAGAGCGCGATGAAGCCGACGCCCGCCGAGATGGAGAGGGGCATGTCGCGCAAGGCCAGTGCGGCAATGCCTCCGGTCAGTGCCAGCGGTACACCCGAGAACACGACCCCGGCATCCTTCAGCGAGCCGAACAGGCTGAAGAGGAGGCCGAAGATCAGCAGCAGCCCGAGGGGCACCACCAATTGGAGCCGGTTGGAAGCCGAAATGAGCTGCTGGAACGTGCCGCCGTACTCGACCCAGTATCCCGAAGGCAGCACCACCTCGGCCCGCACCCGGTTCTGCACCTCCGTCACGAAGGAGCCGAGGTCGCGGCCACGGACGTTGGCGGTGACGACGACGCGGCGCTTTCCATTCTCCCGGCTGATCTGGTTGGGACCGACCACGGTCTCGATGTCGGCGATCTCCGACAGGGGTACGAAGGAACGCATGGCGTCGCCGTTCTTGGCCGGAACGGGAATGCGGATGCGCCCGAGCTCGTCCGCCCTGGAGCGCTGCTCCTCGGGCAGCCGGACGATGATGTCGAAGCGGCGGTCGCCCTCGAAGATCCGCCCGGCCTTCGCGCCGCCGATGGAGGCGCGGATCACGTCCTGCACGTCCGCGACGTTGAGGCCGTATCGGGCCATGGCCTTGCGGTTCGGCGTGATCTGGAGGACGGGAAGGCCGGTGATCTGCTCGACCTTCGCGTCCTGCGCGCCATCCACGCTCGCGAGGATGCCTTCGATCTCGTTGCCGAGACGAAGGAGCTCGTCGAGGCTGTCTCCGAACACCTTCACGGCGACGTCCGAGCGCACGCCCGAGATCAGTTCGTTGAACCGCATCTGGATGGGCTGGGTGAGCTCGTAATTATTGCCGGGGATCTGCTCGACGGCCTCCTGCATCTCGGCCACGAGGTCGAGCTTGGGCTTGCGTGGGTCGGGCCATTCCTCGCGCGGTTTCAGCATGACGAAGGTGTCGGCCACGCTGGGCGGCATGGGATCGGTGGCGACCTCCGCCGTACCGATCTTGGCGAACACCTGGTCGACCTCCGGGAACTCCTTCAGGCGCTTCTCGATGGCGCTCTGCATCCCGATGGCCTGCTTGAGGCCTGTGCCGGGGACCCTGAGGGCGTGAAGGGCGACGTCGCCCTCGTCGAGGTTCGGGATGAACTCCGATCCGAGGCGCGTCGCGACGTAGCCGGACCAGCCCACGAGGACCAGCGCGATGACCACGGTGAGCCAGCGGGCCTTCAGCGCGACGGAGAGCGCGGGCCGGTAGAGCCAGCGCGCGCCGCGCATCAGGAAGCTGTCCTTCTCGCTGACCTTACCGGTCACGAAGAGGGCGACGGCCGCCGGCACGAAGGTGAGGGAGAGAATGAGGGCCGCGGTGAGTGCGATGACCACCGTGAACGCCATGGGGTGGAACATCTTCCCCTCGACGCCCGTGAGGGCGAAGATGGGCAGGTAGACGATGGTGATGATGAGGACGCCGAACAGGCTGGGCCTGATCACCTCCACCGTGGCGCTCTCGGCGAGCGCAAACCGCTCGTCCCGGGTCAGAAGCCGGCCATGATGGTGCTGGGCTTCCGCGAACCGGCGGAGGCAGTTCTCGACGATGATGACGGCACCGTCGACGATGAGGCCGAAGTCGAGGGCGCCGAGGCTCATGAGGTTGCCCGAGACCTTGCCCTGGACCATCGCCGTGATGGTGAAGAGCATGGCCAGGGGGATCATGGCGGCGGTGATCAGCGCCGCACGCAGGTTCCCGAGCAGCAGGAGCAGGACCACGACGACGAGCAGCGCGCCTTCGGCGAGGTTCTTCTCCACCGTGCCGATGGTGCGCTCCACCAGCGTGGTGCGGTCATAGACGGGCTTGGCGATGACGCCCGGAGGAAGCGAGCGGGCGGCCTCCTGGAGCTTGGCGGCGACCGCATGGGAGACCGTGCGGCTATTCTCCCCGATCAGCATGAAGACGGTGCCGAGCACCACCTCCCGGCCGTTCTGGGTGGCCGCGCCGGTCCTCAGCTCTTCGCCGAGGATCACGTCGGCCACGTCACCGATCCGGATCGGGACGCCGCCGCGCTGCTCCACGACGATGTTCTTCAGGTCGTCGATGCCGGTCGCCTGTCCAGCCACGCGGACGAGCTTCTGCTCGCCGTAGGATTCGATGTAGCCCGCGCCCACGTTGGTGTTGTTGCGCTCCAGGGCGTTGATGATGTCCGTCATGGTCAGGCCGTAGGCCGTGAGCCGCTGGGGCGACGGGGTCACGTGATACTGGCGTTCGTAGCCGCCGATGGTGTTGACCTCGGTGACGCCCGGCACGTTCCGGAGCTGCGGTCGGACCACCCAGTCCTGGAGCGTGCGCAGGTCCTCCGGGCTCCATGCGGCGCCGTCCGGCCTGCGCGCACCCGGCTCGGGTTCGAGCGTGTACATGAAGATCTCGCCGAGGCCGGTGGCGATGGGCCCCAGCGTCGGGTCGACGCCCGACGGCAACTCGCTCCGCACGCTTTGCAGGCGCTCGTTCACGAGTTGCCGCGCGAAGTAGATGTCGGTCCCATCCCTGAAGATGACGGTGACCTGGGACAGGCCGTAGCGTGAGATGGAACGGGTGTATTCGAGGCCCGGCAGTCCGGCCAATGCGGTCTCGATCGGGAAGGTGATGCGCTGCTCCACCTCGAGGGGGGAGAAGCCCTGGGCTTCCGAGTTGATCTGGACCTGGACGTTCGTGATGTCCGGCACCGCGTCGATGGGCAGGCGCTGGAAGCTCCAGACGCCGAGGGCGGCGAAGCCGAGGATGGCCGCCAGCACGAGCCAGCGGTGGCGGATGGACAGATGGATGATGCGCTCGAGCATTCCCGCCTCCTCAATGATCGTGGGACGCGCCGGACTTCTCGACGTCCGCGCGGATGAGGAAGGCGTTGTCGGAGACGTAGACCTCGCCCGGATCGATGCCGCCGAGGACTTCCACCCATTCGGGTGTCCGGCGCCCGAGTTCGAGCATCCGCACCTCGTAGGTCTCGCCGACCTTGGCGTAGACCACGGTGAAGTCGCGGAACCGCTGGAGGGCGCGGGTCCGCACCGCGAGCGGCACCTCGTTGGCCGCCACGGTGACGATGCCCTCGACGATCATGCCCGGCCGCCAGATGCCGTCCGGATTCGGAAGCTCGGCATAGATGGAGGTGGTCTGGGTCGCGAGGTCCGTGCTCGGCAGGAGCATCTGGATCGTCGATCGGGTGGTCTGCCCCGTCAGGCCCTTGATCTCGATGGGCTGGCCGGGCCGCAGGCGTTCCGCGTCGCGGGGGAAGGCGAAGAAGGCCGCCTGGAGCTTCGATGAGTCGGTGATGACGTAGATCGCCTGCGTGGCGACGTCGCCAACATTGGCGTTGCGCTCGGTGATGACGCCCGAGATGGGCGCGGTGATCTGATAGGTGCGCAGCGTGTCGCTGGCCTCGATGCGCAGGAGCACCTCGCCCTGGCGCACGGACTGGCCAATGGTTTTGGTCATCTCGATGATGCGGCCCGGATACCAGGCCCGCACCTCGGCCCGGCCGAGCGGCTGGAGGATCACCCGTCCGGGAAGGTCGATGACCTCGTTGATGACGGCGGGGCCCGCCGGCTCGGCCTTCACGCCGCCTTGCTGGGCGGCGGCGGCGGAGATGGTGGTGCGCCCCTCATAGGAGGCATAGGTCCAGGAATGGCTCTTGCCCTGGTAGGACGCCTCCACCGAGACGTCGAAGGAGTGCGGCTCCTTCACGATGCCGTCGCCGCGCAGGAAGCCCTCGTCCGGCTTGAACTGGAAGGTATCGATGCGGTCGCCGAGGCGCGTCAGCTTCATGGTCAACTGCACCTGGCTCGGGGCCAGCGGCTCGTTGTCCAGGAAGGGGAAGACGTGGAACTCGGGTTCCTGCCCGTCCTCGGCGATGGTGATCTCGATAGACAGGTCGCCCGATCGGAGCAGCCTGCCGCCGTGCGGTCCCTTCTCGTACTCGGGGGCGGCGGCGGGTTTTTCCGCGGCGGAGGCGCGCTTGGTGGTCTCGCCTTCGCCGCAGCCGGCAAGGACGAGCGCGATCATGGCCGGAATAGCCACCAGGTAGGGTCTCATTGGGGTCAGCCCTTGATGTTCAAGCGCGAATGGCGGCCGGTCAGGCGGGCGACCATCGCGTTGTCCTGGTAGAAGGCGCGCAGCGCCTCGATGCGCCGCAGGCGGGCATCGTTGAGGGTCCGCTGCGCGTCGATGAATTCGATGTAGCTGAAGGCGCCACGGTCCATGCCGTCGCGGATGAGCTGGACGGCCTGCTCGGCCTTCGGGATAACTTCCCGCTGGATGCGCCGCGCCTCGGTAGCGCTCGCCACGAGGCGGGACTGGAGGCGGGTCAGCTCGCGCCGCAAGGTCAAGCGGGCGGTCTCGACGTCGAGCTCGGCGGCGCGGCGTTCCGCTTCGGCCTTCTCGATGTTGTCCTTGTTGGTGTCGAAGAGTGGCAGCGGGATCGCGATGCCCGCCACCAAAGCGGTGTCGTTGGTGTCGGCGAAGTGCCGGACGCCCACGCGCACGGCCGGGTCCTGGACCGCCTTGGAGCGTTCGAGACTTACGCGGGAAGCCGCGAGTTGGCGTTCGGCTTCCAACAGGGCGACATCGACGGAAATGGGGTTTCCGTCGTTGGTCGCGGCGGCGTTCTCGAACGCATTGAGGTCGACGGCGTAATCGGCGCCGCCCCGCCAGTACCCGGCGAGGTTGGCGCGGGCGATGCGTGCGGCTGCCCGCGCCTGGTCGACGGCGATCTGCTCAAGGGCAACCTGCGCCTCCGCACGGCTCTGGGTGTAGAGCGGGTCGCGCCCTGCGTCTGCCCGTCGCGAGATCTCGCTCTGGAACTGCTGAGCGATGGAGAGCCTTTCCTCGGCGACGCGCTGCTGCGCCGCCGCGACCAGAACCTCGATCCAGGCCAGTTCCACCTCGCGCATGAGATCGAGCACCTGGACGGCGCTCCGGGCCCGCGTGGTTTCCGCTTCCGAACGGGCGACCCCGGTGCGCGCGGCACGCTTGTCACCGAGTTCGATGGTCTGCTGGAGGTAGAGCGTCGTCTCCGGCTGGTTCAGCGCCTGATAGGGGCCGGAACCCGCGAAGTTCTCGCTCTCCACCCCTATGGACGGATTGAGGTAGCGGCCCGCCTGCCGGACGCCGGCCTCCGCGCCTTCGTAGCGCGCACGGGCGGCCGGAAGGGCGAAACCGGCGGAGACCGCACGCGTGATCGCGTCGTTGAGGGTTACGGGTTTCTGTGTCTTGGCGTGCGCGGGCAACACGCCGCATGCGAGCACCACCACGGCAGCGAATCCCGTTCGCCGCGCGCGAGCGCCCGCACCCGCGAAGGTGCGTCGATCCATGAAGAATGAGCCTTAATCGTCGAATAGCGAGGTCGGGCCGCGGGGACCCGGGCTACGAACGAAGATCAGGCTTTGGGAGGACGTTCGGGGGCGTGCTGGCCGAGACCGCGGCCAAGCGGGCTCTCCGTGGACCACACCGCATCCTCGGCCGCGAAGGCGACGGAGAACGCCGGTGCCGCGGTCAGGACGTAGCCGGGGGTGGGATCACCATGATGATGGTGAGGAGCCGTATGGGCGTCACCCGCATGGGGCTGGCGTTCGCAGGCCTCTACGGAAACCGAGCAATAATGCACGACATCCGCGAGGGTCTCGGAGGAATGGGCGATCTCGAGGGCGTGCTCGAGATCCTCCGCCCCGGAAGCCGCGAACTGGACCGACGACAGGCTCATCACCGCCATGCAGAGCATGACGATGAAACGTCTCAGGCCTGTCATCCGTGAATCGGTCAAGCGGACTTCTCCTCGATCCCGTTTTCTACCTGACCCATCGGCATGACGCAATGCGCCAAGCGGTCGCTTCGTTCGATTCCTCAAGTAATTAAGGGCCAAAGACCCAGTATGGTTACGGCCGAGGCTGCCGCGATTTCAAGGACATGACCGGTCCATGTCCTAAGGCGTTCGGTCCGCGTCATCAGCGGCACCATTCGCGTTCTGACGAGCACTGCCAGTAGCGGAAACGCCGCGACGGTTACGACCATTCCCGCAGCGAACATTCCGGATAAGACGAGTCCCGCCACCAGTAAGCCGTTCGCCACGGCATAGGTCATGATGAAGGTGGTCAACGGGCATGGGACCAGCCCGGTGACGAACGCCAAGGCCGGACCGGAACGTCCATGATCGTGACCATGAGGCTTGAACGCGCGCCAGAGGAGCCAGAGACCCACGAGCGCAATCAAGATGTGGCTGGCGGTTTCCAGGGCGGGAGCCCGCCCGGCGCCGCCGATGGTCCGGCGCAGGATGGCATAGCCGCTCAGCACCAAGAGGACTGCTGAACCCACGTGGGTAACGATCAGCACGAGGCTGGAGCCGAGCGCCCCTCGGAGCCTTCCGTCCCCCGCATAGTAGGACGCAAGCACCGACTTTCCGTGACCTGGGAGCAAGGCGTGCAGCATGCCGAAACCGAAGGCGGCGCCGACCAAGGCTGGAAGCCCCATGACACCGATGCTGGGCAAGCCCTTGAGAGCATCGAGCGCGCCTCCATACAGCCAGTGCTGAAAGTCGAAGATCGTTTCCATCACCGCAGGACGTGCCCGATCGATGTGGCGGTCTGGCGACCATGGATCAGGACCAGCCCAAGGTGAGTGTCGCCACAACGATGTAGCGGCCGACCTTGGCCACAGTCACCAAGAGCAGGAAGATGGGCAGGGGTTCGCGCAAGATACCGGCGACCACGGTCAGCGGGTCGCCGATAACCGGCGCCCAGCTCAGGAGCAAGGACCATTTGCCGTAGCGCCGATACCAGCGCTGCGCGCGGTCGAGAACTCCCTCGCTTACAGGAAACCATCTCTTGTGCCGGAAGGTCTCGATTCCGCGGCCAATGACCCAGTTGACCACCGAGCCAAGCACATTGCCCACGCTTGCGACGGCGATGAGGGGCAAAGGTGAACGGTCGGAGAGCAGCAGGCCGACCAGGACCGCTTCCGACTGGAGTGGAAGGATGGTCGCCGCGCCGAAGGCGACGAGGAAGAGGCCCGCATAGACTGCCAGATCGGTCATGGAGCGCCATCGTGCACCGAAAAGCTATGCCGATCTCGGCCATTCGGGATGGTGACTGTCGATGACGAAGGCGTGGACATGCCGATGCCCGCTTGTGGTTGGCTCGGCGCCTTCAAGATGAGGATGCTCCGCGGGAAGGCGATCATGGACATGCTCGATCTCGTCCGGGTCCGCCACCGGCCACAGCCGGGTCGCGGCGAAGACGGCCACGGCGGCGATCGCTCCGAGGATGGCGAAGGTCGGGGCGACGCCCAGCTTCGCACCGAGCCATCCGGCGATCGGGTAGGTGATCAGCCAGCATACGTGGGACAGGGCGAACTGCGCCGCGAACAGGGACGGCCGGTCCTCCGGCTGCGATGACCGGCGCAGCAGCCGCCCGGAGGGGGTCTGCGTCAGGGAATAACCCAGCCCCAGCACGAACCACAGCGGCAGCAGGAAGCCGTAGCTCGGGATGAAGAAGCCGACGAACAGGCCCAGGACCAGGATGCAGGCGCCCCCGATCATGGCGCGGCGGTCAGAGATGGTGTCGAGGAGGCTCGGCAGCGCCAGTGCCGCGATCATCGAGCCGCCGCCGAACGCCGCAAGCGCAAGGGCCGTGGCGCGCTGGCTGAGCCCGAAGCCTGCCTGCACCATCACCACCGTATTCACGATGACCATGGCGCTGGCGGCGGCAACCGCGAGATTGAAGGCGAGGAGGCCGCGCAGGCGGGGCGTCGCGAGATAGATGCGCAGGCCGCGTGTGGTCCGGTCATAGATGCCGCGCCGTTCCGCCGCCTTCGGACTCGGTAGGGTGACCGAGACCACGAGCGCGGCAGACGCGAGGAAGCCCACCACCGTGCCCGCGAACAAGCTGTGGAAGCTGATGAGCGTCAGGAGCGCGGCGGCGAGCATGGGGCTGACCACGCTCTCCAGATCGTAGGCGAGGCGGGAGAGAGACAAGGCGCGCGTGTACTGCCGCTCGTCGGGCAGGACGTCGGGGATGGTCGCCTGGAAGGTCGGCGTGAAACCCGCCGAAGCGGATTGCAGGACGAAGATCAGGACATAGACCTGCCAGACCTCGGTCACGAACGGCAGCAACAGCGCGACCGCTCCCCGGATCAGGTCGAGGGTGACGAGCATCGCGCGCCGCGGCACCCGCTCGGCAAAGGCGGCGGCGACCGGCGCAACGCCAACGTATGCGATCATCTTGATCGCCAACGCGGTGCCGAGCACCGCACCGGCATTGGGACCTGCGATGTCATAGGCCAGGAGGCCAAGCGCGACCGTGGCGAGGCCCGTCCCCACCAGGGCGATGACCTGGGCAAGGAACAGGTGTCGGTAAGTGCGATTGGCGAGGACCAGCAACATGTCTTTGCGTTCCCGTCGGGATCGGAGTGTGCGGCGGCGGCACTGCGCCGCCCAACTCAATGGTGGTGGCCTTCCGGCTCCTCCATGCGGAACGGCAGGACTTCTTCCTGGCCGTCATTGTCACTGAGCAGGAGCTGGGCGTTGAACTCGTGGGGTTCGTCCGGCGCGACCGTGCTCTGGAAGAGCTTGTGATCCTTTGAGGCCGGAAGCAGTGGCAGGGTTTCCACCAGCCCGCCGGGGCGGTCGATCTTCACCATGGCATCGAGGCCCTGGATGCCCCGGACCAGCGTCAGCCTCATACGCTCTCCCTCCGGCGTGTCGACGATCTGAAGCTCGCCATCGGCGAGGGGCGTCAGTACGCGGAAGGGGGCCGGCGCGTGGTGGTGTCCGCCGCTTGCGGCGGGCATGTCGAAGACCGCGTCGGAATGGTCGAACTGCACGCTCACCGCCTCAAGCGGCGCGATGTGGGCGTGAAGTTCGCTTTCGAGCCGGGCCGAGATGGCGTTGGCATCGGCGACGGTCAGCGTCTTGTCCACCGCGATGGTCACTTCGGCGCGCAGCTTGTGGCCGAGCCAGCGGGCCTTGGCATCCACCACGCCCCGCACACCCGGAACATGTTCGGCGGCATGCCGGATTTCATCCGTCACCGCCGGCTCGATGCCGTCGAGGCTGCGGGTGATCACGGCGCGGGCCGACTGCCAGACGATGCCGAAGATGGCGATGGTGATCAGGAGGCCGATGATCGGATCGGCCAGGGGGAAGCCCATCCAGACGCCGAAGGCGCCGAGCACCACCGCGAGGCTCGTCAGGCCGTCGGTGCGCGCATGGTAGCCGTCCGCGATCAGGGCGGCGCTGTTCATCTCCCTACCCACCTTGATCCGGAAGATGGCGACCGCCTCGTTGCCGATGAAGCCGATGACACCCGCGATGGCAACCCAGAGAAGCTGCGTGATGGGCTCGGGGTGCATCAGGCGGTCGATGGACTCCCACGCCGCGACGATGGCGCTGAAGAGGACGATGAGGATGATCGCCATGCCGGCGAGGTCCTCCACCCGCCCGAGGCCGTAATTGAAGGTCGCGGTCGGCTTCCGGCGCACGAGCACGAAGGCGATCCACAGCGGGATCGCGGTCGTCGCGTCGGCGACGTTATGGATCATGTCGGCGGCTAGCGCCACGCTGCCCGATATGACCACGACGATCAGTTGCAGGACGGCGGTGATCGCCAGGATCACGAAGGACCACTTGATGGCCCAGACGCCGCGCTCCGACGAGGAAAGGCTGGGATCGATCACGCCGTGGGTGTGGCCATGGCCTCCCGCCTCATCGTCATGATCGTGTCCGTGCCCAAGCGTAATGTCCCGGCCGCCGAAGCCCAGCCAGTCCTTGATCGCGGTCCACATGGGGTCCTCACAGGTACTTGGTGATTTCCTTGAACTCGTCGATGGCGCGGCGCTGGTCGCGCCCCAAATTTCCGACGGCGTCCTCGAGGCAATGGTCGAGGTGGTCTTGGATCAGGGTCTTCTTGGCCTGGCAGATCGCCTTCTCCACGGCGTGGAGCTGCTGCGCGACGTCGAGGCATGGGCGTCCCGCTTCGATCATCTCGACGATGCTCCGGAGATGCCCTTCGGCGCGCTTCAGCCGCTTGACGATGTCCGGGTGCGTGGTGTGGCGATGGGTCTCTTCGGTCATGCCTTGTACCTATCCCCCTGGAGGGGATACTGCAAGGGCGATGTCGGGGCTGATTCCCCAGCGGCAACCATCCATTAAGACTGAGCCGGATAACCGTCAGGCATGAAGTCCCGGGCGCTCATGGCAGGCTTGCGCATCATCATCGCGATCGCGGTGGTGCTCGGCATTGCGTTGCCTCCTGCCGGACAGTCCCCGTCGCATGATCCCGCGTCGGCGGCCGTGGCCGAGGCCGTCCGCCATGCGGAACTCGCCGCCCAGATCGAGGCGCACGGCCACGCGCACGATGATGGCGTGGGCGAGGAGCAGAAGCCGGGACATTCCCACGGCCATAATCCGGGCGACCATTCCCATGAGACGCCCAATGTGCCTCCGGGCGGCATGATCATCGCGTGTTCCGTGGTGAGGGATTGGACCGCAACGCGCGTGTCCGTCCAGCTTCCGGGTGAGCAATCCCGGCTCGACCGCCCCCCGCGCCAGATCTCCGTCGCATGATCGCGGCCGCCTCGGCGGCCATTCCCAACGACGAGATCGGAGTTCCCATGAGAGGACCCATGTCCATGGGCCCGCCAGGCGTATTCGTGCGCTGGCGATCGGCCTTTCCGTTCCTGCTTGCCTTGTTGGCCTTCCCATTCCTTTGTGGCGGCGCCTTTGCCCATGCCGTGGCCGAAGGTGACAAAGGCTATATCCAGGAGATCACGGGCATCAACCTGATGCCGTTCATCTATCTCGGGGCCAAGCACATGGTCACGGGATACGACCACATCCTGTTCCTGTTCGGCGTGATCTTCTTTCTCTATCGGATGAAGCACATCGGCATCTATGTCAGTCTGTTCGCCATCGGCCATTCGACGACCATGCTGCTCGGCGTCTATTTCAACGTCGGGATCAACAGCTACATCATCGATGCCATCATCGGCCTCTCGGTGGTCTACAAGGCGCTCGACAACATGGGCGCCTACCAAAGGTGGTTCGGATTCCAGCCGGACACCAAGCTCGCCACCCTGATCTTCGGCTTCTTCCACGGCTTCGGCCTGTCGACGAAGATCATCGAATACAACATCTCGCCCGACGGCCTCGTCCCCAACCTCCTCGCCTTCAATGTCGGCGTGGAGATCGGGCAACTCCTGGCGCTGGGCGCCATCCTCATCGTCATGGGCTTCTGGCGGAAGACCCCAAGCTTCTTCCGTCACGCCTACACCGCCAACGTCCTCATGATGACCGCCGGGTTCGTGCTGATCGGCTACCAGATCACCGGCTGGTTCGTTTCCTGAACGCGAAGAAGGAACTTGAATCCATGTACAACACCGACATGCCCAGCCGCGCCGAGCTTCCCACGTCCGGGCAGCTCGTGCGCTCCACCATCATCGCCGTTGTCGCTGCGGCGGCGATCCTGGTGACCATCGTTCTCCCGGCTGAATACGCCATCGATCCCACGGGCATTGGCCGGGCCCTCGGCCTCACCGAGATGGGCGAGATCAAATCCCAGCTCGCCGCGGAAGCCGAGCAGGACAGGCGCAAGGACCAGCAGGGCGCCATCTCCCCCGCCGCTCCGGGGCCGCGCTCCAGCCTGATGGGACAGATCTTCGCGGAGCTTCTCATCGGCTCAGCGAATGCCCAAACTGCACCGGCGCCCCGCACGGACGAGGTGACCATCGTGTTGAAGCCGGGACAAGGCGCCGAAGTGAAGCTCGCCATGGTGAAAGGCGCGAAGGCGGACTTCTCCTGGACCGTCACGGGTGGGGTGGTGAACTTCGATCTCCACGGCGACGGCGGTGGTCAGGAGACGAGCTACGAAAAGGGTCGTGGAGCGTCCTCGGACCAAGGCACGGTCACGGCGGCGTTCGACGGGAACCATGGTTGGTTCTGGCGGAACCGGGGGACAGGTGACGTCACGGTCACCCTGAGGACGAACGGCAGCTATGCTGACATCAAGCGGATGATCTGACGATGGTAGCGCATTGGCCGCCGAATTTGGCGGCCAATGCTGATCATCGAGAACTGCTGCGCAGAGGTGGGGCGCCGCTTAACAGTGCTGCTCTGCTGAGCGTCGCCGAGTTTTTGGCGTAGGGTCGCAAGTTCGGTAACTTCTACCTTCTAAAAAAACCCGCGACCATCGTCATCCGGCGATGTTGCTGAAGCCTATCATCTCCACCAACCCCAAATCCGCGTGGTGTTGGATCCGATCCGCTCGGCGGTGTTTTCCATTCGTTGGATACCGCGCCTCGTCGCGCGCTATGTGATGCCGGATCACCTCCGCCTGATGCAGGATGAGCGAATTCGGTCTCCCCTGACGCTTTTCAGGGAACTGCTTTTGGATGATCTGGTGCCGGCGCACGCGTATAAGCCGCCTGTCTAAAGCGCCGGAAGCGAGGGGGGCGATGGCATATAGCTTTGTTCACGCGGCGGATGTCCATCTGGACTCGCCTCTTCGCTCGCTCGCGCTGCGGGATGCCAACCTCGCTGAGTTGATCAGCACCGCGACGCGGCGTGCCTTCGTACGCATCATCGACCTTTGCCTTGAGGAGCAGGTCGACGCGCTTCTCCTCGCCGGCGATCTCTACGACGGCGATCAAACCTCCATGAAAACCGCCAGGTTTCTGGCGGAACAGCTCCGGCGTCTGCATGAGGCCGGCATCCGGGTCTTCATCATTCGCGGCAATCACGATGCGATGTCGAGGATCACGAAGGAGCTGGTTCTGCCCGATACGGTGAAGGTGTTCGGGGGCAGGGCGGATGCGATCGAGGTCGAGCGGAAGCCGGGAAGCGTGCCCGTCGTGATTCACGGCCTCAGCTTCGCCCAACCCCATGCACCGGAGAGCCTCCTCAGCAGATACAAGCCGCGCACGGACGGCGCCATCAACATCGGCCTTCTCCATACCAGCCTCGCCGGCGCGCCGGGCCACGACCTTTATTCGCCCTGCAGCATCGGCGATCTCGCGGGCACTGGCTTCAGATACTGGGCGCTCGGCCATGTGCACAGGCGGTCGGTTGTCGAAGGGGACTGCACTATCGTGATGCCGGGCATGCCGCAGGGGCGCGATATCAACGAGGCCGACGCGAAATCCGTCACTCTCGTCACCATTGGTGACGATGGCTCGGTGCATCTCGACGAGCGGGACACCAGCATCGCGCAGTTCGAGCGCGTCTCAATCGACGCGACGGGGCTGGATGACTGGCGGGATCTCGTATCGGTCGTCACCCGTGGACTGGAACAGACGCGGGATGCCGTCCGCTCGGAGCACCTCGTCACCCGCCTGCAGGTGAGCGGGGCAACGCCGTTGGCGTGGCGCATCCGGCGCGACGCGGATCTGCTTAAGGCCGAGGCCGACGAACGGGCCTCCATCGTCGGCTCGTGCTGGGTGGAGAAGCTGGAGATTTCCTGCCGCCTGCCCGGACAGGTCGCCGAAGCATCGGGCGATCCCGTCTCCGAGCTTCATCATCTGATCGAAAGAGACGTCCTGGATTCCGACGCCTTCCGGGCGGACCTCGCCGCCATCGCGGACGAGCTGAAAGGCCAGTTGCCGCAGGAATGCCGCGACATTCTCGGTGCTGACGAGGCCGCCGCTCGGGAGGTGCTCGCGCGATTGGCGCGAGCCGGCGCCGATGATGTCGTCGCGCGCCTTCAGGCGGCCGAAGGAGGCGCCTGACATGCGCCTGCGCCGCCTCGATCTCATCCGCTACGGAAAGTTCACCGATCGCGTCATCGACTTCGGCCAACGGCTCGCAGGACAGCCGGACCTGCATGTCATCTACGGTCCGAACGAGGCCGGCAAATCGACGGCTTTCGCGGCGTTCCTCGACCTGCTGTTCGGGATCGGCCCGCAAAGCCCTTACGATTTTCTCCATCCTTATTCGACCATGCGGGTTGGCGGGGCTCTGGAGGTCGCCGGAGAGACCCATGAATTCGCGCGCATCAAGCGACAGCAGAATAGCCTGCTGGACATGGAGGGCCGTCCGATCCCCGAAACCGCGATCCGCGGCGAGTTGGGCGGTATCGAGCGCGACGCCTACCGCATGATGTTCTCGCTCGATGACGAGACGCTTGAAAAGGGCGGCGAGAGCATCCTGGCGAGCAAGGGCGATCTCGGGCAGCTGCTGTTTTCCGCCAGCGCGGGCCTTGCCCATCTCAGTCACAAGCTGGTCGAGTTGAGAGGCGAAGCGGACGGCTTCTACAAATACCGGGCGCGCAGCGGCAAGCTTGCGGACTTCAAAGCCCGCCTGGTGGACCTGAAGACCGAGCGGGAGCAGTTCGACACCCTGGCATCGGAGCATGCGCGCCTCGTGGAAACGCGCGATCGCGCCCGGGCCCAGTATGACGAGGCCATTGCCGGGCGCGCCGGCCTCCAGGCGCGCATGGATGAAATCCAGCGCCATCTCGGCGTGCTGCCCCGGCTCGCAGCGCTGCGCAGCCTGCGTGAACGCCTGGAGCCGCTCGCCGGGGTGCCCGACGCGCCGCCGGAGTGGGCGCAGGAGCTGCCCGCGCTCCGGAAGGCGGAGATCGAGCTTGGCGTCCAGGCGAGGAGTCGCCGCGAAGACGTGGCGCGGCTCGCCGACGAGGTCGAAGCCATCGTGGTTGACGAGGCGGCGCTACAGCTCACTGAGCGGGTAGAGCGGCTGGCCGAGCTGCGGGCGCGCCACGTCACCGCAGAGAAGGATATTCCCGAAAGACGGCTGGAGGTGCGGCAGCTCGGCCTCGTCATCTCGGGGATCCTGCAGCGCATCGAGCGGGAAGGGGAGGCGGATCCTGCGCGTCTTGTCCTGACGGCGGCCACCGTCGGGCGGCTGCGTGACCTCATCGAAGCGCGCTCGGGCATTGACGCTGCCATCCGCAATGCTGCGAGAGAGCTTGCGGATGCGCGCTCCCGTCTCGCTGAGACCGCGGCGAAATTGCCGGCGGCGGAGCCCGGGGCCGCTCCAGAGCGCGACCACGCGATGGCGGAACTGGCGACCACCGTGGCGGCGCTGCGGTCCTCTGACCACGCGGCGCGCGGCCGCCTGGCCGAGGGATCCCGCAGCGCTGCGCGCGAGACACTGGACGACCGCCTCCGCGCGCTTCGGCCCTGGCAGGGGACGGCCGATGACCTTGCCGGCATGTGTTGCCCTGGTCCGGATGCGGTGCGGCACTGGAAGGTTGCGCGGACCGAGGCCGAGACCGTGCTGGCGCGGCATGGGAACGACGTCGAGCGGCTGACGACGCAGGTTCGGCACCTGGAAGCGGAGCGCGCGAGCTACGCTTTGGTCGCCGGGGTGCTCACCGATCGGGAGGCCGCCGACATCCGCGCTTCGCGCGAGCAGGCATGGGCCGCGCACCGGCGTGATCTCGATACGGCGTCGGCGGATGCCTTCGAGGCTGCGCTGCGCCGCGACGACATGGTCGGCGCCGGGCGGTTCTCGCACATGTCCGAGCTTGCCAAGCTGCATCAGAGCGGCCGGGCGCTCGCGGTCGCACAGGCCGACCTCGACCGTGCCGCCGAGCTGAAGGACGGCGCCGCCGGGGCATTGAGCGGCCTGGACACGCAGGTTGAGGCGGCGGTCCGCTTCATGTGGCCTTCTCTCGCCGCCTCGCTCACCTTGGTCGAGCTTGAGGCGTGGCTCGGGCGCCGCGACAAGGCGCTGGAAGCGCGCGAGGCGGCCCGCAGCGCCGACCGTGATCTTCGGGCGGCGCAGACGGATGCCGCAGCAGCGCAGGACCGCATGCGCGTCGCGCTCGACCGGGCGGGCGTTCCCCACGAGGCAGATGGAGGCTTCGACGCCCTTCTCGCGACCGCGCAGGCAGCGCTTGACCGCGAGGCCGAGGTTCAGCGCCTTCGGGCGGAGCTGAGGGAGAGGGAACGCGACGTCGCGGCGCGCGAGGGCGCGGCAAGGCAGGCGCAGGCCGATGAAGACGTCTGGGCTGAAGCATGGGCCGGCGCCTGTGATGGCTGTTGGCTTGGCGACATGGCGGGCGTGCCGGCCGTGGGTGTCGTGCGTGAAATTCTCGCAGCGATCGCCGATCTTGGACCTACGATCGAGAAGCAGGCGGGCTTCATCGACCGCATCGGGAAGATGGAGAAGGACCAGGCCGCGTTTCGGGATGAAGTCACCAGCCTCGCGGATGGGGTGGGAATTCCAGCCGAGGGGATGCCGCTCCTCGATGCCGCGCAGCGGATCGCGGAGAAGGTCCGGCAGGCGGGAGCCGAGCGTGGGCGCCAGGCGGACCTTGCCGGAAAGCTGGCGGAGGCGGAGGGGCACCAGCGAGCCCTGGCGGACGCTGTCTCCGTCCACGAGGTTCAGAAAAGCCGGATGACCACGTTGTTCTCGGTCGCATCACTGGACGAGGTCGCGGCGCGGCTCGCGGATATTGAGCAGCGGCGGCAGCTCCGGGCAGCCGCTGACGAGGCCGGGCAGGAGATTCTCGATGCCATACGGGCCTCCAGCCTCGCCGATGCCGAGGCTGCGCTCGACGGGTTGGACAGGGCGGCTCTCGATGCCGAGCTGATCGAGCTGAAAGCCCGGTTCGAGGATCAAGACCAGCGGTGCCAGGAGCTTTTCGCCGCCCGGTCGGCGGCGGCCGACAAGGTCGAGGCGATTGGCGGCGACGCGAAGGTCGCCGAGATCGAGGAGCGCCGGCGAACGACCCTGCTGGAGATCGAGGACGGCGCGATGCGCTATTTTCAACTCCGCGCCGGCATCGTCGCGACGGAGCGTGCACTCGCCAGTTATCGTGAGCATCACCGCAGCTCGATGATGCAGCGGGCGTCCGCAGCCTTCAGCACCATCAGTCGCGGTGCCTATCGGGGCCTTGCCGCTCAGCCGGGAAAGGATGGCGAGACGCTCATCGCACTCTCCTCGGCCGGCGGATCAAAGGCTGCCGATGAACTCTCGAAAGGAACACGCTTCCAGCTCTACCTGGCCCTCAGGGTGGCCGGCTATCAGGAGTTCGTGCGGAGCCGCAGCACGGTGCCGTTCGTTGCGGACGACATCATGGAGACCTTCGATGATTTCCGGGCAGAGGAGGCATTTCGCCTGTT
>NCEH01000139.1 GCA_002304505.1 Rhizobiales bacterium 32-66-11 | reverse complement strand
GCAGCACGGCGAGGCCCGCCATCAGCAGCCCCATTTCCGGCCCGCCCGCGAAATAGGCGGACAGCGCCGTCGCCGCCGAGGCGATGAGCGCGGAAAGTGAGGAATAGCGCGTCAGCGCAGCAATGCCGAGCCATGCCAGCGCGAACACCAGGGCAGATGCCCAGGCGAGCCCGAGCGCCACGCCGAGGAAGGTCGCAACTCCCTTTCCGCCCTTGAAGCCGAGCCATACCGGGAACAGATGTCCGAGAAATGCCCCGAGGCCGGCGATGAGCGCAGCGTCCTGCCCCAGCCATGCGCGCGCGATGAGCACCGCCGCCGTGCCCTTCAGCGCGTCGCCGAGCAAGGTGAGCGCGGCCAAATCCTTGCGGCCGGTGCGCAGGACATTGGTCGCGCCGATATTTCCCGAGCCGATGGTGCGGATGTCGCGGGTTCCGGCAAGGCGCGTGATGATGATGCCGAAGGGGATCGAGCCCAGGACATAGCCGAGGGCCAGCGCCGCCAGGGTCCAGGGCAAGGCGAGAGTCCAGGAAAGCTGCATGCACAAGCCCCACGTGCCGGCCCGGCCGGCCAATCAAACGTATTCGTATACCGTGCGCCCGGCAACCAGTGTTCGCAGCACGCGCCCGCTCATGCGGGCTTCATCGAACGGCGTGTTGCGCGAGCGCGAGTTGAGCTGGGCGGGGTCCACCAGCCATGGCATGTCCGGATCGAACACCACGATGTCCGCCGGCGCGCCGGGGCGCAGGGTCCCCGTGGGCAGGCCAAGCAATTCCGCCGGCCGGGTGGATAGCGCACGGAGCACGTTCACAATGTCCACCTGGTCGGAATGCACCAGCCGCAGGGCTGCCGAAAGCAGGGTTTCCATACCGATGGCGCCGGGCTCCGCCTCCGAGAAGGGGAGCCGCTTCATCTCCACGTCCTGCGGGATATGGTCGGACACCACAACGTCGATCAGGCCGGACGCCAACGCATGGATCAGCGCCTGCCGATCCTCCTCGCCCCGCAGCGGCGGGTTCAGTTTGAAATAGGTGCGGTACTGGCCGATATCCAGCTCGTTAAAGCTGAGATGGTTGATGCTGGCGGAGGCGGTGACGGGCAGTCCGGCATGCTTTGCCCGCGCCAGGACCTCCAGCGATTCGGCACATGTGAGAGCGGCTGCGTGATAACGCCCGCGCGCCCCATCCACGAGCCGCAGGTCGCGTTCCAGCACGATGGCTTCAGCCGATTTCGGATTGCCCGACAGGCCGAGCCGGGTCGCAAAGGCGCCCTCGTTCATGGCCCCCTGCGACATCGAAGCATCTTCGGTGTGATGCACGATCAGGGCATCGAAATCGCGGGCGTAAGTCAGGCAGCGGCGCAGCACCTGCGCGCTCTTCACCGAATGCGGCCCATCGGTAAAGGCGACCGCGCCAGCCGCCTGAAGCAGGCCGATTTCGGTCATTTCCTCACCCTTGAGCCCCTTGGTGAGGGCGGCCATGGGGTGCACGCGCACGATGGCGGTATCGCGGGCCCGGCGCAGGATGAAGTCGACGATCGCGGGATCATCCACCACCGGGTCGGTCTCCGGCTGGCAGACGATGGTGGTGACGCCGCCCGCTGCCGCCGCGCGGCTTGCCGTGGCCAGGGTCTCGCGATGTTCCGCACCGGGCTCGCCGACAAAGGCGCGCATGTCGACGAGGCCCGGCGCGACGATGGCGCCCCGGCAATCCACCACTTCCGCCCCATCCGGAACGCCGGCGGCGGCGATGCCGAAGGCGCTGTCCTCAATCCGACCCTCGATGATCAGGACATCGCCGTGGAAATCCGAACCGCGCGAGGGGTCAATGACCCGCGCGTTCGCGAGGACCACCGGGCGGGCATCGGACGGGCGGACAGTCTCACGCATTGGGCAGTTTCCGCGCCAGGGCATCAAGCACCGCCATGCGGACCGCGACGCCCATTTCCACCTGTTCCCGGATCAGGGATTGCGGCCCGTCGGCGACGCTGGAATCGATCTCGACGCCGCGATTCATGGGGCCGGGATGCATCACCAGGGCATCGGGCTTGGCGCGCCGGAGCTTGGCCTGGTCGAGGCCGAAATAATGGAAATACTCCTTCACCGAGGGGATGAACGAGCCGGCCATGCGCTCGCGTTGCAGGCGCAGCATCATCACGATGTCCGCACCTTCCAGCCCACTGTCCATGGAACGGTGGACCTCGATGCCAAACTGCTCGATGCCGCTTGGCAGCAGGGTGGAGGGCGCGATCACCCGCACCTTCGCGCCAAGCGCCGAAAGCAAATGGATATTGGAGCGCGCCACCCGCGAATGCAGCACATCGCCGCAGATCGCAACGGTCAGCCCCTGGATGCGGCCCTTGTTGCGGCGGATGGTGAGCGCATCCAGCAGCGCTTGGGTGGGATGCTCATGGGCGCCGTCGCCGGCATTCACCACGCAGCAATCCACCTTGCGCGCCAGCAGCGCCACGGCGCCGGAGGCATGGTGGCGCACCACCAAGATGTCGGGATGCATGGCGTTGAGCGTCATCGCGGTGTCGATGAGGCTTTCGCCCTTCTTTACCGAGGACGTGCCGACCGACATGTTCATCACATCGGCGCCCAGGCGCTTGCCCGCGATCTCGAACGAAGATTGCGTGCGGGTGGAAGCCTCGAAGAACAGATTGATCTGCGTGCGTCCGCGCAAAGTGGTGCGCTTCTTCTCGATCTGCCGGTTGAGATCGACGAATTCCTCGGCAAGATCCAGCAGGCCGACGATCTCGCCGGCTGAAAGACCTTCGATGCCGATCAGGTCGCGGCGATCAAGGGTGAAGGCGAGGGAAGATGACATGGCAGGCGGCAGGCTTAACCACACTCGCCCCCAGCCGCAAGGGCAGAACGTGCGCTAGCCACACGCCATTCGACGATCCCGGGACCATGCGCACCTGGGTGTTCCCCGGGAGAACAGAAATTTGACGTTTCCGCGCCATTGTTCATTCACAACGCATTCACAGCGTGCGGCGCAGTATTGAAGCTCGAAAGCGCAGACACAATTCGGCTTAGATCGTGGCCGATACCAAATGAAACGGTTCTCGCGGCTCAAGTTCCGAGCGCGGGACATCGCAACGTTCAGGAGATGTTCACCATGTCCATTCTCACCAAGCAGGTCGCGGCGCTCGGGCTGGTGGCGGCCCTTGGCGTGATCTCGCTGACCCCGGCCATGGCCGGTGCGATCGGCACCGGCGCGGCGAGCCTCTCCGCCGCCGTGCCGAACGGCGTGACCCAGGTTCAATATTGGGGTCCGCGTTACGGCTATGGTCGCGGCGGCTGCTGGAATTGCGGCCGTTATTACAACAATAACAACAATGGCGCGGCGGTTGGGGCGGGCATTGCGCTCGGCATTCTCGGCGCGGCGGCGATCGCCGGCGCGGCCAGCGCTCCGCCGCCGCCCCCGCCGGTCTATTACGCCCCGCCCCCGCCGGCCTTCTATGCCCCCGCCCCGCCGGTGGTTTATGCCCCGCAGGCGCGTGGCGGATGCTGGTTCCCGACCGACACCCACGGCAACGGCTATTGGGGTGCCTGCTGAGGCAGGCGACGCCGACGAACGGAAGATCAGGGCGGCTTAGCCGCCCTTTTTCGTGTTTCTCCCCGTATGAAACCGCGATTTCGCCCGAACGTCGGGCGCGGCATGTTTCACCCGCCGATGGCGAGCGCCGCCGCCACCACGAGCGGCAATGTCAGCGCCGCGGCCACCAGCTGCAGCGTCAGGATCTGCGCCAGCAGCGGCGCATCGCCGCCCATCTGGCGGGCCAGCACATAGCCGGCCGGGGCCGAGGGCACGGCACAGATGACCGTGACCACCACCAGTTCCAGGCCCTTGAGGCCGAGCGCCAGCCCGAAGGCCAGCGCCAGCGCCGGCTTCACAAGCAGACACAGCGCGATTGAATAGAGCGCGCCGGCCCCCGGCCGTACCAGATGCCGCACACTGACGCCCGCCCCCACCACCACCAACCCGACCGCCAGCGATGCGCGGCCGAGGATATCGGCAACCTCCAGCGCCATATGCGGCACCGGAACGTGGGACATGTTGATCACCGCGCCCGCGAGGCAGGACACGATCAGCGGGTTGCGGATGAGCTGGCGGACGATGCGCCCGGCGGTGGGCGCCTCGGCACCGGCGTAACGCGCCAGGACCGCGACCACCACGACATTGATCGCAGGGATCAGGCACACCAGCATCACCGCCGCAACGGCGACCCCCGGCGTGCCATAGAGCCCATCCGCGAGCGCCAGCGCCACATAGGTGTTCCAGCGCACCGTGCCCTGGAACACGGAGGTGAACGCCGGTCCGTCGATGCCGTGCAGCCGCATCAACCGGGCGCGGGCCACCAGCAATCCGGCGCACAGCACGGCGAGCGAGAGGCCCATCGCTCCCACCGTGCCAATCAGGCTCACGCGCGACATGTCCGCCCGGATCGCCGAAACCAGCAGCAGCGCAGGAAACAGCACATAATAAGTGATCTGCTCCAGGCCGACCCAATGGGCGGGATCCGGCAGCACCCACCGCCGCAGGCCCGTCCCGAGGGCGACCACGCAGAAGACGGGAAGCAGCGCTGAGAGAATCGTTTCCATGGGGGACCGGAGGGGCAGGGAATTATGCGCCAGCCGGCGCGGGCGGGAGCCGCGCGGCGGCGAATCCCGGAACAAGTGCGTCACGCGGCGCCCATCCATGCGCCCGCCGGCCCTCGGACTCAAGCCGCCCGCGCCCGCCCGGATTGGCGCGCATGTGATTCAGAATGCAATCTGCGCACGCTGTTACCCCATTCGCGTCGCCGGGGATGAGGAGCGGCACCTTTGCATGTGAAATCTCTTCGCCGGCAACTCTTTTCGGCCGGAGCGGAGGCCCGAGCATGCTTGCATTTGGCGACGGTATATTGTTGAACTCCTGAAACTTATAGGTGCATCGGGTTCGGGGAACGGGGCCGCATGTCAGATCGTACGGCTGCCGGAATCGCCGAGCAGATGCTTGATCTTCTGCCTCCAGATGGCGCGCCCGTGCTGAACCGGGTGCTGCGGGCCATGCTGTCCCGGCGCCTCGCACAATCGGTCTCCACCGAGGATTTCTTCCTCGCCCGTGACCTGCTGCTGAAGCGCGGCCGTGTGGGCCGCGAGCGCGGCCAGGGCGGCAAGATCTTCCTTCTCAAGACTCCGCCCGCCGAGCCGGTGGCCCCTGCCCCGTCTCCGGCTTCGCCCACCGCGCCGCTGGAAGCGGAATTGATGGTGCCCGTGGCGCGCTATCTCTCCACCATATTCGTGCGCAATCTCGACCTGCCGAAGGGTGGACTGGCCCTGATGCAGGACATTTCCGCCATCGGCCCCAGCTCCGGCCAATGGGCGCGGCCGGATTTCATGCTGGTAAGCCTGATGCGCTTCACCTTCATGCCGGGGTCGCAGCTCGATGTGCATGCCTTCGAGCTGAAGACCGAAGCCGGTGGCTCGGTTCTGGCTGTGCATGAGGCGCTGGCGCAGACGCGCTTTACCCATTTCGGCCATCTCATCTGGCACCTGCCGGAAGAGTCAAAGGCGCGGGCGCGCCTGCCGGACGTGCAGAAGCAATGCGAGGAGCACGGCATCGGCCTGATCCTCGCGGTGCGCCCGCAAGATCCAGAAAGCTACGAAATCCTGCTCGACCCCAAGCGCAAGGCGACATCGCCGAAGACGGTGGACGGGTTCCTGGAAAGCCGCCTGAACCCGCACAACCGCACCGCGCTCAAGAAAGCCCTGAAGGAGGACGCCTGATGCCCCGGCTCGGACGCGTGATCGCGGTCGCCAACATGAAAGGCGGCGTCGGCAAGACCACCACGGTGGTGATGCTGGCGGAAGCATTGGCGGCGGACGGAAACCGGGTGTTGGTGATCGATCTGGATGCGCAGGCGAGCGTTTCGTATTGCCTGGCGGGCGATGACATCCTCGCCGAATTGATCAAGGATCGCCTCACGATCACATCGTACCTCACAGACCGGCTGCTGCATCAAAGGCGGCGCAGTCTTCGTGAGTTCGTCCGCAGCCAGATATCCGACGTCACCCATCTCGGCGATCCCTTGGACGTTTCGTTGATCGCCTCAAGCGTCGGCCTGCGCCTTGCGGAACGGGAGATCATCTGCGAACTGGCGGACCGGGGCTTCAATCTTCACGGAACCGAAGGTCAGGTCTGGAGCGCCTTGTCGTCCTGTATGGCTGAGCTGCGGGAGGACTTCGACTATGTGATCCTGGATTGCGCACCTGGCATCTCAGCTTTCACCGAAGTGGGCATTCGCCTGTGCGACGTGGTGATCCTTCCGACCATCCCTGATATGCTCTCGACACTGGGTCTTGCAGCGTTCTGCAACAGCATGTGGCGGGGCCGACTTGCCGAACGCAGCAGCCTGCCGAAGCCAAAGCGGCGCCCCGTGGTCCTGGTCTCGCGGCGGATCGCAAATGTAAAGCACCAGGCTCTGACGGTCGCCGCATTGCGGCAGGTGGCTGCCGGCGAAGATCCTGAGTTCGATATGTTCGAGACGGAGATTCCTCAGGCTGCGGCCATTGCCGAGGGCCTATCCAAGGACTATCCGACCTTTCGACTCAAATGGTCGCCGCCGGTGGTCGCGATCCTCAACAGCCTGGTCAACGAAGTGAAGGGGCTCTTCCATGGCCACTGAGATTGACGGTTTCGCGGTCCTCGCAGCCGTGGCGCGCAATGCCGCTGCATTCGCCGCCGCGGAGAAGGAGGTGAACCTCGCCGCGGGCAAGATCCTGACGAGCCAGCTCAAAGCCAAGGATCTCACCGCCGCTGGATTGCGCGCGGTCGGTGACGCGGTTGGCGAGACCGCCTTGCTGCATGCCTTCGACGGGCTGAAGGACAGCGACCTCAACAGCCTCAAGAAACGCGTCGATCCGCATCTGGCGGCGGACGCTGCCGCAGATGGAAAGGCCGCACGGGTGCATCTGCTCAGCCTTGCCCTGGGGCGCATCCTGCCTCAGGTGCCCGCGCCAAAGCTGCCCAAAACGACAAAGCCAAAGAAGGGCAAGGCGGCGGAGAAGACGGCAGCCGTCAAGTCGACGCCGGAGCAGCCCGTACCCTCCGAAAAGGCGCCCGCCGCGCCCAAGACTTCCGCGGCGCCGAAAGCACCGCCAAAGCGGCGCGGAACGGGCATCGGCAGCAAATCCATGGCGGCAACCGAGGACGACAAATAATCCCTGGCAATCCCGTTGCGGCGTCCGTGCGCCCCCTCTTCTCGCAGCGTCCTCACCCCTGCCCGTCGGGTCCGGCCTCCGCGACATCGCGCAGGCGCAGGGTGACGCGGGCTTCGCCTTGCCAATGGTCGAGATCGAGCGAACCCGCCACGTGCACCGTGCGCCCCCGCAGTTCCGTGAGCGCGCGGCCCAGCGGCTCCTCGGCGCAGCGGAAGGCAACGGCGCGCAAGGTCGTGCCGTCGCGCGCGGTGAGGCGGGCGCGCATGTGGCCGGCGCCGAACGTCTCCACATAGGAGAGGCGATGGGAGGGAAAGGCGAACACCGGCTCCGGATTGCCGGCGCCATAGGGCCCCGCCTTCGCCACCAGATCCACCAGCGCCGGCGTCGCGCCGGACGCGGTCAAGGCGGCGTCGATGGTCAGCGCGCCTTCCGAGCGCGCGCGGCCCACCGCCTCGGCAAGCTCGCGCTCCAGATAGGCGCGCAGATCGCCGAGCCGCTTGCGCTCCACGGTGAGGCCCGCCGCCATGGCATGGCCGCCGCCCTTCACAAGCAATCCGGCCTCTACCGCCGCCCGCACCGCGCGGCCGAGATCGACCCCGGGAATGGAGCGGGCCGAGCCGGTGCCGGTTTCGCCCAGGAAAGCGATCGCCAACGCCGGGCGGTTGAACCGCTCCTTCAGGCGCGAGGCCACCAGCCCCACCACGCCGGGATGCCAGCCCTCCCCACTCACCACCACGGCGGCGCCCGCCTCATCGCCATGGGCCGCGAAAGCCTCGGCCTCGGCGCTGGCGAGGATGGCGCGCTCCACCTCCTGGCGCTCGGTATTGAGGCGGTCGAGCTCGGCCGCCATGATCTTGGCTTCCATGGGATCCTGCTCCAGCAGCAGGCGCGTGCCGAGCGTCGCATCGCCGATCCGCCCGCCGGCATTGATGCGCGGGCCGAGCAGAAAGCCGAGATGCCAGGGGCGCGGCGGTCCATCGAGCCGCGCCACGTCCATCAGCGCGGTCAGGCCCGGCCGCTGGCGCCGGCGCAAGGCGATCAGCCCTTTTGTCACATAGGCGCGGTTGAGGCCGATGAGCGGCACCACATCCGCCACCGTGCCGAGCGCGACGAGATCGAGCGCGGCCAGCAGGTCCGGCGCCGGCAGCTCCGCGGTCCAGTGGCCTTCCTCACGCAGGCGACGCACGAGACCCACCATGGTGATGAACACCAAACCCACCGCGCACAGATGACCGAGGCCGGACAGATCGTCCTCCCGGTTCGGATTGACGATGGCATCGGCCTCGGGAAGCGTTTCGCCGGCCTGGTGATGGTC
>NCEH01000138.1 GCA_002304505.1 Rhizobiales bacterium 32-66-11 | reverse complement strand
CTGCGGCTTCGCGGTGGGCGCGACGCCCCACGGCCTGCTGCTGCCGGGGTTCGAGGAGGCGCTTCCCCAAAGCGCCTTCGTGCGCATCATGCCCGGCGGGACCACCGAGCAGATCACCCTGCGGCTCGGCGTGCTGCATGCCCTGCGCGAATCCGGCGTCAAGGTGATGAACGATGCCCGCGCCATCGAGCGCTGCATCGACAAGAGCATGACCACCTTCCTGCTCGCCCGCGCCGGCCTGGCGACCCCGCGCACATTGGTGCTGGAAGATCCGCAGGCAGCGCAGATGTTGGTGGATGCGGCACCGGGCGACACGGTGCTGAAGCCCTTGTTCGGCGCGCAAGGGCGCGGCCTGCGCCGCCTCGCACCGAAGGCCGCGCTGCCGGGTACGGAAGAGATGGACGGGGTCTATTATCTCCAGGACTTCATTCCGCCCGCCGAAGAACGCCATGCGGATTATCGCGTGTTCGTGGTGGGCGGCCGGGCGGAAGGCGCCATGCGGCGGGTCGCCAGCCATTGGATCACCAATATCCACCAGGGCGCGACCGGCGAGCCGGTGCCGGCGACGGGCGCGCTCGCCGAAATCGCGGTTGCGGCGGCGCAGGCGGTGGGCGCGCATTTCGCCGGCGTGGACCTGATCGCCGATGCGGCCGGCCGCCTGCTGGTGCTGGAGGTGAATTCCATGCCGGCCTGGAGCGGCCTTCACGCCGCGACCGGGCTGGACATGGCCGCGCCGCTCGCCGCTTTGCTCGCCGGCGAAAGGGCGATGGCATGACACCGGAGCGCGCCGCGGACCTGTTTGAACGCGCCTGCCGGGCCGAATTGGGGACCCTGAAGCCGGGCAATGTGCATGTGCACGCGGCCGGGCACGACATGGAGGTGGCCCAATTCGAGCGCGCCGCGGCGGCGGCCGCGCCCGTCCTCTCGGCGCCGGGGCTCGGCATCGGCGCGCGCATCGAGGCGGCGGTTGCGGCCTCGCTCGCGGCGGCCGGCTGCAACACCAATCTCGGCATCGTGCTGTTGTGCGCGCCGCTGGTCCATGCCGCGTTATCGCCCGGTCCCGACACGCTCCGTGCGCGGCTGGACGCGGCGCTGGAGGCGCTGACCATGGAAGACGCGGCCTGCGCCTTCCGCGCCATCGCCGCCGCCAAGCCCGGCGGGCTCGGCACGGCGCGCGCCGATGTGCGCTTTCCCGCCGCCGTCGACTTGAAGGCGGCCATGGCCGAAGCCGCGCCCCGCGATCGCATCGCCTTTCAATATGTCCACGGCTTTGCGGACGTGTTCGAGATCGGCGTCGCACGGCTCCACGGCTGCGCGGACCCGTTTGCTCCAGAGGTCGTGCAGGCGGTCTATCTGGATTTCCTCACGGCCTTTCCCGACAGCCATATCGCCCGCAAGTTCGGCGCGGATACGGCGCAGGCGGTGCTGGAGGAGGCGCGTGAGACGGTCCGCGTCAGGGTCCCCTCAAGGTGGGAGTGGCGGCACATCTGCCTGCTGGTCTACGATTCATCCTTGAAACAGCGCGGCCTCAACCCCGGAACCAGCGCGGACCTGACGGTGGCGAGCGTGCTCGCGCACGCCCTGGAGCGTGAGGGCCTGGAGCGTGAAGGCCTTGGCTGAGCGCCGATCAGGCAAAGCGCGCCAGATCCTCCCGCGACAGGCGCCCGTCGTGCAGCGCAGTGGCGACGAGGGCCCCTTCAACGCCCATCGCAGCGAGGGTGTCGAGGTCCTGCGCATGGCGTACGCCGCCGGCGGCGAACAGAGCCATTTCGCCGCCGCGCGCCTGGATATCGGCGAGCCGCCCGAGATCCGGCCCGGCGCCCGAGCCGACTTTCGCGAGCGTCATGGCGATCACCCGGCGCGGCCACAGGGCGGGCGTCGCATGCACCGCCTGCGGGCCGCGTGGCCCCTGCGCGTCGTGATCGAGCGAAAGCACGAAATCCATCCCCGCCATGTCGGCCAGGGCCTGCGCATCGGCCAGCGTCTCGCTGCCCACCACCGGAAGGCCGGCACCGGCCGCGTGACGTGCCGCGAGCGCACTCGCGCTGTTCTCGCCCGCATCCACCCACAGAGCGAGAGCGGGAAAAGCCACGCGCACATCGCGAATGGCGGGCGCATTGTCGCCCTCCCCCGCGATGGCGTCGAGGTCGGCCACATAGAGGGTCTTGAACGGCGCGAGCCCAAACAGCGCCGCCACGATATCGCGCGGCGCGCTGCCGGCGGCGAGCGGCGAGACGATGGGCGCATAAAGATGGCGCGCGCCATGGCGGGCATGCACCACACGCCCTCCCTTAAGATCGATGACCGGGATAACCTGCATCTTCGTGTCCGAGCCTGGTCCGGAAAGGAAAGCGCATGCGCGTCTTTGTCTGCGAGTTCGTGACATCCGGCGGCCTGCGCGACAAGGCGCTTCCCGACGCCCTGCTGCCGGAAGGCACGCTGATGCGCGATGCCATGGTCGGCGACCTGGAGAATATTCCCGGCGTCCAGGTGGTGCTGTGCCATGACGACCGCCTGGCGCCACCGCGCGCGGACAGCGTTGCGGTGGGCGAGAATGACGATCCCTGGGCGGTCTGGGCGCGCCTTGCGGGCGAAGCCCATGTGGTCTGGCCCGTGGCGCCGGAAACCGACGGCCTGCTGGAGCGTCTCGTGGCGCTCGCCCGCACCGGCGCGGCGCGGGTGATCGCGAGCGAAGCGCCGGCGCTGCGAATCGCCGGCCGCAAGAGCCTCACCGCCCAGCACCTCGCGGCGGCGGGCATTCCCCATATCCCGACCTATGCGCTTGAGGCGATGCCGGAAGCCCTCGCGGCGCCGCTCATCACCAAGCCGGACGACGGCGCGGGCGCCACGCAAACCCAGATCTGGCGCAGCCGCGAGGCCCTGCGCGCGGCGCAGCTGCCGTCCGCCGGCCTCATCGTCCAGCCCTATGTGGCGGGCGTCGCCGCCAGCCTCACCGTGCTGTGCCGGCCCGATGGCGTGACCTTGCTGACCGCCAATCTCCAGGAGATCGCCGAGGAGGAGATCGCCGAGAACGAAGGCCGCCTGTCGCTCACCGGACTCACGGTCGGCTGCCTGCCGGACACGGACGGCAAGTTCGCGGCGCTGGCGCGCGCCGTGGTCGCGGCCATTCCGGGGCTGAGCGGCATCATCGGCATGGATCTGATCCTGACCGAGGAGGGGCCGGTGGTGGTGGAGGTCAATCCCCGCATCACCACCTCTTATGCCGGCCTCCACGCCAGCCTCGGCATCAATCCCGCCGCCTTCCTGCCGGAGCTGATCCGCGACGGCCGCCCGCCCGCCGTGCCGCACCTGCCGATGGCGGTGCCAGTGGAGGTGAAGGTGCGATGAGCGATTTCGCCTTCCTGGGCTGGGATGTGGGCGGCGCCCATCTCAAGCGCGCCGCCTTCGATGAATCGGGGGTTCTACGCGCCGTCGACATGGCCCCGTGTGCGCTATGGCGCGGCATGGACCAATTGGATGCCGCGCTCGCCACCCTCGGCCCGCTGCCGCACCTGCCTTCCGCCGTGACCATGACGGGGGAACTGGTGGATCTGTGGCCCGACCGCGCCACCGGCGTCACGGCGCTGGCGGCGGCGCTCGGGGCGCGCCTCGGGCCGGGATGCCTGATCTATGCCGGGCCGGACGGCCTCGTGCCGGCCTCGGCGGCGGCGGCGCATGTGGAGGGCATCGCCTCGGCGAACTGGCATGCCACCGCCGCCGCGCTCGCCACCGAAGTGCCATGCGGCGTGCTGGTGGATATCGGCTCCACCACCACCGATCTCATTCCCTTTTCAGGCGGCGCGGTCGCGGCGCGGGGCTTCAGCGATGCCGAGCGCCTCGCCAGCAGCGAACTGGTCTATGGCGGCGTAGCGCGCACGCCGGTGATGGCGCTTTCGCCCACGCTGCCGTTCGCCGGCGGTTTCGTGCCACTGATGGCCGAGCATTTCGCCACCACGGCCGATATCTACCGCCTCACCGGCGACCTGCCGGAACATGGCGACCTGCATCCTGCGGCCGACGGCGGCCCGAAGACGCTGGACGCCAGCGCGCGCCGCCTGCTGCGCATGGTGGGGCGCGATCTCGGCCCGGCGACGCTGGAGCAGGCGCGCCAGCTCGCGACCTATGCGGCGGCGGTGCAATTGCACATGCTGCATGGCGCGCTCGCCTGCGTACTCTCGGGCGCGACGCTGCCCACGGATGCGCCGATCGTCGGCGCCGGCATCGGCCGGTTCCTGGCGGCGCGGCTCGCGGCGCGGGTCGGGCGCCCCTATCTGGATGTGGGCGCCGTCTTCACCGACGATCCCGCGCTTGCGGCGCGGGCGGCGGATTGCGCGCCCGCCGTCGCGGTGGCCCGGCTTGCGTTTGCCCGGCTTGCGTTCGACCGGCTTGCTTTCGCGGGCGCGCCCTCGCACCCTCGCCCTTCCCTCACCACCCCGAGCCTCGCGTGAGCCCCATGATCGACCCCAGCGACCCGGAAGCCCTCGAAGCGGCCGAGGCCGAGTCCGCCGCCGCGGCGCCGCGTCGCGACCGCCTGTTCCTGCGCGCCATGCCCTTCTACGCCCGCCATGGCGTGTTCGATGCCGAACAGCAACTCGGCCAGCGCTTCGTGGTGGACGTGGACTGGTGGCTCGACACCCGCCCCGCCGCCTGGGCCGACGATCCCGCCCTCACCGTCTCCTACCAGACGGTCTACGAGCATGTGCGGGCGGTGGTGGAGGACGACATCGTCCATCTGGTGGAAACCCTCGCCGAGCGCATCGCCGCGCGGCTGCTGGACCATTTCGCGCAGATCGAGCAGGTTCGCGTGGTGGTCCACAAGCCGGGGGCGCCGATCAGCGGCGTGTTCGGCGACGTGGGCGTGGAAATCCACCGCGGCCGGTGAACAGCACGCGCCAAAGCTCGACGGCTCCCGCGCCGTGCGCCATAACAGCGCCGAACCGGCGGGATATGTCCCGCACGCGCACGTAGGAGACACAAGGTGAGCGACGTCGTGACCCTGCAAGGCTATCTCGGCACCTGGGCGGCCGAGGATGACACCCGCAAGGCCGTTGCCGCAGCCGTGGAGCGCATGGCGCAAGCCGGCGTGGCGATCGCCGACATGGTGGCGCGCGGCCCGCTCGCCGAGCATTTCGCCAGGATCCGCGGCGAGGACGCCAATGCCGCCGGCGATGCCCAGAAGGAACTGGACGTGATCGCCGAGGAGGCCATCGTCTCCGCCCTGAAGGCCGCCCCCGTCGCCTTCCTCGGCTCGGAGGAAAGCGAGACCCCGATCCCGCTCAACGCCGCCGGCACGCTGGTGGTGGCCGTGGACCCGCTCGACGGCTCCTCGAACATCGACACCAATGTCTCCATCGGCACCATCTATTCCGTGCTGCCCTATAGCGCCGAAGCCTTCCCCGATCCGGTGGAGGCGCTGAAGCAGAAGGGCACGGCCCAGCTCGCCTCCGGCTTCCTGGTCTATGGCCCCTCCACCCTGCTGGTCTCCACCGTGGGCGCAGGCACACAGGTGTTCGTTCTGGACCGGGCGAGCGGCGATTTCATCCTCGCCCGCGCCACCGTCGAGGTGCCCGCCGCGACGAAGGAATATGGCATCAACCAGTCCAATATCCGCCATTGGGCGGCGCCCATGCGGGCCTATATCGAGGATTGCCTCGCCGGCAAGGACGGGCCGCGCGGCAAGGATTTCAACATGCGCTGGGTCGGCTCCATGGTGGCCGATGCGTTCCGCATCTTCACCCGCGGCGGCGTGTATCTCTATCCCGGCGACAGCCGCAAGGGCTATGGCGAGGGCCGCCTGCGCCTGATCTACGAGGCCAATCCGGTGGCCTTCCTGGTGGAACAGGCGCAGGGCGCCGCCACCGACGGCAAGACCCGCATCCTCGACATCGTCCCGCAGAAGCTGCACCAGCGCATTCCCCTGGTATTCGGCTCGCGCGAGGAAGTGGAAAAGATCGCCAGCTATTATTGACCCATGTGGCGGCGCGCCCGCCCGTTCCCCATATGACGGGCGCCGCCATGAGAAGCCGCCGCGCAGGAGTTGAAGCCATGAATTTCCCGCTGATCGCGCCCTCGATCCTCGCCAGCGATTTCTCCCGCCTCGGGGAAGAAGTGCGTGACGTGGCTGCGGCCGGGGCCGATTACATCCATCTCGACGTGATGGACGGGCATTTCGTGCCCAACATCACCTTCGGCCCGGACATCATCAAGGCGCTGCGGCCCTACACCGACAAGGTGTTCGACGTGCATCTGATGATCTCGCCGGTGGAGCCCTATCTGGAAGCCTTCGCCAAGGCGGGAGCGGACATCATCACCGTGCAGGCGGAAGCCACCGACCATCTGGACCGCTGCCTCCAGGTCATTCGCGGCCTCGGCAAGAAGGCGGGCATCGCGCTGAACCCGGCGACCTCCGAGCGGGTGCTGGACTATGTGCTCGACAAGACCGACCTCATCTGTGTGATGACGGTCAATCCCGGCTTCGGCGGGCAGGCCTTCATCCCGGACGTGCTGCCCAAGATCGAGCGCATCCGAGACATGATCCGCGGCCGCGACATTCGCCTCGAGATCGACGGCGGCGTGAACCCGCAGACTGGCGCCCTGTGCGTGAAGGCCGGCGCCGACGTGCTGGTGGCCGGTTCCGCCGTGTTCAAGGGCGGGATCGAAGGCTATCGCACCAATATCGCCGCCATCCGCGACCAGGCCGCGAGCGCGCTCGGTCTGGTGGCCTGAAGACATAAGCCCTGCAACGCCCCCTCTCCCCGTCGGGGAGAGGGCTGGGGTGAGGGGACAGCGCCTCCCGGCCAAGCTCTCCCCCTCACCCGGCCGCTGTGCGGCCGACCTCTCCCCGGCGGGGAGAGGTGAGAACAAGGGAGAGGTGAGGACAAGGGAAGACAGCCGGGTCCATCTTGACGCCGGCATTAAAAAAACGTTCGATCGTTTCCATAAAAGCCCGGATCGCTCCCTTGAAAGGGAAGCGGAAACCGGCGGGAGGAAACATCATGCTGCGCCCGGCCTCGACCTATGATGCGCTCGTGCGCCAGTTCCGCTGGGAGATTCCGGCGCGCTTCAACATGGGCGTCGCCTGCTCGGACGCGCACGCCACGGGCGCGAACAAGCCGGCGCTGATCTTCGTGGAGGAAAGCGGCGCGGTGACGCGCTATTCCTTCGAGGATCTGTCCGCCCTCTCCAACCGCTTCGCCAATGTGCTGACCGCCTGCAGCCTCGCGCCGAGGGACCGGGTCGCGGTGTTCCTGCCGCAAGCGCCGGAAACCGCCATCGCCCATATCGGCGCGTTCAAGGCGGGCATGATCTCGGTGCCGCTGTTCACTCTGTTCGGCGACGAGGCGCTGGAATTCCGCCTCAACGCGTCCGGGGCCAAGGTGCTGGTGACGGATCTCGCCGGCCTCGCCAAGCTCCAGCGCATC
Source organism: Rhizobiales bacterium 32-66-11 (assembly GCA_002304505.1). GTDB lineage: Bacteria > Pseudomonadota > Alphaproteobacteria > Rhizobiales > Xanthobacteraceae > NCEH01. The sequence goes on along the minus strand of NCEH01000138.1, from coordinate 5,729 downwards.
CGCGACCGGCTGCCCGCCCTCACCCATGTGTTAGTCATCGGCCCGGACAAAGGAGATGACGGCACGCTCTCCTTCGACGATGCGCTGGCGCGTGCGAGCGACCGCTTCACCCCAGTGGATACCGGGCCGGACGATCCCGGCATCATCATCTTCACCTCGGGCACGACGGGAAATCCCAAGGGCGCGCTGCACGGGCACCGGGTGCTGCTGGGCCATCTGCCGTGCATCGAATTCGTCCACCAATACATGCCCCAGCCCGGCGATTTGCATTGGACGCCGGCCGATTGGGCCTGGATCGGCGGCCTGTTCGACGTGCTGTTCCCGAGCCTGTATCTCGGCGTGCCGGTGCTGGCCTATCGGGCGAAGAAGTTCGATCCGGATGCGGCCATGGCGCTGATGGCGGACCACAAGGTGCGCAACGTCTTCCTGCCGCCGACCGCGCTGAAACTGCTGCGCCAGGCCGATGTGCGCCGCCCGGCGGGCCTGAACCTGCGCTCGCTGCTTACCGGCGGCGAGACGCTGGGCGCGGAACTTGGCGACTTCGTGCAGGAGCGCCTGGGCGTCGAGGCGCGGGAAATCTATGGCCAGACCGAATGCAATCTGGTGGTGGGATCGAATTCCAATTTCTTCCCCATCCGCCCCGGCGCCATGGGCAAGCCGATCCCCGGCCACGATGTCCAGATCGTGGACGATGCCGGCACTGTGCTGCCCACGGGCGCGGAAGGCCATGTGGCGGTGCGCCGGGGCGATCCGGTGATGATGTTGGAATATTTCAACAATCCAAAAGCCACGGCGGAGAAGTACGCGGGCGATTTCCTGCTCACCGGCGATAGGGGCCGGCAGGATGAGGACGGCTATCTCTGGTATGTCGGCCGCTCGGACGATGTCATCACCTCGGCCGGCTATCGCATCGGGCCGGGCGAGATCGAGGATTGCATCCTGCGCCACCCCGCCGTCGCCTTTGTCGCGGTGGTGGGGGTGCCGGACCCCGTGCGCACCGAGGCGGTGAAGGCCTGGATCGTTCTGAAGGACGGCCATGCCGGCAGCGACGCCTTGGTGGCCGACATCCAGCGCCATGTGCGCGAGCGGCTTTCCGCGCATGAATATCCGCGCCACGTCGCCTTCACCGACACCCTGCCCATGACCGCCACCGGCAAGATCCTGCGGCGTGAGTTGCGCGCGCGCGGTTGAGGCCGCGCAAAAGAAAAGCGCCCCGCGAGCGAATCGCGGGGCGCCATTGGCTTCAGACGCGACGCCCCTTCGGGCTCATTTGCCGCGCTTGAACTTGGTCCAGGTGCGGGTCACAACGCGCTCCATCGGATAGGTGGTGACGGTGAACAGCAGGTCGAAGGTCGCCTTGTCCGGATAGATGGCGGGATTGTCCAGGATCGCCTTGTCGATGAACTTCTGCGACGCCAGATTTCCGTTGGCATAGGAAATATAGTCCGAGTTCTTCGCCGCCACTTCCGGACGCATCATGTAATTGATGAAGGCGTGGGCCTCATCGACATTCTTCGCGTCCTTGGGGATGGCGAAATTGTCGAACCACATCAGCGCGCCCTGCTTGGGAATGGCATAAGCGATGCTGACCGGCTTCTTCTTGGTCTTCTTGGCGGCTTCCTCGGCGCGGGTCTTGGCCTGGAACACGTCGCCCGACCAGCCGACCGCGATGCAGATGTCGCCGCGGGCCAGCGCATTGATATAGCCGGAGGAATCAAACTTTCGGATGAACGGGCGCACCGTCATCAGCAGATCGCCGGCCTTGGCGATGTCATCCGGGTTCTTGGAATTGGGGTCGATGCCCAGATAGCGCAAAGCGGAGGGAATGACCTCCTCCGGGCCATCGAGGAAATAGACGCCGCAATCCTTCAGCTTGGAGAGGTTTTCCGGCTTGAACACGATGTCCCAGGTGTTCAGCGGAATGTCGCCGAGCCGCTGCTTCACCATGTCCACATTATAGCCGATGCCCGTGGTGCCCCACATATAGTTCACGGCATACTCATTGCCGGGATCGTAGACCGCGAGGCGCTTGGTGATTTCCGGCCAGGCATATTGCAGGTTCGGCAGCTTGGACTTGTCCAGCTTCTGGAACACGCCCGCCGTGATCTGGCGCTGAAGGAAGGAGCCGGTCGGCACCACCACGTCATACCCGGTCTTTCCGGCCAGAAGCTTGGTCTCCAGCACCTCGTTGCTGTCGAACACGTCGTAGCGGACCTTGATGCCGGTCTCCTTGGTGAAATCCTCCAAGACCGACTCGTCGATATAGTCCGACCAATTATAGACGTTCACCACCTTCTGTTGTGCCAGCGCGGGCATGGCGCCGAAGGCGACCATCCCGAACGCCGCGGCGAGGGCAAGGCGACGCATCATTATTCTCCTCTGGAAGACCCCGCGAAGCCGTTGTCCGACTTCATGCCGCTGAGGCTATTGCGCCCGCGTCATCGGCTCAACTCCCAAAACGTCGCTTGCTGCCGCACCGCACACCCATCGGCGGCGCGCGCCCTTGAATTCGCCGCGCCTGCCCGTACATCACCTTAGGTCAGAAGGAAGGAGGGCAGCAGCGACGCCGAGCCGACGGCCTGGCCGAGCAGCACGAAGGCCAGAAGCACCAGCGCCGCCAGGGCAATGAAAATTCCGAACAGCACAAACGAAATGCGGCGCGCGACCGCAGACACGGTGAAGAATCCCATCGCCCCCGCGATCATGGAAATCACGAGGAAAATGATGGCGTATTTGAGCATAGCCGCACTCCACAGAAGGCTTTCCGCCGTGGAACCACAAAGGCAATGCTTTCGTTCCCCCCTCGCGCTCAGCTCAACGCGCATCCGCCCATCTGCGGATTTCCTCCTTCAACCGGCGGAAGTCCCAGAAGGCGGCGCCCATCAGAACAAACGGCACGGCGGCCAGGATGAGCGAGGTCGCCTGCGACCAGCCGACCGCGTTGCGCAGGAAGTCATAGGCAAGATATGTGGTCAGCAGCGTCAGCACGGCGGCACCGGAAATGTACATGGCCCGCGTCAGGCGCGCCACGCCATAGCCCAACAGCAAGGCGAAGACGAACGCCAGCGCGAGCCCCCAAAGCCAGGTGAGCCCGAATTGACGGGCAACGAAATTTCCGCCCGAAATGCTGAAGAACACCAAGGCCACCAGCAGCAGAAGCCCGGCGCGCAAGCGGAAAATCCATGGCCGCGCCTGCGTTCCCTCAATGTTTGCCATTCGCACACCCCCTATCGCCCTTAGAGCCGGATCTGCCCATAGTGAATCGCCTTGGGCGATTCACTATGGGCAGTGAATCCGCCTCTATTCAATAAGTTAGAGGGCGTTTCACCGCATATGGAACCAGCAAGTGGTTCCATATGAGCGGATCGCGCTCTAGCCAAGCCATACGCCCGCGGCTTTGATGCCGGCGGCACTCGGAGACAGAACATGGGGCGAACCCTGGTCGTACTCAATGCAAAAGCCGGCACCGTTCAGGATCTCGGCGCCGAGCGCCTGCGCCAGGAGGTGGACGAGGCCCTCACCGAGCCGGGCAAGGATGTCGACGTGGTGGTCCTGGAAGGCGCGGAGATGATGGAAGCGATCCGGTCCGCGCGCCGCAAGGGCTATGGCGCGCTGGTGGTCGGCGCCGGGGACGGCACGCTGAGCTATGCCGCGTCGGTGCTCGCGGAGACCGAAACCGCGCTCGGCGTGCTGCCGCTCGGCACCATGAATCTGCTCGCCCATGACATCGGCCTGCCGCGCGACCTGCCGGGGGCGCTCCAGGGGCTGCGCGAGGCCGAGCCCATGCGGGTGGATGTCGCGACCTTGAACGGGCGCGCGTTCCACGGCGTCTCCGGCGTCGGCTTCTTTTCCCAAATGGCCCTCGCCCGCGAGGCGGTGCGGGATTCGCGTGGGCGCATCCTCGGCTGGCTCCTGGCGCTCGGCAAGGCGCTCACGCGCTCGGGCCGCATGTCGCTGGAAATCGAGATCGAGGGGCGGCGCGAGCCCATCGACGCCTATGCGGCCCTGGTAACCAACAATGCCTTCGACGCGCCGGGCTGGCATCGCTCCCGTCTCGATGGCGGGGAATTGGAAATCCACATCGCCGAGGAGCGCGGCGCACTGGCCAAGATCCGCGTCGGCGCCGATCTGCTGGTGGAGTCCTGGCGCAACAATCCCGGCATCCACTCGTTTCGCGCCAAGGCGCTCACCATCCACGCTCCGCGCCGGCGCCGCGCCTGGGTGGCGACCGACGGCGAGATCACCCGCGAGACCATGCCCCTTCACTATCGCATCATGCCGCAGGCGCTCACCCTGCTGCTGCCGCCGAATGCCTTGCAGCGGGCCGCGAAGGCCCGCCGCGACGACATCACCTAGGTCGCATCGGGCGCCCGCTCAGCGTGGCTCGGCGTCATAGACGACGGTGATCTGGGCGCGGGCGGTGGTCTCTCCCGCCTGGATCGGCACCGCGCGCGCATCGGCCTTCATCATCATCGGCGCGGCGACCGGGCCCGTGTCGGGCTGCGGGCTGATGCGGCGAATGCGCACTAGGCGCAGCCCGGCCGCTTCGGCGAGGCTTTGCGCCTGGGTCTTGGCATCCGCCATGGCCGCAAGGCGGGCCTGCTGCTCGATCGCGCTCGGGTCCTGGAGCGCGAAGCTGAGGCCGCTGGCCTGATTGGCGCCTGCCTGGACCAATTTGTCCAAAAGCCCGCCGAGCTTCGACAGATCGCGCACCTTCACGTTGACGGTGTTGCGCACTTCATAGCCCGTGAGCCGCGGCGCGTCGCGCTGGCCCTGCTGGGGATAGGTATATTGCGGCTGGATAGAGAAGCCGGAGGTGACAAGGTCCCTTGGCTCGACGCCGGCATCCTTTATGGCCGCGATCACATCCGCCACGCTCTTGGAATTACCGGCGAGGGCGTCCTCGGCGGTCTTTCCCACGGTCACGACGCCGGTTGAGAGGCTCGCCATGTCCGGGGTGGCACTGGCTTCGCCCTGCCCGACCACGGTGAGGGTCGCGCGCGACAGATCTTCCGCCCGCGCCGCCGGAGCTTCGAGGACAGCGCAAACCGCCAGGGCAGCGAGGAGGCCGCCGGAAAACACGCGGCGCCGGGACAGGGGATAGGACATGGAACGCTCCGCTGGGTATGTGCGTCCACACAGCACTGTGGGAAGGCGGCGCCAATGGGGCGAAGCCGGGCTTGTCCCAGTTGTTCACACGGCTAGGGATTGCTAGGACGGTGCGGGGGGCCTGTAGCTCAACGGTTAGAGCTGACCGCTCATAACGGTCTGGTTGCAGGTTCGAGTCCTGCCGGGCCCACCAATTTTTCAAATCACAGCGCATCAAGACGCCGCATGGAATTTTCCAGGTCGTCGAAGCCCTCGAGGGCGAACAGTCTCGGCGTTAGTGCAGTGCAGCCTGAGCAAGGAGAAGAGAGACGCGAACAGGCAGGTCACCTTGAAATTCGAGATATTTCGTGTTCAATACGTTAGGTGACGTCCTACAGACGCGTCTACCTATAATAATATTTCGTCATTTTTTGAAACTACGCCAAAGGTATTCATTAATATGAAATCATTTTTTCCTATTAAAAGTCAGTGGCAAAAAGAATTTGATGATTTTTGTCTCGAAAACAAGATAATTCTCTCACACCCGCTTCGCACCGTCGGGATATATGCTCCAGGCGATTGGATTTACATAACCGGAGAAACAAGTATTGAACCGTATGGAGCTCTTTACAAAAATTCAT
>NCEH01000137.1 GCA_002304505.1 Rhizobiales bacterium 32-66-11 | reverse complement strand
CGCCCGGCGGCGGATTCGCCGATCACGCGCAAGGTGGCGGGAACCTGCGCGATATCGGCGGCGGCCACCGCATATCCGTCCATGGCCGACATGTCGGCGGCGGGCTGGCTGCGCCGCGCCCAAAGATCGGCGGCGAGCACGCGGCCCGTGGCTTCGGCAACCGGCACGGATTGCACGGACAATGGCGCAACGCCGGCCACCACGAGCGCGAGGGCCTCATCCACCGGCATCAATGCCATGTCGCCTGCTCCCGATTTAGTTTTTAGCTCAGGCGCCTTAGGCGTCGTCGGCGCGCCATTCGCCGGAGCGGCCGCCGGCTTTCTCCAGCAGGCGAATCCCCTCGATGCGCATGCCGCGGTCGGCGGCCTTGGCCATGTCATAGATGGTCAGGCAGGCGAGGGAAACCGCCGTCAGCGCCTCCATCTCCACTCCGGTCTGCCCGCTGGTCTTGACGCGGGCGCGCACGACGAGGCCGGGGAGCGCCGCATCGGGCTCGATCTCCACTTCCACCTTGGAAATCATCAGCGGGTGGCACAGGGGAATGAGCTCATGGGTGCGCTTGGAGGCCATGATCCCGGCGATGCGGGCGACGCCGAGCACGTCGCCCTTCTTGGCATTGCCCGACAGGATCAGCTCCAGCGTCGGCGCCGCCATCACGACCCGCCCTTCCGCCAGCGCCTCGCGTGTGGTGATCGCCTTTTGCGAGACGTCGACCATGCGCGCGGCGCCCTGGGCGTCCAGATGGGTCAGTTCGGTCATGGCGTCAGCGGCTCCTGGTCCAGGTCTGGGTCTGGCACAGCGGCACGATCACGCAGCCGCGGACCTTGAGGGTATTGTCGCCGTCCAGTGTCAATGTGGCGCTATAGGTCTTGCCGTCTTCGGCATTATAGATCTCGCCGCCGGTCCAGGCGGTGGGCCCGCCCGAGAAGCCCTGGAGGATCTGCAATCCCTTGAGCGGGCGGCTGCGCAGCGACGCGTTAGAATTATTGACATCCTTCAGCGCCGGATCGGCCTTGATGCCCTCGGAGGACACCAGCCGGCCGCAGACTGAATTGCCGCATTTGGTGATTTCGACAATGCCGTTCTTCGTGGGCGTCGCCCAGCTGCCGGTCACGTCTGCGGCGAAGGCGGGGACGGCAGCGATCGACAGCACGGCCGCCAGAAGCAGCGTTCTCATGAGCTTTCTCCCTTGATCGTTTCCTCGCATCCGCCTCTTGCCGGGCGGATGCGCCGCCATTAGACCTCAGGGTGACGTATACGGCAAGCTCAGGCCGCAAGAAGCGTGCGCGTCGCGGAAGCGACATCGCTTTGCCGCATCAGGCTTTCGCCGACCAGGATCGTGCCGATGCCGATGCCGGCGAGGCGCGCCACGTCCTGCGGGGTGAAGATGCCGCTCTCGCCGATGCAGATGCGGTCCTTCGGCACCCGCGGGGCGAGGCGCGCGCTGGTGTCGAGCGTGGTCTCGAAGGTGCGCAGGTTGCGATTGTTGATGCCGACCAAGGTGCAGGGCAGGGCGAGCGCGCGGTCCAGCTCCGCCCCGTCATGGACCTCGACGATGGCGTCCATGCCGTAGGCGGTCGCGGCGTCCAGCAGGTCGCGGGCGAGCGCATCGTCGACGCCGGCCATGATGATGAGGATGCAATCGGCGCCCCAGGCGCGCGCTTCCGCCACCTGATAGGTGTCGTACATGAAATCCTTCCGCAGCACCGGCAGCGACACCGCCGCGCGCGCCTGGATCAGGAATTGCGGCGCGCCCTGGAACGAGGGCGTGTCGGTGAGGACGGAGAGGCACGCGGCCCCGCCCGCCTCATAGGCGCGGGCGAGCGCGGGCGGATCGAAATCGGCGCGGATCAGCCCCTTGGAGGGGCTGGCCTTCTTGATCTCGGCGATCAAAGCCGTGCGCCCCGCGTCCAGTGCCGCGCGGAGGGCACCGGCGAACGGACGCACCGGGCTCGCCGCGCGGGCGGCCGCTTCCACCTCGGCGAGCGGACGTGCGGCCTTGGCGGCGGCGATCTCTTCGCGCTTATAGGCTTCGATGCGGGTGAGAATATCGCTCATGACTTCACCGGAGGCGCGACTTTTTCGGAAACCATGACCAGCTGTTCCAGCCGCGCGCGCGCCGAGCCGGTGTCGAGGGAGGTCTGGGCCATGGCCACGCCCTCGGTCAGATCGGCCGCGCGGCCGGCGATCAATAGCGCCGCCGCCGCATTCATCACGGCCACGTCGCGATAGGCGCCGGCTTCGCCGTCCAGCACCGCGCGCAAAGCGATGGCATTATGCGCGGCATCGCCGCCCTTCAAGGCCTCGGGCGCGACGCAGCGCAGGCCCACATCCTCGGGCGCGATCTCGAACGTGTGGATGCGATCTTCGTCCAGCGAGGCGACATGGGTCACGCCGGACAAGGTGATCTCGTCCAGCCCGTCGGAGCCATTCACCACCCAGGCGCGCTGTGATCCGAGGGTGCGCAGCACCTCGGCCAGGGGCACGATCCAGGATTTGGCGAACACGCCCACCATCTGGCGCTTCACGCCGGCCGGATTGGAGAGCGGGCCGAGCAAATTGAAGATGGTGCGGGTGCCCATTTCCACCCGCGTCGGCCCCACATGTTTCATGGCCGGATGGTGCGAGGGCGCGAACATGAAGCCGATGCCGGCCTCCGCGATGCAGCGCGAGATGCCTTCCGGCGTCAGGTCCAGCCGCACGCCCAGCGCCGCGAGTACGTCGGCGGCGCCGGACTTGGAGGAGAGCGCCCGGTTGCCGTGCTTCGCCACTGGCACGCCGGCACCCGCTACGATGAAGGACGCGCAGGTGGAAATATTGTAGGAGCCGGAGGCATCGCCCCCGGTGCCGACCACATCCACCGCCTCGTCCGGCGCTTCCACCGGCAGCATCTTGGCGCGCATGACGCTGACCGCGCCGGCGATTTCCTCCACGGTCTCGCCGCGCACGCGCAGGCCCATGAGCAGCGCGCCCATCTGCGAGGGCGTCGCGTCTCCCGACATCATCTTGTCGAAGACATAGGCGGATTCCTCGCGCGTCAGCGCCGCGCCGGTCGCGACCTTGCCGAGCAGGGGGCGGAACTGTTCCATCGCGTCAGCTCCGTGCCTGCCGGCCTTCATTGAAGGCGCGGGCGATCTCGAGGAAATTGCGCAGCAGCGCGTGGCCATTCTCCGACGCGATGCTCTCGGGATGGAACTGCACGCCGTGCACGGGCAGCGTGCGGTGGGCAAGGCCCATAATGAGCCCGTCCTCGGTGCGCGCGGTCACCTCCAGCGCGTCGGGCAAGGTGTTCTGCTCGACGATCAGGGAATGATAGCGGGTGGCGAGGAAGGAATGGTTGAGGCCGCGGAACACCGAGCGGCCCTCATGATGAATCTGCGACATCTTCCCGTGCATGGGGATGGGCGCGCGCACCACGTCGCCGCCGAACACCTGGCCGATCGCCTGGTGGCCGAGGCACACACCGAACAGCGGCACTTCGGCGCTCGCGCGGGCGATCAGGTCGCAGCAGATGCCGGCTTCCGTGGGCGTGCACGGGCCGGGGGAAATGACGATGGCGTCGGGCTTTTCCGCCAGAATCTCATCGACGCTCAGCGCATCGTTGCGGTGAACGGTGACGTTTGCGCCCAGCTCGCCGAGATAATGGACGAGATTATAAGTGAAGCTGTCGTAATTATCGATCAGCGTAACGGCGGTCATCGTGGCTCCAGGCCCGGCGGATCCGGGCAGGCGCGCTCCTCGCGGAAGATTTGGGAGCTGCCCCTGAGTTAAAGCGCGGGGGTGACGGAAGGGTCAAGCCTCACGCCATCGCTCGTGGAGGCACGCGGGACGCGCCATGTTCACTGGCCCCTCTTGGCATGGGCGGCGAAGCGCACCGCTTCCTCGCCGGCGCGGAACAGCGCCTTGGCCTTGTTGATGCATTCCTGATGCTCGCTCAGCGGCACGGAATCATACACCAGCCCGGCGCCGGCCTGCACATACATGCGCCCGTCCTTCACCACGGCGGTGCGCAGCACGATGCAGGTGTCCATCTCGCCATTGGCGCTGAAATAGCCGATGGCGCCGGCATAGATGCCGCGCTTGTCCTTTTCCAGCTCGTCGATGATCTCCATGGCCCGCACCTTGGGTGCGCCGGAGACCGTGCCGGCGGGAAAGCCCGCCGCCAGCGCGTCCAACGCGTCGAAACGCGGATCGACCTTGCCCTCGACGTTGGAGACGATGTGCATCACCTGGCTGTAGCGCTCGATGAAGAAGCTGTCGGTGACTTCCACGCTGCCGATCTGCGACACCCGGCCGGCATCGTTGCGGCCGAGGTCCAAAAGCATGAGATGCTCGGCGCGCTCCTTCGGATCGGCCAGCAATTCCCGGGCGAGCGCCTCGTCTTCCACATGGGTCGCGCCGCGCTTGCGGGTGCCGGCGATGGGGCGGATGGTGACCTTGCCGTCGCGCAGCCGCACCAGGATTTCCGGGCTGGAGCAGACGACCGAGAACCCTTCGAAGTTCAGATAGACCAGGAACGGGGCCGGATTGACCCGCCGTAGCGCCCGGTAGAGCGCGAACGGGGGCAGGGCGAACGGGCTCTCGAAGCGCTGGGAGAGCACCACCTGGAAGATGTCGCCGGCGCGGATATAGTCCTTCGCCTTTTCCACCATGGCGCAGAATTCGGCCTCGGGGGTGTTGGAGACGGGATCCACATGGGCGTGGAACGGCTCCGGCGCGGGGTGCGCCATGGGCCGGTCGAGCCCCGCCACCACGCAGTCGAGCCGCGCCAGCGCCGCCTCGAACGCCGCGCGGGCAGAAACGCCCTCCTGCGGGCGCACCGGGGTCACGGCGGTAAGCTCGTCCTTCACCGCGTCGAATACCACCATCAACGTCGGGCGGATCAGCAGGGCTTCGGGCACGCCGATGGGATCGGCCTTGGCCGGCGCGAGGCGCTCCATCTGCCGCACCATGTCATAGCCGAGATAGCCGAACACGCCCGCCGCCATGGGCGGGGCACCGGCCGGCAGGTCGATGGCCGATTCGGCAAGCAGGCTGCGCAGGGCCACCAGCGGCGGCTCGGCGCAGGGCTCGAAAACACGGGTGTCGCTCAAGGCGGAACGGTTGATTTCCGCCGTGTCGCCATTGGCGCGCCAGATCACGTCGGGATCGAGGCCGATCATGGAATAGCGGCCGCGCGTCTGGCCGCCCTCCACCGATTCCAGCAGGAACGCATTGGGCTTCTCGCCCGCGATCTTGAGGAAGGCGGAGACCGGCGTTTCGAGGTCCGCGATCAAGGTGGTGGTCACCACCTGCGCCTCGCCGCGCGCATAGCGCTGGGCGAAGGCGTCGAAATCCGTGGGAGCGTTCATCATCTTCGGGTTCAGTTCGTGCCGGCGCCGATCGCCTGCTGAAGCAGGCGTTCGTTCACCGAGACGCCAATCTGGCTGCGCAACTGGGCGAGATATTGCAGCAAAAGGTCGGTCTCCATCTGCTGGCCGATGCGCGCGGCGGCCTGCTGTTCCGCCGGCGTCACCTGAGGCACCGTGATGCCGGTCACCTCGAACACGATGCGCTCGGTGGGCACCGTGCCCGACGCGAGACCGTAGCCGTTCAGCGGCACGTCGAAGATCTTGGCGACGGCGTCGGCCGAGAAATCCGAGGCGGCACGGCCTCTTTGCAGGTTCTGTGCAGTTTTCACTTCAAGACCAGCGCCGGTGGCAACCTGCACCAGCGGCTGGCCGCCCTGGAGCTCCGCCAGCAATTGCTTGGCCTTGGCGTCCACCGCTTTGACGGTTTCATCCTCGGTCCAGCGGGCGAGCACCTGCTCGCGCACCTCGTCGAACGGGCGTTCGCGGGCGGGCGTCACCTCATTGAGGTCGTACCAGACATAACCGCCGTTCTGGGGCAGTTGCACCGGCTCGGTCTCGACGCCGGGCCGGGAGGCGAAGGCACCGGCCACCACATCGGCAGCGCCCGGAAGGTCGCGGATTTCGGCGCCGGTGGGATCGCGGCCGGAGCGGTCCACCGCATCGATGGTTTCGGTCTGGAGGCCCAGCTTCTGCGCGATTTCGGCCAGCGTGGCCCCAGAGCCGCGCTCATCCTCGATGGAATCATGCTTGTCGAGCAATTCGCGGCGCGCGCGATCGAGCGCGAGTTCCTTGCGCAACACGTCCTGCACCTGTTCGAACGGCTGGACCTGGGCCGGTTCGATCTTGGTGACATGCACCAAGGCCGAACCGAACGCGCCGGGAATGGGTGCGCTGGTGCCGTCCAGAGGCAGGGAGAAGGCGGCTTCCGCGATCTTCGGGTCGATGAGGTCGGAGCGGACGACGGTGCCGAGGTCAATGTCCTTGGGGCTCAGGCCGCGCCCGGCGGCGACCTGGTCGAAGGTTTCTCCGGCCTTGATCTTGTCCGCCGCCTGTTGGGCCTCGTCCGCGTTGGAGAACACGATCTGCTGCACCGCACGGCGCTCGGGGGTGCCGAAGCGGCCGGAGTTGCGGTCATAGGCCGCCTTCACGTCCGCGTCCGCCACCTGCACCCAGGGCGCGAGGGCGGCGGGGGTGAGGACGAGCGCGGTGATCTTGCGATATTCCGGCGCCCGGAACGTGATCTTGTGGGTATTGAAGAAGGCCTGGAGCTGCTCGTCGGTCGGCGTCGGCACGGGACCGGCGGCGGTCGGGCCGACGGCGACATAGGCCACGGCGCGCTGCTCGCTTTCATAGCGATGCGCCGCATCCAGCAGCACCGCCGGCGGAGCGAGGTCGCCGCCGAGCGCGGAGGCGATCTGCTGGCGCAGCATGCGCTGCTTTTCAGCTGCAAGGAAACGCGGCTCGGTGAGATTGTTGGCGCGCAGAAGCTGCTGGAAATAAGCCGGATCGAACTCGGTCGCGCCGGGCCGGCGCAGGGCCGGATTGGCGCGCACGGCGCGCGCGACCTCTTCGTCGGATATCGCCAGGCCAAGCGCCTTGGCGGTATCGTCAAGAGTCGCCTCGGCCACCATCTGGTTCAGGATCTGCCGATCGAGGCCGAACGAGCGCGCCTGCTCCGGCGTGAACGGGCGCCCGGTGCGGCGACCGATCTGCTGGATCTGATCGAGATATTGCTGGCGGAACGCGTCGGCCGAAATCTCGGTGTCCCCGACTTTCGCGACCGCACGGGCGCTTTGGCCCCGAAACACGTCTGCGATGCCCCAAACGAGAAAGCTGACGGTGAGCAGGAGAAGGAAAGCCTTGGCAATATAGCCGGAGGCGCCTTTACGGAGAGTCTGAAGTACCATTGCTCAGTCTGGTTTGAGGAGGGGCGCGGCCCCGACGCAGAAGGCGCGCATCATAGGGAGCGGCACCCCGCGCCGCAACGGCGCAGGCGGTGCTGTTTGCCGTGTTGCGCGCCCTCTGATAACCGGTCGGAAAGCGCCCTGTCCATCCGCGTCTGTCCTGGAGGATTTCATGCCCGTTGCCCGCCGTCCGCTCGTTGCCGGAAACTGGAAGATGAACGGGTTGCGGCATTCGGGGGCGGAACTGCTGGCCATGGTGGATGGCTATGACGCCGCCTTGCAGGCCCGCGTCGACCTTCTGATCTGCCCGCCGGCCACCTTGATCGCCGGATTGGCGGGCGAGATCGCCGGCGCAGCCATCGCGATCGGCGCGCAGGATTGCCACGCCAAGCCCTGCGGCGCCCATACCGGGGATATCGCGGCGGAAATGATCGCCGATGCCGGGGGCGCCTTCGTCATCGTCGGCCATAGCGAGCGGCGCACCGACCATTGCGAGAGCGACGAGATGGTCCGCGCCAAGGCAGCGGCCGCGCTGCGGGCCGGCCTGGTCCCGGTGGTCTGTGTCGGCGAGACGCAGCAGGAGCGCGATGCGGGCGCCTGCCTGCATGTGGTGGCGCGGCAAGTGCGCGGTTCGGTGCCGGCGGAGGCTCCGGCCGATCGACTGGTGATCGCCTATGAGCCGGTGTGGGCGATTGGCTCCGGCCGCGTCCCGACGGTCGAGGAAGTCGAGGAGGTGCACACCGAGATTCGCACCGTCCTGCGGGAGCGGTTCGGCGCGGGCGCGGAAAAGGTGCGCATTCTCTATGGCGGCTCGGTGAAGCCGGAGAATGCCGCGGTCCTGCTCCATGCCGCGCACGTGGACGGCGCGCTGGTGGGTGGGGCGAGCCTGAAGGCCGCCGATTTCCTGGCGATCGCCCGCGCCTATCTCTAAGGCACTAGCGCGACGCGGCTGGTTCTACAGACAAGTTCAAGGGGCCGGACGCCCCTCGAACCTGTGTCGACGCCCTTAAAGCGAGAAGTTGGTCGCGCTCAGCAATTGCTTGATCACGCTCAGCTCTTCGCCGCTGGTCGGGGTCTTCTGCGAGACGAAATCGAACACCTTTCCGTCCTGCAGGCCGTAATTCGCGATGCGGGTGACGCGGCGATTCTTATCGAAATAGATCGCCAGCACCTTCTGCTCGGTAATCTCCGGCTTCAGGAAGGCAACCCGCTTTTCCACCTGGGAGATGTAATAGAACACGTCGCCGTTCACGGTGGAGACGGTGGACGGGGTGCCGAGCACCAGCAGCACCTGCTCCTGGCTGGAGCCGACCGGCACCTGATCCAGCGCGCCGTCGCTCAGCACATACTTGCGATGACGCCACGCCGATTCCCTCGATTTCAGCCCGTGCGGCACATGCCGCCTGATCCCTGAGCGATGCCCCTGCAGATGCCACTGCCCTTGCCACGACGCCTCCAGCGCGCTACGCCCCATGCTCATCCGCGTCTTGCCAACGAGCGACGCACAGACCCGCAAAAAGTGATGCTGAATCTGTTTCGTCGACCCGAGCGCCGAGCGACCATCCAGCGCCTCTATGGCGTGATCGTGGCGCAGGCGCGGCAGCCCGCCTTCTATACCGACTTTGCCGTGCCCGATACCATAGAGGGGCGGTTCGAATTGGTGTTGCTGCATACATTTCTGGTCTGCCACCGCCTCAAGAGCGGGGACGAGGCCAGCCGCGACATGTCGCAAATGGTGTTCGACGCATTTCTCGACGACATGGACCGCACCTTGCGTGAGATGGGCGTCGGCGACCTTTCCGTGCCCAAGCGCATGAAGAAGATCGGCCAGGCTTTCTACGGCCGCGCCGGCGTGTTCGATGCGGCCTTGCAGGCGGAGGCCGCGCCCGACGCTCTGGACGAAGCGCTGGCCCGCAACGTGTATGAGGTCGAGCCGGCCGCACTCGGCGCGCCGGGCAAGGCGCTTGCTGCCTATGTGCGACAGGCCGTCGCGGCGCTCGCGGAAACACCGGCCGAGGTGTTCGCGCGCGGCGAGGTTCATTTTCCCGCCCCGAATGCAGGCGAGGGTGCCGTTCATGACTGATCTGCCTTACATCCATCGCGTGTCCCTGGACGATGTGCCGGCCCACGGCCTCGCCGTGACCCTCGTGCCCGACGAGGCACAGAAGGCGGCGCTGGCGCGGTTCCTGGACATTCCCTCCATCCACAGCCTGACTGCCGAGCTGCGGATTACCCCGCATGGCGCGGGCGCCCATGTGGCCGGGCGCCTGAAGGCGCAGGTGCGCCAAATCTCCGTGGTCTCCCTGGAGCCGTTCGACACCAATCTCGATGAAGAGATTGATGTCCATTTCGCGCCCGAGGCAGCCATCGCGGCGCGCGCGGTCGATGCGGACGACCCGGAAGCCGAGCTGGACCAGCCCGATGCCATCGTCGACGGCGGCGTGGACCTCGGCCATCTCGTAACGGAATTCCTCTCGCTCGCCCTGGACCCCTATCCGCGCATGCCGGGTGAGGAATTCGAACCCGTCGCGGAGGCGCCGGAAGCGCTCTCGCCCTTTGCCGAACTCGCCCGCCTGAAAGACAAATCTTGATTGCCTGCGTCAAATATTGCGGTGTGCGCCCGAGCGGTTATTGTCCGGCCGCTCTGAAGCGGGTGCCTCGTCCGCGGAACAAACTGGAACGTTTGCCTCGATGACCGTGCCCGTTCGCATCGCCGTTGACGCCATGGGCGGAGACCATGGGCCTGAGACCGTGCTCGCCGGTGCCGCGATCGCGCTTGAGCGGCACCCGGACCTGCACTTCATCCTGTTTGGGAACGAAGAGCGCGTGCGGTCCGTCCTGGCCGCGCATCCGCGCCTCGCCGCCGCCTCGCGCGTCGTCCACACCGAAATCGTCGTCGGCATGGACGACAAGCCCAGCCAGGCGCTGCGCAACGGCCGCTATAAATCCTCCATGTGGCGCGCCATCGACGCGGTGAAGACGCACGATGCCGATGCGGCCGTCTCCGCCGGCAACACCGGCGCGCTGATGGCCATGGCCAAGTTCAATCTGCGGACCATGCCGGGCATCGGCCGGCCGGCGATCGCCGCCATCTGGCCGACCCTGCGCGGGGAAAGCATCGTGCTCGATGTCGGCGCCTCGATCGGCGCCACCGCGCAAAGCCTTGTCGAAATGGCCATCATGGGGTCCGCCATGGCGCGATCCGTGCTGGCCATCGAGCGCCCCACCATCGGCCTGCTGAACGTGGGCGTGGAAGAGATCAAGGGCGTCGAGGAAGTCAAGGAAGCCGGCCGCCTGCTGCGTGAGGACACCGCCACCGACCTGCTCTATCACGGCTTCGTGGAAGGCAACGACATCGGCGCGGGCACGGTCGATGTGGTGGTGACCGAAGGGTTTTCCGGCAACATCGCGCTGAAGACCGCCGAAGGCACCGCCAAGCAGCTGGCGAGCTATCTGCGCTCCGCCATGGGGCGGACCTGGCGCACCAAGCTCGGCTATCTCCTGGCGCGCGACGCGTTTCGCGTCCTGCGGGAAAAGATGGATCCGCGCCGCTCGAACGGCGGGGTTTTCCTCGGCCTGAACGGCGTCGTGATCAAAAGCCACGGCGGCGCCGATGCGGAGGGCTTCGCCGCGGCCGTGGATCTTGGCTACGACATGGTGCGGCATCAATTGCTGTCGCGCATCAAAACCAGTCTCCTCGCGCGCGTGCCTTCGTCCGATGGGGCAGGGGCGGCGGTGCCGGCAGCAGCGGAAGGTCAATCGTGAGCGTCATCAAGTCCGTGGTCCGCGGTGTGGGGTCCTATCTGCCGGAACGGGTCCTCACCAATAGCGAACTTGCCCGCTCGGTGGACACTTCGGACGAATGGATCGTGCAGCGGACCGGCATCCGCGAGCGTCATATCGCCGCGACCGGCGAGCTGACGTCCGATCTCGCGCGCCACGCGGCAACCCGCGCGCTGGCCGATGCCGGGCTCGTGGCCGGCGATATCGACCTGATCATCCTCGCCACCTCGACCCCGGACCAGACCTTTCCGGCCACCGCCGCAACCGTCCAGGCGCAACTCGGGATCACGCAGGGGGCGGCGTTCGACCTCCAGGCGGTATGCTCGGGCTTCGTGTTCGCCCTTGCGACGGCCGATGCCCATTTGCGCACCGGCAGCTTCAAGCGGGCGCTGGTGATCGGCGCCGAGACCTTCTCGCGCATCCTCGATTGGGAGGATCGCGGCACCTGCGTCCTGTTCGGCGACGGCGCCGGAGCGGTGGTGCTGGAAGCGTGCGATTCCGCCGAGGTGGGCGAACGGGGCATTTTGACCACGCATCTGCGCTCGGATGGCCGCCACCGCAGCAAATTGTTTGTGGATGGCGGGCCGTCCTCCACCCAGACCGTCGGGCATCTGCGCATGGAAGGCCGCGAGGTTTTCAAGCATGCGGTCGGCATGATCACCGACGTGATCGAGGATGCGTTCGCCGCGACCGGCGCCTCGGCAGACACGATCGACTGGTTCGTCCCGCATCAGGCCAATCGCCGAATCATCGATGCGAGCGCGCAGAAGCTTGGAATTGCACCCTCCAAGGTTGTGACCACCGTGGACCTCCACGGGAATACCTCTGCCGCTTCGATCCCCCTTGCGCTGGACACGGCGCACAAGGATGGCCGCATCAAATCCGGTGACTTGGTTTTGCTGGAGGCGATGGGCGGCGGCTTTACCTGGGGTTCGGCGCTAATCCGATGGTAGGTAAATCATTAATGACGTTGACCAGCCTCGCCCTGAGTGGATAGGGTCACGGCGGCTGTCCCTCTCTCTTGGGGCCGGGGAGACATATGGCTGGTAAGACCATAACGCGTGCCGATCTCTGTGAGGCGGTCTACCAACAGGTGGGCTTGTCGCGGACGGAATCCGCAGCGCTTGTTGAGCTCGTGCTGAGCGAAATCGCCGACTGCCTCGCCAAAGGCGAGACGGTGAAGCTGTCGTCTTTCGGTTCGTTCGTCGTGCG
>NCEH01000136.1 GCA_002304505.1 Rhizobiales bacterium 32-66-11 | reverse complement strand
GCCCAACTATAGCCTGAGCTATACGGGCGCAAACCTCTCCATCACCCCGCGCCCGCTTTCAGTGACGGCAGATAGCCAGATCATGATCTATGGCAACGCTGTCCCTGATCTGACTTATGCCATCGGCGGTGCTGGCCTGGCGAACGGGGATGCGCTCACCGGCGCGCTGGCCACAACGGCGTCTTCCACAACGGGCGTTGGCCTCTACGGCATCACGCAAGGCACGCTAGCCGCTTCGGCCAACTATAGCCTGAGCTATGTGGGCGCAAACCTTTCCATCACCCCGCGCCCGCTTTCGGTGACGGCAGATAGCCAGAGCATGATCTATGGCAACGCCGCGTCGGCGCTCACCTATGTTGTCGGCGGCGCGGGCTTGGTAAATGGCGATACGCTGACCGGTGCCCTGGCGACGAGCGCCTCGTCGACGTCCGACGTGGGCACCTACGTCATCGAACAGGGTGCGCTCGCCGCCTCGTCCAATTATGCGGTCGGTTATAGGGCGGGGATTGTCAGTGTGATGCCGCGGGCGATCTCGGTGGCCGCCATCAATCAGCAGCGACCGGTGGGGACTGCCAATCCGGTCTTCACCTACACACTCGGGGGCCTTGGCCTGGTGAATGCCGACGCGCTCTCGGGCGCGCTTGCCAGCCCGGCAGATACGCGTTCGGCAATGGGGCAATATCCGATCCTTCGGGGAACGCTCGCCGCCACGGCCAATTATACGTTGGCCTACTTGCCCGGCGTGCTGACAGTCGTCGGCGATAGCCAGCCCGGCGCGGCGACCTTCGTGGAGACAACCGCGCCTGATGAGTTCATCGCAACCCTCGACACCGAGGATCTCGTCTCCCTCCTTTACCAACCCGTCTCGCCGCCCGCCGTGGCCCAATGCGCCGCCGCGTCGGGCGGCCCTTGCACGCTTCTGCCCACCGCCGCCAACTTGCCCAGCGGTCGCTGGCTGAGCTTCCGGAGCCAGTGACGAGATGCCCTTCTCCTGGCGTGACCTAACTATGCACGGTGCACTCAGCGTGACCGCCATGGGCACCCTGCTGTTGGCGGCGCCTGCTTTGGCGCAGGTGATCGCCCCTATCGAGCGCAACCTCCCGCCCGTGATCTCCGGCCAGGGGCGCCTCATGATCGGCCCTCAGGACCTGTCGGGGAGCCCGGACGACACGACGCTTGGCGTGCAGCTTTCAGGGCTGGCGCTGATCGGCGCCAAAGAGGCCGTGGTTGGGCACGGCGGCCGCGGCATCCGCATCGGCGCCATCGGCGATATCTCGCGTCCGGCCCTGGAACAGGCGCTCTCGCCTTTCATCGGCCGGCCCCTGTCGCGCAAGCTGATTTCGGACATCCAGGCCGCCATCGCCAAGGTCTATCGCGAGGCCGGCTATCCCTTCGTGTCGGTGACACTGCCACCGCAAGAGGTCACATCGGGTGTGCTGACGCTGCGCGTGGTGGAGTTCCGAACGGGCGCGGTGAAGGTGTCCGGCGCGGAAGCGGGCACCGATGCGGATCTCGCAGGCCGGGTCCGCGCGGCGCCGGGACAACGCATCTCGGCGGACGCGCTGGATGAGGACCTCGCCTGGCTCAACCGCTATCCCTATCGCTCGGTGAACGGCGTGTTCGCGCCCGGCGACGACCTTGGCCTTAGTACACTGACCCTGGAGGTGACGCCGCAGAAGCCCTGGCAGGCATTCGCCGGCTGGTCCAACACCGGCACCCATTCCACCGGATTCGACCGCTATTTCGCCGGCTTCGGCGCGGCATTGGTGGGCATGCCGCAGAGCTTCCTGTCGTATCAAGTCACCGGAAGCCCGAATTTCTGGAGCAACCCCGGCAGCGTCGGCACCGGCCCGGAGCAGCCGAGCTACTACAGTCAGGCGGGGCGACTTGTGATCGCCACGGGCACACGGCAGAGCGTCGAGATCGCGCCCAATTACGTGGCCACGCGCCAGACCGGCGCGCTGAGCGACTTCACCTATGACAACACCACGTTGGAAATCCCGATCTATTACCGCATCGCCATCTCCAATCTGCTGCCGAATCTCTATGCCGGGGACCTCCTTCTGGGTGTCACCGGCAAGACAGTGTCGCGCACCAGTTATTTCGGGGCATCGGACATCGGCGGGGCGCAGGCGGACCTGTTCGAACTGGTGGCCGGCTGGTCGGTGTCGCGCGCGGACCCCTATGGCACCACCAGCCTGGAGCTTAAGCTGGTGGGCAACCCCGGCGGGGTGATCGGCGGCAATGACGGCGCACAATGGAACACCTATAGCGGCGGGCGAGTCACGGACATCACCTATGGCTACGGCGCAGCGGACCTGACGCGGGTGACGCGGCTGCCGGGGAGCTTCAACTGGGTCAGCCAGTTCACTGGCCTTGCGGCGGGCCAGCCACTGCCGGACACCGAGCAGCTGAGCCTCGGCGGGTTCTATGCAACGCGCGCCTACACACTGGACGACGGAACGGGGGATACCGGCCTTGTCTGGCGCAACGAACTGCGTACCCCCACGTTCGCGCTGCTGCCCGCGCTTGGCGTCGGAGGCATGAGCGACCAGGTCTCGCCCTATGCATTCCTCGATGTCGGCTGGGGCCGCGCTTACGGCTATCAGGGCCTGCTCGGCCCGGTCGAGAGCCAGGATTATTCGTTGGCGGGCCTCGGTGCCGGCTTCGACTATACGCTCGGCCGGAACTTTACCGTGAGCCTTGTGGCCGGCATCGCGCTTACTGACGCCGTCTACACGCGAACCGGAGATGCCAACGTGCAAGCGCGAGTCTATGTGAGTTACTGAGCGAAGCAATCGAGTTGGGCCAAAGTTGGCCACCTCCCGCGGCGCGGTTCACGGCAACACTTTTCGGACGCTCAGAAGCGGCCCACCGCTCTAACCGTCCCAATCGTTGGCGACGGCCAGTTCCCCGATCTTGGCATGCAGCGGCCAGGAAGACCAGCGAGGTCGACGAGGACTCGGTCCGATCACGGCAGCTCGGCTGCAGCTAGACCCATGCCGACGTCGGCTATGTGGTGCTGGATGCCGACGCTTCGGCCACCGAGAGCCAGAGCGTTCTGGAAGAGATCCGCGCGCTGGACGGCACCATCCCCTCACCCGCCCGCTGCGCGGTCGACTTCTCCCCGTGGGGGAGAGGTGGGGAACGGGAGAGGTGGGGATAGGCGAAAACTTCCAGGGTCTTGCTCCTCTCGGTGCCTTGCCGCTGTCCCCACACGTACCCCCTCTCCCCGCCGGGGAGAGGGTCGGGGTGTGAGGGGCCAAGGAGCGGTCTCTTGACGCCCGCACCCCCTCACGCCCCACTGCGCCGTCCACCTCTCCCGTAGCGCTCCATGCCCAGCAGGTCGGCGTCGCGGGCTATGTCGATGTCTAGAAAGGTGCGGCCCATGAGGAAGTTGGACGCCTCGGCCGCGACATTCTTGGCCAGCTTGGCGAGGCGCTGGGTGGCGATGACCCCGGCAAGGCCGCGCTTGCGGCCGCGCGACATGAGATTGGTCATGGTGCCGAGCGACACCTTGCGCGCCTCGTCCGAGCGGGCGCGGTCATCGCGGCGACCGTGCCAGGGCATTGGGGGAAAGGCTCAAGGCGGCACTCATGTCGATTCCCACCGCCGCAGACGCCCTCCGCCGGCCGCGCGACGGGATCAAGGATGCGCGCGGCGCGTCGAAGGTCCTTGACGGCGCCCGGCGCCCTGTTACCTTCCATGTCGAGTGGTCTCCTTCCGCAACGCTATGCTCCGTGAGGGCTGGCTCCTGCCGTGAAATCCGCAGGGCGTCGACGACCGGACACCGCTCCTCTTCCCAATCCATAGGTGCATCGGCCCGAAACGGCGGCCTAACGCTGTTCGCAGGCCGATGCGTGAGGACGACGCATGGGCGGGACCGCAGCGCACGAGGCGGTGGAGAGCTGGGACGCCGGCCACATGGGCTGCGGCGAACTGGTGATGCTGCTGCGCATCCGCCTCAAAGCCATGCCCGGCCGCGTGCTGGAGGTGATCGCCCACGATACCGGCGCGCCGGAGGACCTGCCCGCCTGGTGCCGCATGACCCGCAACGAATTGATCCGCCACGATTCCGAGACCCACAGCTTCCTGATCCGGTCGCGGCTGGACTGGAGCTGAACCCAACCCAAGGAGTGAGCCCGCATGCCCGGCAAGTTCGTCATTTCCATCAGCTGCGCCAAGAACGACACCGACAAGGCGACGGTCGGCTTCGTCATCGCCAATGCCGCCGTGGCCTCCGACAAGGAGACCGTGGTGTTCCTCTCTATCGAGGGCACGCGGCTGTCGCAGAAGGGCTATGCCGATGACATCCACGAGGAGGGCTTCGCCCCCCTGAAGGAGCTGATGACCAATTTCGCGGCGGCCGGCGGCACCATCTATGTCTGCTCGCCGTGCTTCAAGAAGCGCGCGCTCGATGAGACCGCCCTGGTGGACGGGGCGAAGATCGTCGGCGGCGCCAAGCTCGTCGAATTCATGAGCGAAGGCGCGCCTTCCATCAGCTACTGAGCGAAACCGGGAGGCCGTGACGATGATACCGATCCGGATGATGCTGGCCGTATTCCTCGTCGCGGCGCTCGGCTATGTCGGCGTCTCGTTCGCGCTGTTCCAGATGCCGGCGAGCGTGCAGGCGGCCGAGGAATGCGGCTTCCTGCCCGAGGAATACGTGTCGCAGGGCACGCTTACCTATGAGCGCTCGCAGGCTTTTCTCGTCAGCTTCCAGCGCAAGCAGGAATATTTCACCGCCGCCACCATCGGCCTCGCCGCCGCCTTCGCTGCCTTCGCCCTGCGGGTGGGAAGGCGCGGCGGGGCGGGGGCCGCCGGCCTTGCCGCTGGGGGCGGACTGCTCGCCGTCTCGGCCCTGTGCATCGGCTGCCTCGCCCCCGCGCTCTCGGTGGTGGGCATCGGCATCGCCGGCAGCTTCCTGGTCGGCGTGCCGAAATGGCTCTTGTTCCTCAACACGCTGCTGCTGACCGGCTGGGGCACCTTGTTCCTGGCGCGCCGCGCCAATGCCTGCCCGCTGCCCGGCGCCCGCGTCGTCCAATCCTGCGAGCCGCAGGCCAACGCCTGAAGGGAGAACGCCCGTGAAACAGGTCCTGATCGCCTTCGCTTCCGCCGCGCTGCTCGCCGGTCCCGCGCTCGCGGCCGATTATTCGACCATCTTGACGCCGGCCAAGCCGGGCTGGCCGCTCGCCCACCCCATCGCCAGCGGCGAGATCGCGCCGCCGCCCTTCTCGCTGCCCTCCGAGCGCGGCGTGAGCCCGGCCTATGTGCCCGGCCTTCCCGGCCTGCCGCAGGGCCGCGCCGTGACCGACGATTTCGGCCGCAAGCCGCTGAAATACGACGCGGTCTTCATTCGCAAGAGCCGGGTCGAGAATGGCGAGGTGGTGATCCCGCCCGGTGGCCTGGCCTTCATGGAAGACACCTGGGGCGGCGAGGTGGCGCTGCGCGGCGAGCAGGTGCCGGTGCTCGGCCGCCTGCCCACCTATGTCGATTACGACATGACGATCGAGGTGAAGGAGAACGTCACCATCCCGGCCGGCGGCAGCGTGGTGGTGGGCGGGCAGGTCTATCATTATTACGCCACCGTCGGCCATGAGAAGATGGCCAACCATTCGCTGCACGTGCGCACCATCGCCGGCACCGACTGGGAATGGGCGTTCGGCGCGCCGGAACTGTCGGGCACCGAGACCTCCTGGTGGGGCAATCGCTTCGCGCAGCTCTACAACCAGGGGCAGGCGCGCGAAGTCTCGGGGCAGAAGCTGGTGTTCGACTGGATTTCCGGCGTGCGCATGGACCGCATCCTGCTCGCCGAGGACAAAGTGTTCGCCGGCCTTGCCGGCGCCGGCGAGAGCTGGCCGGTGGGCAATCGCACGGTGCGGGTGGCGGGGATCGATGCTGCCGCCGGCACGGTGACGCTGGAGCTGCTGGAGGGCGGGGCGGTCAAGGGTTCGAAGACCCTCGGTCCGGTCAAGGCGGACCTGCTGATCGAGGATACCACCGCCCGCAAGGCGCTGGTGTTCGAGGATGGCGACATGGTGGCCTTCCTCTCGCCCTGGCCCACTGCCTTCGAGGGCGACAAGGCCAATCTGAAGGTCTACGGCAAGGCCTTCAGCCTTTCCTACGGCACCGATTACGCCCGCGATCCGCGCTTCGCGGTCTATCCGGTGGGCTGCCCCACCGGGCACAATTTCGGCTTCCTGCTGGTCAACAAGAGCGAGATCCGGCTGAAGCCCGGCAGCTCGGTGGACGGGCCCGAGGGCTATTTCAAGATCGCGGTGGACCAGGTCGCGGGCGATGCCGTCACCGCCTGGCATGTGGAAGACGCCCAAGGCAACCGCTCGATCAATCTCGGCGGGCCGCAGGTCGCCAATGTCGATCTGGTGCTCGGGCAGGGGCGGGTGGCCGGACAGGCGATCCTGAAGGATGTGGGGCGCGCCATGCTCGCCCGCTCCTACGCCACCGCCGCCCGGCTGGAGACCGCCGCATTGCCCGCCGACCAGAAGACCCAGGCGGCCGCGCTCCCCGCCGCCCCTCCCGCCGCCGCTTCTGCGGCAACGCAGCACATCGTCGAAGCCGGCATCTCGCCTGCGCTCGCAATCGCCGTCGGCATCCTCGCCATCGGCGCGGGGGCGGTCGGTTACGAAGTCGGCCGGCGCCGCAAGGCGTGAGCGCCCTGCCGGCCCATCAGTTGAGGATCGCATCATGACCTTAGGCGGCGAAAGCCAGATCCATCGTCCGGACGTCTCCTTCGACGGCGGCGATCTCGATTGCGGCAACGGGCTGCTGCTGCTGATCCGCCGGCATATCGATCCGCTGCCGCGCGGCGGGCTGCTGGAAATTCTGTCCTCGGAAATCTCGGTGGACGAAGATTTGCCGGCCTGGTGCCGGCTCACCGGGAACGAGTTGGTGTCCTTCACCAAGGTGGAGCGCCAGCGCTCGTTCCTGGTGTGCAAAGGCACGCTCGCCGAACGCGCGCCCGCGCCGCCGCCCGCCGCGCCCATGGCGGCCCCTATCCCCGCCGTGCCGGCACGCACGCGCGTGCCTGTGGAGCCGCCAGCCATTCCGCCTTTGGCCGTGACCGGCATCGGCTCCTGGCCGCGCCCGCGCTGGATGATCGAGGCCATGCACGCTTATGTGGAAGGTCGCCTGTCCGAGGCCGCGTTCCAGGAGACCGCCGATGATGCGGTGCGCCTCGCCATCGCCGCGCAGGAGAAGGCGGGCGTCGACATCGTGACCGACGGTGAGCAGCGGCGCGACAGCTATGCGAGCTTCGTCGCGAGCCGGCTCGACAATTGCCAGCTCATCCCGCTCACCGACCTGCTGCCCTTGGTCGACGATCCCGAGGAGTTCCAGGCGGAGTTGCGCGCGCTCGACATTCCGGCCGGGGACGTGCGCCATCCGGCGGTGTTCGGCACGCTCACGCGCTCGCGTCCGCTGGTGGCCCATGAGGTGGATTTCGCGCGCGGCGTTACCGCCAAGCCGGTGAAGGTCGCCTTGCCCGGCCCCTATCTGCTCACCCGCACCATGTGGATGGAATGCATTTCCGACCGCGCCTATGACACCCGCGAGGCGCTGGCCGAGGACATCGTGCGGGTGCTGCGCGAGGAATTGGCCGAGCTGATGGATGCCGGCGCGGCGCTGGTGCAGTTCGACGAGCCGGTGTTGTCCGAGGTGGTATTCTCCGGGGCGAAGAACAAGCGCAGCTTCATGTGCGGCGCGCTTTCGGAATCGCTCGCGCCGGAGCATGAACTCGGGTTTGCCCGCGACCTGCTCAATGCGGTGCTGGAGGGCGCCCCGCGCCATCGCACCGCTCTGCATGTGTGCCGGGGCAATTGGACCCCGGATGAGAGTGTTGCGCTCGCCGGCAGCTATGCCCCGCTGGTCGAGACTTTGGCGCAGGTGAAGGTGGGTGCCTATCTCCTGGAAATGTGTACCCCGCGCGCCGGGGAGATGGAAATCCTTCAAGCCCTGCCGCAGGAGGCGCGGATCGGCGTCGGGGTGGTCAATCAGAAGGACCCGCACGCCGAGGGCGTGGACGAGGTGGCGGCCCGCATATCCCATGCCATCGATCTGTTCGGCCGTGAACGCGTGCTGCTGCATCCCGATTGCGGCTTCGCCACCTTCGCCGATAACCCGATCTGCTGCATCGGCTCGGCGCAGGAGAAGCTCTCCGCCATCGCCCAAGCAGTCGCGCGGTTCCACTAGGTCGGATCGACCTTCAGGATTCCCAAGGCTGGAGAATGCTGATTCATAGGGGACCGTGTTTTTGCAGCACGGGAGCCCTGCGATGGCCGCGAAGCGATACGAGTTGAGCGAAGCCCAATGGGCTAAAATCGCGCCGCTGCTGGCAGGCAAAGCCACAGATTCAGGCCGGACAGGCGCGGATAACCGCTTGTTCGTGAACGGCTGCCTGTGTGTTCTGCGCTCCGGAGCCCATTGGTGCGACCTGCCTGATCGCCCGCGCCGGCGGCAAGCTCCTCCTGCGCGCTCGGACTGGCGTGCATGGCATCCTCCTTCCGAGGAGCAGCCGCAATTTAGGTTGATGCCATAAGAGCCGGTCGCGAAGAGGCTGGTGTTGGCGTGCGGAGCGCCAGCAGCAGGCCTTGAATGGTCGCCGGATAGCCACGCACACCAGTGCCCATGTGGCATTCATGGGACGGCGGCAGCGTGCCATGACGCCAATGCGCTCCGCCCGAGATCGGTCAGCGCGTAGACGCCGCGCTCCGAACGCTCAAACCACCCATACACGTTGCGGCGAAGAATTTTCTGGACATCAGGGCAGGCGTGTTTCAGGTCGCGCGGACGCTGCGGCGCAGATGCCATCGCTGCAGCGCAGGCAAGGGCCTGCTGCCGATAGGCTGTCATGATGGGCTTGCGCGTGCCGCCGCCTGCAACGGGGTCACCCTGGCGTCGCTTATGCTCCTCC
>NCEH01000135.1 GCA_002304505.1 Rhizobiales bacterium 32-66-11 | reverse complement strand
CACCTTCCGCCCGCCTTACACGCCGGTCACCTTCGGCGCCATCATCGGCTCGGCGCGCGGCGAATTGTTCGACCCCATCCGCAAGGCGCCGCTGCATGACTGGGCGGCGGCGCACGGTGCGAAATTCGAGAATGTCGCCCTGTGGCGGCGCGCCTGGTATTTCCCCAAGGCGGGGGAGGACATGCATGCGGCGGTGAACCGCGAATGCAAGGCGGTGCGCGAAAGCGTCGGCATCTTCGATGCCTCCACCCTCGGCAAGATCGAGGTGGTGGGGCCGGATGCGGCGGAATTCCTCAACCGCATCTATCCCAACGCCTGGCTGAAGCTGGAGCCCGGCAAGTGCCGCTACGGCTTGATGCTGAAGGAAGACGGCTTCGTGTTCGACGACGGCGTGGTCGCCCGCCTCGCGCCGGATCGCTTCCATGTGACCACCACCACCGGCGGCGCGCCGCGCGTGCTGGCGCATATGGAAGATTATCTGCAGACCGAATGGCCGGACCTGAAGGTGTTCGCCACCTCCACCACCGAGGAATGGGCGGTGATCGCGCTCCAGGGGCCCAAGGCGCGCGATGTGCTGGCGCCCTTCGTCTCCGACATCGACCTCTCCCCCGAGGCGTTCCCGCATATGGCGATCCGCACCGGCCATATCCTGGGCGTGCCGACCCGCCTGTTCCGCGTCTCCTTCACCGGCGAGATGGGCTATGAAATCAACGTGCCGGCGGATTATGCCCGCGCGGTGTGGGAAGCGCTGTACGATTACGGCCAGCGCTTCGGCATCACGCCCTACGGCACCGAGGCCATGCACGTGCTGCGGGCGGAGCGCGGCTTCGTCATCGTCGGCCAGGAGACCGACGGCACCGTGACGCCGGACGATCTCGGCCTCGGCGGCATGGTCTCCAAACTGAAGCCGGATTTCGTCGGCAAACGCTCGCTGGCGCGGCCGGACATGAGCGTGCCGGACCGCAAGCAATTGGTCGGCCTCACCAGCCTCGACGGCACCACGGTGCTCGACGAGGGCGCGCAGGTGGTGGCCGACATCGCCCAGCCAGTGCCGATGAAGATGCTCGGCCATGTCACCTCCTCTTATTGGAGCGCGGCCTGTGGGCATCCCATCGCCATGGCCCTGGTGGAGGGCGGACGGGCACGCATGGGCGAGACGCTGCACGTCACCACGCCCTCCGGCTTCACGGCGGTGAAGGTGGGCGTGCCGGTCTTCTTCGATGCGGACGGCAAGCGCGTGAACGGCGCTGTGATTGGAGAGAGCACCCATGGCTGACACCCAGACCCTCGCCCGACGCACCCCGGCCCTGGCGCCCGTCGCCAGCGCACGGGTCACGCAGGTGACGCCGCTGGCCCCCGCCACCCGTTTCGCCTTGCGGATCTGGGACGCCGAGCACGCGCCCGCTGGAACGATCGCCGGCTTCGATTTCTCCGGCGCGATCAACAGCTGTTCCGGCACGGCGGAGCGCTTCGCCGCCCGTCTTGGGCCGGACGAATGGCTGATCGTGGCGCCGGAGAGCGAAGGCGCGCAGGTTCGCGCGGATCTGGAACAGGGCCTTATCGGCCGGTTCTTCTCGCTGGTGGATGTGGGCAGCCGCAATTGCGGCATCCGCGTCGCCGGCCCGCAGGCCCGCGACGTGCTCAATGCCGGGATCGCGCTCGATCTTGCCGACGGCGCCTTTCCGGCGGGGAGCGCCACGCGCACACTGTTCGGCAAGGCGGACGTGGTGGTGGTGCGCGCGGGCGACGCACCGAGCTTTCAAGTCGAATGCTGGCGCTCGTTCGCGCCCTATGTCTTCGCCTTCCTAAGCGAGGTGGCGCAGGAGTTCGACTGAACGCCTAGAAGCGCCTGTCGGCTCTCCAACGCGACGTCCTACCCCCGGTCAGGCCCCGGCCTTGTGCCGGGCATCCACGCCAGCGCGCGGGGACATCGCCTGAAGGCCCTTTAAGCCGCGCCGCGTGGATGGCCGGGACACGCCCGGCCATGACGGCGTGGAAGCAAACCCAGCCTCAGAAGAACGCCTGGATGCCGGTGATCGCCCGGCCGAGAATGAGGGCATGCACGTCGTGCGTGCCCTCATACGTGTTCACGGTCTCCAAATTCTGCGCATGGCGCATGACATGGTAATCCTGCTGGATGCCGTTGCCGCCGTGCATGTCGCGGGCAACGCGGGCGATATCCAGGGCCTTGCCGCAATTGTTGCGCTTCATGATGGAAATCATGTCCGGCGCCATCTGGCCCGCGTCGAACAGCCGGCCCACCCGCAGCGAGCCCTGAAGGCCGAGCGCGATTTCGGTCATCATGTCCGCCAGCTTCTTCTGCACCAATTGGGTCGCCGCCAGCGGCCGGCCGAATTGCTTGCGGTCGAGCGTATATTGCCGCGCCCGCGCCAGGCAGTCCTCTGCCGCCCCGAGCACGCCCCAGGAAATGCCGTAGCGCGCCCGGTTGAGGCAGCCGAACGGTCCCTTCAGGCCCGAGACGTTCGGCAAAAGCGCATCCTCGCCCACCTCGACGCCGTCCATGACGATCTCGCCGGTGATGGAGGCGCGCAGGGAGAGCTTGCCGCCGATCTTCGGGGCGGAGAGGCCCTTCGTGCCCTTCTCCAGAACGAAGCCGCGGATTTCGTTGTCGTGGGCGTCCGACTTCGCCCACACCACGAACACGTCGGCGATCGGGGCGTTTGAAATCCAGGTCTTGGTGCCGGTGAGGCGATAGCCGCCGTCAATCTTCACCGCCTTGGTCTTCATGCCGGCGGGATCGGAGCCGGCGTCCGGCTCGGTGAGGCCGAAGCAGCCGACATAATCGCCCGAGGCGAGCTTCGGCAGGTATTTGCGACGCTGCGCCTCGTCGCCATAGGCGTGGATGGGATACATGACGAGCGAGGATTGCACGCTCATCATGGAGCGATAGCCGCTGTCCACCCGCTCCACTTCCCGCGCCACCAGGCCATAAGCCACGTAGGAGGCGCCCGCGCCGCCATATTCCTCCGGCACCGTGACGCCCAGCAGGCCGAGTTCGCCCATCTCGTTGAAAATCGCGCGGTCGGTCTTCTCGCTCGCATAGGCCTCGACCACGCGGGGCGCCAGCTTGCCCTGGGCATAGGCATTGGCGGCGTCGCGAATCAGCCGCTCATCCTCGGAAAGCTGGTCGTCCAGCAGGAACGGGTCCGACCAATCGAAGGCCGGGGCCTTGGCATGGGCCACGGGATGAACCTTCGACGCATGTGACATGACAACCTCCCAGATGCGGCCCTGCCGGCCGGCGGCACGTTTCCTTAAGACCATCGCGCGCGGGTTCAGGCACGCGCCACGATGGCCATGGCCTGGCGCGCCACATCCAGCACGCGCAGACTCAATTCATCCTGCCGCGCGGCAATCTCGTCGAGATCGAACCAGCGCGTATCCAGTGCATCGTCGGCGGCCCGCGCCTCGCCGTTGCGCCAATGGCACAGCACCGCCACCAGAACGTAATGGTGCAGCACCTCGCCCTGCGCGCCCCGGTCCAGCGCATCGAGCGCGCAGAAGGGCGCGCCGGCGAGCGCCTCGACGCCGGTTTCCTCGCGCAGCTCGCGGACCGCCGCATCGGCGGCGGTCTCGCCCCATTCGATGCGGCCGCCGGGGAAGCCCCACAGGCCCTGGTCCGGCGGATTGGCCCGCTGCACCAGCAGCACCTTATCCGCGCGCACCACCACGGCCAGCGCGCCGCAGCCAGGCCGGCGGGCCGCGCCGCTCATCACAGGCGCTCCGCGGCGAGGTCGGGTGCCGCCACCACGCGATTGCGCCCCTGCTTCTTGGCCTCGTAGAGCGCCGCATCCACCGCCGCAAGCAGAGTGTCGGGGGAGCCGGGAAAGCGTGGCACGGTCGCAGCCGCGCCGAAGCTCGCGGTGAGCCGGCGCGCCGGCACGCCGGGATGCTCGATGCCCAAAGCGGCGACGAGCCGGCGCACGTCCTCGGCGAATTCCACCGCCCCGGCGAGATCCGTATCGGGCAGGAGGACCACGAATTCCTCCCCGCCATAGCGGGCCGCCAGATAGGACGTTCCGGCGGTCGCCGCCGAGAGCATGCGCGCCACGCTGCGCAACGCGTCGTCGCCCGCCAGATGGCCGCGGCCGTCGTTGAACAGCTTGAAATGGTCCACGTCGGCCATCACCAATGCGAGCGGCCGCCGCAGGTCGCCGGCGCGCACCCAGTCTTCCGACAATTGCACGTCGAACGTGCGGCGGTTCGCGAGGCCGGTCAGCCCGTCCATGCGCGCCAACGCGGCGAGGCGGCCATTTTGGCTGCGCAATTCCTCGGTGCGCTCCGACAGGCGCTGGTTCATCTCGTCGAAGGCGGCCACCAGCGGCTGGAACTCCTCCACCCGCACATGGCTGATGGTATCCACATCTTCCCGCCCGATCGCGCCGATATCGACCGCGAGCTGCTGCACCGGCTCCACCACCAGCTTCTCCGCCGCATACCAGGCCAGGCCAATCAACATCACCACGCCGCCGAGCAGGGCGAAGAAAATCGTGAGGATGCGCTGGTCGATATCGGAGATCACCAACGAGACATCCCTCCCTACCAGGACCCGCAGCTCGGTGCCGGCGAGGCGGGCGAAGGCGAAATAGCGCTCTTGGCCATCGACTCCCACCGCCTTCACCTGTCCCTCGGTGCCGGCGAGGACGCGCTGGATCAGCGGATGATCGCGAAAATTGTTTCCAACGAGATCCGTGCCCACCGGATAGCGCACCAGAATGGTGCCCTTGCCGTCGAGAATGCAGACCACGACTCCGTCCTCCACGCCGGATTGGGCAGCGATGCGAGACATCCATTGCAGATCCACGCCCACCGCCGCGAGCCCGATGGGATCGCCCTGCGGATCCCGCTCCGCCTCGGCAATGGCGATCACGCTGCGGCCGGTGTTGCGGGCCGTGATCAGGTGGCTGATGACCGGCTGCGGTTTTTCAAAGGCGGCGCGCACATAGTCGCGGTCGGACAGATCGAGGCCCATGAGCGCGCGTGTGCTGGCGCACACCACGCGGCCGTCGGCGCCCGCGATCAACGCGCCCTGGATCCCGACCGCCTCATTATTGAGGTGGCGCAGGAATTGTTCGCACCCCGCCGGATCCTGCATCAGGGCCGAGGCCTGGCGGCTCAGCGTCTGCACCACCGCCTGCGCGGTGCCGATCGTCTCGCGCTGGGCGAGCGCGGCGGATTCGGCGATATCGCGCAGCTGTTCATAGGTGTGGCTGATCTGCTCGTCGCGCGAGGCGAGCAGCGCATAGATCCGCTCGGCGGAAATCGGCAGCGCCACGAGCAGGATCAAATAGGCGAGCCGCCGTCTGATGCTGACATTCCGCCGCCGCCGCCGGCCCCAAAGTCCCTGAGCTTGATCGGCCATGTATGTCCAGCATCTCCCGCCCGCCTGCCCTGCGGACACCCCCTATCTTCCTTCTACCGCGATCTTTCGACAAAAGGGAGCCACAATGCCACACGCCCTGCGGGGCGCACGTAAGGATCATCGCCCATGCCCGATCTGGATCACGAAGGACCCGCAGACCGCCTCGCCCGGGTGCGCGCCGAACTGGACCTTGCCTGCCGCGAAGCCGGCCGCCCCAGCGGCGCTGTGGAACTGATCGCGGTATCTAAGACCTTCCCGGCGCCGGACATCCATCCCGTGATCGCAGCCGGCCAGCGGGTGTTCGGCGAGAACCGGGTCCAGGAAGCGCGCGAGAAGTGGCCCGCACTCCGGGCCGCCACCCCCGGCCTGATGCTGCATCTCATCGGGCCGCTGCAATCCAACAAGACCCGCGAGGCGGTCGAGACCTTCGATGTGATCCACACCGTCGATCGGCCGAAGATCGCCCGCGCCCTGGCCGAGGAAATGGCCCGCCAGGGCCGCCACCTGCCGGTGTTCGTGCAGGTGAACACCGGAGCGGAGCCGCAGAAGGCGGGCGTCCTGCCGCAGGAGGCGGACGCCTTCATCGCCGAATGCCGCGAGGCCTGCGGCCTCACCGTGGCGGGGCTGATGTGCATTCCCCCCGTCGACGACGTGCCGGCGCCGCACTTCGCGCTGCTGGCGCAGATCGCCGTGCGCAACGGGTTGCCGGGCTTGTCCATGGGCATGAGCGCGGATTTCGGCGTGGCGATTCACCAGGGTGCAACCCATGTGCGCATCGGCAGCGCCATCTTCGGCCACCGCCCGCGCCCCCTGCCCTGACTCGCCTTTCGCCTTTCGCCTTGGACCTTGGACCTTGGACCTTGGACCTTGGACCTTGGACCTTGGACCTTGGACCTTGGACCTTGGACCTTGGACCGACAAAAGCCTGACCGGCTCGGTCGGTGCCGGCAAGCCGCGGGCGCCTTTTTGCCGGCCCGCGCGGCGCCTGCTTTGGGGCAGAGCTGGCACCTGTTTGGGGGCGGGCCTGGCGTCGACCTGGCACCGGTCCTGGGGATGACATCGAAAGCCTGCAAGGAAGGACTTGCTGGCGGCCCGGTTCGCGGTTATACGGAGCCCCTTCCGCGCAGCTCCCATCGTCTAGCGGTCTAGGACGTCGCCCTCTCACGGCGAAAACAGGGGTTCGATTCCCCTTGGGAGCGCCAATTTTTTCAAGCGCTTAGCCCAATATTCGGCGCGCGAACGCGATCCGTACGGAAAAAATACGGAAATGCCGCGGGCGTTCATGGGCGTCCACAGGCGTTGCATCGGGCCGCCGCGCTGGCAGGCGCTTATGTCGATCACGGTGAAGATCGGCTGCTCGGCGCAGATGAGCTGCTCCCCATTGGGCTGTGACGAAAGCTACGCTTTGACGTCAGTTGGTCTCCGACCAGGAGGAGATCAGGATATCCGCAACGCAGGAACCATGATGCGGGCTTTCCAGACTCGCGTGGCGCTGAAGGCCGTTCAGGGAGCGCACGGTGTCTGAGCTCGCCGCCGAATATGGCGTGCATCCGACAATGATCCATCTGTGGAGAACGCCCTCCTCAACGGGAGCGGCCGACATCTTCGAGCGCGGCGCCAGGAAGACCAGCGAGGTCGACGAGGACACGGTCCGATCGCTGCATGCCAAGATCGGGGAACTGGCCGTCGCCAACGATTTTTATTGCGAAAGCTCAAGCCCTGGACCGGAAAGTGAGGTGCGGGATGGTTGAACTCCATCACCCTTCGCTGTCGGTCCGTGCGCAGTGCCACCTGTTGCCGATCTCGCGGTCCTCATTCATTAGGAGCCGCAAGATGGTCCACTTCAATGCCATCGAAACCGACCAGCAGGCCCGGAGAGTAGCTTAAACTGACCGGATATCTGTCCAAGGATCGGGGGTAGCCGACGGCGCCCCTTCCCAAAGCAGCACCCACGCGGGGAAGCATCACGCGTCCTCGGGTTCCAGGTCGATGGTCTGCACAGGCCTGATTGAAGTGCCCTGGACGGATCGGATCAGGAGCGTCAGCGGATTTTCGGGCTCGCCTTGTAGCTTCAACTTGTCGTTCAGCATGCCCATGTGGCGCATGAGAAGGGTCAGGGCCCCAAGCTTGTCTGCAAGGCGCAGCTTCTTCGCCGATCCGACTGGCACACCGTCCGGATCTCGCATTTCCAAGACCTCAAGGTTCGCGATCGCCGCGGTGATGTTTGGCGACAAATCCTGGATCGGCTTCACCGTGCCGTCAGCGTCAGAAGATCGCTGACGTTCGCAAACGCAACTGCCGCCACCTCCTGAAGGACGCGATCTATCGTGATCTCCACGCGCGCGGCACGTTGCGCCTGGCGCTTTGACACAGCCGCCGCAATGTCAGGTTTCGACAGGTTCTCCTCGCCGATCTGGCGTGCCGTGCGGCGGCTGTATCCGGCCCGGATCGCCGCCTGCGTGGCATTGAGATCCACCAGATACTCGTCGACGAAGCGCTCCTGGCGGGGCGTGAGGCATTGGCTCTTCATCAGCTGCACTCCGGCTTCACTGGCTTGAGATGGCCCGTGCGAGCGAGGAATTCGAGGCGGCGCGCGACCGTGGCGACGATCCGCACGCTGTTCGGGCCAAGATCCAAGGTTTCGAGGGCCGAGAGCACTTCCGCATGCGCCCTGGGAAGACCACCATCATGCTCGGCGATGGCGGCACGCTCTTCAAAGGCATCCAGCCTATCGGCGCTGATGGTGCCTGCCGTCTTCATGACCGCGTAACAGCCGTTAATGGCGTAACTGCCAGCAGTGTCAGGCGTAGCGTAAGCCGTATCGCTACGGGTCATGCGAGTGAAACCATCGAAGGCGGCAGAGAATATGTCATTCAGGGAGGTCATCTGCACCTCCACCAAGAACAGCATCCGTGAGCACGTAAAAGCGTCGCAGCCGACCGTCGACTGTCACATGGCAGGTATTTCCATCGCCGCCGCGGCGGAGCATGCCGCGTTTCACCAGTGTCTTGGCGGCAAGCTTCGGGTCATGGCCTTTGATGACCTCCGCGTGCCACGTCTCCTTGGGGATTAGCCATTCCCGCCGCCCCTCGTGCACCCGGCGGAATCCCAGGCGATTGAGAGCCGGTCGCTCGGGAATATCGCAGCCCAGCGGATCAAAACGGCTATCGCCGAAGCGCTCGATGAGCTCGCAGACCTGGGACACCACGGCGCGTTCCTCGTAAGGCTCCGTGCCGCCGCGGGTGTCCAAGCGAGGAGAAGGCGTGCTCGTTGAGGCCCTCATCCCGCAGGCGGCCGTTGAAACTCTCCACGAAGGCATTCTGGATCGACTTGCCCGGCGCAATGGAGTGCCATTCGATCGCGGTCTCCGGCATCGCTTCTGGCGCAAAAGACGGGTGATGACCCTTAGGCGAAGTTCGGAGCGTCCGGTTTTGGGCATTCGCCCGCTTGCCTGGTACGGCGAGTATGGGGCCGGGAGCGGACTGACTGCTTTCGGGGACTTCAAACGAGAAGCGGACATATCGCCGATAAATGTCCGAGGCCGAAACTGACGCAAAGCGGACCTGACTAACGTTTCCTCGGCCGCAAGCGCG